>CAZKAS010000003.1:0-71809 GCA_964550875.1 uncultured Muribaculaceae bacterium | reverse complement strand
TCTACAAAGGTAAGATTTTCATTTTACAAACACAGGTTTATTACTATGCCCCGTTGACAGCCCTTTGACAACCGCTGGTCTCAACGAAAGAAATCGAGCCACTCGGGATTCCGAATGGCTCGAATTTAGTGTCGAACATATAGCGTCTGGAGGTTTATTTCAGGCGATTTTGATGCACCATGTCCGGGTGCCATTTGTCCATCGGTGCATGGTCGGTCAAGGGATGACCGATTGGAATAAGATTGAAAGGGACTATGTTGTCGGGCAAATTGAGTATTGACCTTATCGGTGCCATCCTTTCTTCGTGAGGATAGATGCAGGTCCACACTCCACCGAGTCCGATAGCGTGAGCGGCGAGAAGAATGTTCTCGGAAGCCGCAGACAGATCCTGCTCCCATAGTACATCATCAACCCCGTCAAGAAACCTGTCCTTATTGCCGCATACGACAATGGCGACCGGGGCTTGTGCCGCCATTTTCGCGTATGGCAGATTATCTGCAAGCTGCGTCAGCAGTTCCGGGTCATCAACTACGATAAATTCCCACGGCTGTTTATTCACGCCGGTCGGTGCGCTCATTGCGGCGTGCAATATTGCCGATACCTGCCCGGGAGATACAGGTTTATCAGAATATCTACGTACACTCACACGCCTGATGATATTCATATAGGCGTCATTACCCTCGTATTCCTTGGGGATAGTATTCGTTATTTCCATCATTGCTTATTGCGTTTTGAGTTTCGTTCCTTCTTTTTCTTGAAAAGTTTGTAATCTATGCTTTCATCTTTGAGCCACTTGTCAAGTGTCGGGGCTGTTATTCCGAGAGTCTGCATGACATCGACTTTCTTGCCGTTGTATTTTGTGAGATAGTATATCAGTCTGCCACGTCTGTCTGTGGGAATGCTCTCGGCATTCGCCTGTGGAGGAATATTCAGATCCTCCGCTTTGATTTGACCGTCGGTGCAGCATGATACGGCGTTCTCAATGCAGTTTTTCAGTTCACGGTAGTTGCCCGGCCAATGATGGGATGTGATTTTCAGAATTGCACCCGGATCAATGACTGGCGCAGATTCTATTCCTTTCAATATACAATAATCCTCAACCATCTGGTGGGCATTCGGAATAATGTCAGCCGGACAATCGCGCAAAGGCGGTATGCGAACCACGTTATGAATGAGAATATCATATAAACGGCGATTGAACTTCTCCGGATTTATGTCGGTGATTTCGTCACAGGAGGCGATGAATTGGGCGGTAAATTCTACATTGACATCGGAACCGACGCTACGGAACTCACCTTTTTCAAGAACGTCGGCAAGTACGTCCATCAGTGGTACAGGCAACTGTGTAATATTCCTCAGGAACAACAGTCCCCTTTCATTGGCTTTTGCGAGGATTCCCTTGCGCTGATTTGTAACGGCCTTTCTGAATCCACGCGCAACGCCAAGCAGCAACTCCATTCCATGTTCCACATTGAGGTCGGCACACGAAACTTCTTCAAATCCGTAGTCCTTGTCGGTCTTATTACAGTGGATATGTTCTGCGATAAAACTTTTGCCGGAGCCGGATTCGCCAATAATCAGAACCGGTTTATTGTGATTTATCAGACTCGTAAGATTTCTAACAGCCTTGTTGTGGTCCTCACTTTTGTGACAATATTTACGGGGACGACGAGCCAGTACCTTATACCGCTTTAGTATCTTATCCAATTCGTGGAGACTTCCATACTCGATTTCATATATTTCCTGTGAGCCTAATCTACGCGCATGAAATCCGGCCTCGGCATCCTGGTCTCTATAAATTGCGACACATAGTAATTCCGGTGTGCGCTTAATCCATGACTCTATGAGTTGCAGTCCTTGTTCCGCACTGTCATCTATCTCAATGAGTGAGGCATCATACCTTTCATCGAGAATCTTTGATTTGGCGTTAAGGAAGTCCTTAATCCAATTGACATCATAGCCCTCTCTGCGGAGGGCATGGCTGATGGTTTCTGCGGCCCTTTCGTCTGGCTCGTAAAGAAGCACCTTCATAGTAAATCTTGTGATGGGTAATTAAATGGGAAAAATCCCTGTCTAAAGTTGTCGATTTTATGTTATAAAACATACACCATTCATAAAAGGTTGGCGTAACTTATCACAGATATGTTGGTTTCCGTGCATAAAACATAAAGTTTCAGGACAAAAACATAAAGCCTGTTTATACTTTCTCTTTATGTTTTAACATCTTATTCAAAGGCTTCACGTCCTTATTGTGCTGACATATACCATATTGTAATATTCTTTATCTTTTGATGAACCATAATAATGCCCATTAGTTATGCAATCGTAAAATTTATTCACAATACTCAATCCCCAAAGCCTATGACAAATAGCGACGAAATCGTAGAAGCGGAATTTGTTCGGTTCATCCTCAGTGGTGAACTGGGCAGAATCAAAGAAGCTTTTGAGAAATTTGCCTCACATCTCATCAGCTTTATTCATAAACCCATCCATTGGGTTGAGAAGCACCATTGCCTCGTGAGGCTTAACGCCATTTTCAGTGTTCACACGGGAAAAACTCAATGTAGCATAACCTTGACTTATCTCGCACTCGCAATATCTCTTATCAAAACGATGAAGGAGTTGGTGATGGAGACGCAGAAAAAGTGTGAGGACGCACTTAGTTCATTCCGTTCAGCTTTTACGCTTGCCAATGGAGAGCCATTGGAATGGACTGATGGAACGTGCGGAATATACGAGCTGATACTGGGACTTGTTTCCAAAGGGTCGTTCAACAACGGCAGAGCAAAACAGGAAGATGTGATAAACTTCTTCAATACCACTCTGAATATGAACCTCTCTACCGATGGAAGTTATGAGAACGGCCGCCAGATGAAAAGAAGAAAAGGCCGCAAGGGAATGGCAAAATACGATGAAAGAAAGAATATCGAAAGCCGCTCTTATTGGACCGATGATATGCGGGCTTGTCTTAATGACAGATGGATTCGTCAGGACGAGGCCGGAGACGGTCGCGGCGTGAAATAATCGTACTTGACACAAACAGTGACAGCCGACATCTCCCCCCAAGATGCCGGCTGTCGCCTTATTTAATCCCCCGTCGTTCAAGCAAAGCCTGAACATCTCCGAGCCTGTAATGAATTTTCCTTCCCACCTTTACAGGAACAAGTACCCCCGACTTGTCCCAGTTGTAGAGAGTTGTGTGGCATACGCCGAATTTTTCCATGACCTCGGATTTCGTCAGCAGTTTTTCAACGGCGTTTTCTGCCGCCACGGGACAGACTTCATCGAGTATTCGTTCCACAAGACGGTCGCCAAGCATTACGAGATCTGAATATTTTATGGTGATATTGAAATCGGTGATGCCGCTTTCAATAAGAGTATTGATGTCAATCATACGATGCCTTATCCTGTCTGTTTGTTAAGTGAGCCAGTCCCAGACAGGGTTAAGGACTGGCTCACATTTTTCATATTTTGGGCCCGGCGGCGCGGAATCCTCCGGGTGGAGTGGCTCCGCAACCTCCGATGATGATGCGGGAACTTAATGGTTCTCGCTGGTATCTACCGGGCGGTTCAGCGACCATTGTCTTTTTGGTGTCGGTGGATTGAGCCGGAGCCTCCACTGTGTTGAGCTGCTTGTTCTCTACACCGTCCTGTTCTTCTTTCTTGGGAGCGAGGGCGGCAGTGATTTTACGGTCGAGGGCTGCGAGATCGGATTTGAGTTGTTTCAACTCGTCCTCCTTGCCCCACGATTTGGCAACGATGGCTTCGAGCTGTGGAACATCGGCTTTGAGTTTGGCTGTCAGTTCCTCATACTGGGCGATGATGCCGGGTATTTTCTCCAGAGCATTGACGAAGTTCATGCAGGCGGCATGGGTGTCGCTCATGGCGATGAAGCCGTTGTTGAACTTGTATTTGTAGTTGCCTTCGACCACAAATCGGTTCTGAACGGTTTCCTTCCCCTCAACAAGGTTGCGCTCCGAGATAATACTGATAGGGAAGCCATAGACCTCTCCGACACGCTGATACTGACCATGAGTATCGGTTTTCATCGCCAGACCTTGCAGGTGAACGCCCATGTTCTGCTCATCTTTGAGGTGGCAGGTGTCGATAGTGAGATTGTTGACGGGGTTGCCGTCTTTGTCCCGCTGAACGACCGACTGATACCGGGCTGCATCTGCCTTCATCCTTTCGATTGCAGCCTCATTGTTGGCAATGTCGTGGGTGATGGTCTGAAACCGGAACTTGGAATCGGAGATACCTTTATTATGTGCCTTGCGCTCACTCTCCAGAGAGGCAATGCGTTTTTCAAGTTTCGCCTTTTCCAGCAGGTCTGTATTACCTGACAAGATAGCCATGTACTCAGAGAAGTTCATGCCGTTCTTCTCGTCCATTGCACCCTCGTCGATTGTTCTCGCTCCGAGTGCGCCGGATTTGAGCTGGTCGATGAATGTCGCCTTGCAATGAAGAAGATTGAACTTGTAGGAGTCCAACGACTTCTCCACAGCATAGATGATTACATCCACCTTATTATCAGCGTATAACTTGGCAATCTCGTTGCCGGCTCGAATGGATCTGCCATCCCTCTGAGTGAGGTCTGACGGTCGCCACGGCGTATCCAAATGATGGAGACAAACCGCTCTGCGCTGGGCATTTACACCCGTTCCGAGCATACTTGTCGAGCCGAAAAGGACACGCACATCTCCGCTGTTCATAGCCTCGATAACAGCCTTTCGACTACGTTCCGTCTTACATTCCTGAATGAAGCGTATCTCATGCGCCGGAATACCGTAGTCCTCTATCAGCTTGCGCTTGATTTCGGAATAGACATTCCATTCTCCGGGCTTGTATGTCGATAAATCGCTGAACACAAACTGTGTGCCACGTTGAGCGTCATATTTGCGATAGTATTCCGCAATCATACGGGCGCAATGGCTCGCCTTATTGTTAGGGTCATCGCCATATTCAGGGTCAATCATGCGCATATCAAGAGCCATCTTTCGGGCATAGTCCGTGGCGATGAGCATCTTTGCCTTCTCCTCTGTTTGAGACAACGGCGCTCTGCCGAGAATAGTGGCATCGCCTGTTTTGGCAAATTCCATCAGCTTCTCAATAAAAGCCTCCTGCGCCGGTGTCGGTGGGATATTGTGGAGTATCTCATGTTTCTCCGGGCGGTCAACACCCACGTCCTCCGCCGTGCGATAGTCAGTAATCTCATTGTAGAAAGCTGCCAATTCAGGTACTTTGATAAAGTAGCGGAAACGCTCCTTCGCCACAATGTGATTGGTCACATTGAACTCGAAGTCAGTAGTTTTCTTGGCGAAGATTGCCGCCCACGCATCAAAACAGCGGATGTCCTGACGCTCCAGCTCATTGGGACGGAGATACTTGAACAGCAAGTATAACTCCGTCAATGAATTGGATATGGTGGTGCCACTGAGGAAAGTCGCTCCGAGGTCTTTGCCAGTACGCTCCTGAATGGTACGGATAGCGTAGAGAAGATTCAGCGCACGTTGTGAGCCTTCCGAATTACCTAATCCAGCCACACGGTCGTGTCGTGTGTTGAACATCAAGTTTTTGAACTGATGGCTTTCGTCCACGAAGATATGGTCAATACCCATCTGCTTGAAGTCAACGACAGCGTCCTTGTTCTGCTCCATCTGGTACTGAATAGTCGCAATTTTGGCGGTAAGATTCTCCTTGCGCTTGATGAGACCTTTGAGCATACCGCGCGACACATCATGCCCTTGCTGTTTCAGCACTTCGAGGTTCTCCTCAACCGTGTCAAGTTCCGCCTGAAGGATTTGCTGCTGCATCTCCGGCGACTGCGGGATTTTGCCAAACTGGTCATGTGACATGATAACGCAGTCATAGTCGTTGTTCTTGATCTGGTTGAAGAAGTTGACGCGGTTGTCTGCCTTGAAACTCTTTTCATCGGCAAACAGGATTCGTGCATTGGGATAGGCACTCTGATAGGTCATGGCAATCTCGGCGATATTGGCTTTCAGACCGATAATCATCGGTTTGTGAGCCAGACCGAGACGCTTCATTTCATGTGCTGCAATGCACATTATCAGTGTTTTACCTGTTCCAACTTCATGGTCGCATATTCCGCCGCCGTTCTGTTTCAGCATCCAGATACAGTCCTTTTGCGACTGGTAAATGGAGCTGATTCCATAGCGGTCGCCGAGCAGTTTCATGTTCAAATCCGGGAAGGTCTGATGGCTGCCGTCATACTGCGGGCGCACGAAACAGTTGAACTTGTCATTGTAAAGGTCAACGAGTTTTTCCTTGAACTCAGGCGACTGTGCTTCGAGCCAATCGCTGAATCCGTTTCTTATCTCGTCAATCTTGGCATTGGCAAGCTGTATAGCTTCGTTGTCCGGCACCTTTATGTCGTGACCGTCCTCATCCTTGCCTGCCGATTTCTTGATGTCGGGCACGGTGTTGTGGAGAGCGTGTTTCAGCAGGTTCATACCGTCGTATGTGCGGTAATACCCTCTGACGCAGAACTCCTCCCAGATTGTCATATTCTTTCTCGATGCCTCTGCCGAATACTCATCCATAGATGACGAATAGGCAATCTTCACGTTGGTGTGAAACAGATACGACATATAGGCGGAGTAGATACCCGTCGGGATCCATCGTTCACCGAAGTTGAAGTCAAGCTCGTCGAACTCGATGCGGCGGGGCCGAGCTTCCTCCAGCGCTTTGAGTGAATCCTTCGACATGGCAATGAACGGCTCAATGCCGTCATATCCGGGAAATCCTTTGATGCGCTCCTCCTCACGGTCAATCCATGAACGGACAGCCTCGGCTTTTGCAACGACATTTCCGGCGATGAAGCGATCTTTAATCTCGTAGTTTTCGACAAGCGGATTATAGAAGATGTGTCCTTCCAGACTATCGGTGATTGCATCTTCATTCATATCCACCAGCGACGACATATATTCGAGATTGACTTCGCCGTACTTGTTGAGCGATGCGGTCAGAGCCTCCATAGGAGTATCGACACTTGTCACTTCATCGAGAGCAAATGAAACCGGATGATCGAAAATGTCAGCCTTAACAAACTGACCGTTCTCTCCACGTTCAAGAGCCAGAGCGTCACGACCGTTACCATCCATGAGAATAAATTTGACATTCTGTTTCTCGTTGAGGTTGCCATATCTAGCGACGAACTCATCATAATACTGATTGAGGTGCTCGCGCAGATGTTCCGACGGCTCATGGGTCTCAGCCTCATAGTTGTAGAGTTTCTGATATGTCTCCGACAGAGTAACATACAGCATGGCGCGTTTTGCCTGTTCCGGTTTGACGTTGAGTGGTGTGAAAGTCGCACCATTCTTGCGGACATCCGAAAGGAAACCGACAAGACCGTCCTGAACGACCATGCTGCCGTTGTGGTGGAAGAACTGAATATCTTCCGAGAAAGGACGGGGTGACATATCTACCTCGACCTTTTCTGCCATCACTCTTGGCTGGCGACCGGGTATGAAGTCGCCTTCGGTGCGCTCGATGACTGTTCCGTTTTCGTTGATAAGTTCACCTTTGGCGGCTTCTTCCGCTTCACGTTCCAGACGCATTTCCTCCAACTGGCGGTGGGCAATCGACATCATTGTCTCGTAAAATCCGTTGATGGGCGGATTGTCCTCCCAATTCAGAGAACCGTAAAATTCCAGCTCTTTTTCAGTGAGCGGGCGGAATTTTTTAACCGGAATGTCCTTGATCACCACACGCGGCTTAGGCTTGGGCGCATCCTCTGCCTGTCTGGGCTGAGGACGTGGCTTGCCGATAGGCTCCAGCTCTCCGAAAAGATTGTAGGCAAAGAGCCGAGGGTCTGGATTATCGTTGTAATCCGGTCTGCCATCAGTTTCTATCTCCTTTGCTGGTTCAGGTGTAGGAGGTTCGGCGGGAGCGGGGTCTGGCTTTGATTCCACCTTGCTCTGCTCTTGTGGAGTGACTATCTCAACGACTTTCATCTGCTGACTGTTGTCTTCGGATTGCTCACACAGAGCCACTTGTTTGCCGGCAGCAATCAGTCTCGGAAGATAGTTATCGAAGGAGTGCTGGGGAAATCCTGCCAGTTCAGTGGTATCGGCTTTCCCGTTCATCCTTCTGGTAAGGGTTATACCCAGAATCTCGGAAGCGTCCACCGCGTCTTTGCCGAATGTTTCGTAAAAATCGCCGATTCTGAAAAGTACCAGAGCTTCGGGGTGTTCACCCTTTATCTCCTTGAACTGAGCAATCAGAGGCGTCTCCGCCACTCCCGATGTTTTGGGAGTTGGTTTTGGAGCCTCTGCTTTCTTTTCAGGTGTCCTTTTCAGTTTCGGGTCTTCCAACTGTTCGCAGATAGCCACACGACGACCGGCCCGCACAAGTTTGGGCAGATAGGTATCGAGAGCGTGATGCGGAAAACCTGCCAACTCTATGCGGCTGTCAATACCGCTCTGGCGGTGTGTCAGAGTCAGACCCAATATCTCCGAGGCATCGACAGCATCTTTGCCGAATGTCTCATAGAAATCGCCGGCACGGAACAGAAGAATAGCATCGGGATGTTTCTTTTTCATCTCCCGGTACTGCTGGAGCAACGGCTCATTCCTCTGCTCAATTTTGTCGGCAAGAGGCTTTTCTTTCGGAGTCTCCTCCTTAACCTCCTGTTTGGGCGCGGGCGGTTCCGGCTTGACAGGGTCAGGCGTCGGCGGCTTGATACCGTTGGAATTATACAATTCCAGATTAAGACGCAGGTGCAGCGACTCATCGAGAGCCTTGCGCAAGTCTGTCGCTATACCATCGACACCGCCGTCATGGTGGTACACGATAGCAGGTTTGCCATACTGGTCGGTTCCCACTTTTGCATCAGTGCAGATAACATTCTGCGGGAAAGCCTGAAAGAACTTGTTACCCGGAACTTTCGTGCCACGATCAATAACCGACTGAATGAAAAATTCTTCGTCAGCCGACAATGATTTCTTTCCGGTATGCTTCTGCAATATGATAAGGTCACTGCCCACATCAGTCCCGGCATTGTCGGAGAATGTGTTGTTTGGCAGTCGCAATGCCGCCACAAGATCGGCACGTTTTACCAGCTCCATTCTTACGAAAGGACTGGCGGCGTTCATCACCCCCTGCGATGCGATAAAGGCAACGATACCACCCTCGCGCACTTGGTCGAGAGTTTTGAGGAAGAAATAATTGTGTATCGACTTGGTAGCCTGACGATACGCAATCTCTTTGCTCACTGCATACGCCGGGTCTGCTACCGCAAAATCTCCGAAAGGTACATTGGAGGCGGCAACATCAAAGTAACCGTTGAAGTCACGTTCTATCTTCTCAAAACCCTCTATGCGGGTTAGGATTGACGGATGCAGAGCGGAAAGGATTTTGCCTGTAAGCAAATCTTTCTCATACGCCAGTACCTCGGCACCGGGGTATTTGTCATTGCGGAGAAACGAGTCAATGAATGCCCCTTGACCGGCAGAGGGTTCAAGAAAACTTTTTATTTCAATGCCGGAGTATTTCAGCGCATCGGAAATGGCATCCACAATGCGGTTGTCGGTATAGAACGCTGTCAGCACAGAGGCTTTCAGCGAATCAATATAGTCCTTGAACTCCCGGTCATCGTGGCTGTAATCGTGGATCAGCCTACGCAGTTCCACCGTCGGGGCAAACAGCTCAATATCTGACTTGCTCCACTTTGCGGCATCCGCCAACTCATCGGCATCATTGAGGATACATTTCAGCCCGCCGAATCCGGCATACTTGCGCAATATTTCGCGCTCCTCGGCATTCTGTGCCGAGCGTCCGGCAACGCCGAGGCGAAAGGCAAGCCTTATCGCCTCGATGTTGTCGCGCATAACTTTTAGTCTGTTATATGCCATATCAGTGGAAATAGGTGGTGAAATAGTCGTCTATTACGCCGAGCAGCTCGGTCTTGAACGCCTCGTACTCCGCCGAATACACGGGGTACTTGTCGGGAGAATACCGCTCACGGTACTCTTCGAGCACATCATCCATATCGGAGATGAAGAAGTCGTAACCTTCTTCCGGGCAGTAGTCTGAGAGGATTTCTCTGACGAGGGCGTCGAAAGAGTCGGATTCATAACCCTGCATGAGTGCTATCATAGCCAATTCCTCGGCGGTAGGCACATCTACCCCTCCGCGTCGTGCCTCCCAGAACACATCGTATGCCTGGTCTGCGCGGGCATTGATGAAACTGAGATCTTCAGCCTCCGGATAGTTGTTGCGAGAGAGGAAGTTTGACAGATAGCGTATGTATGCGTCGAGAGTATTTTTCATAATTGCAGTCGTTTAGGCGTTTTCGGATTTGTTTTTGCTGACCACCTGAGTATTACCGGCGGCATTGATTATCACTTGGGCTTTGAAGGTCTTGCCGCTACGGGCACGGAAACCTCCGATGAACGGAGTCGAGCCGGTCTTGACGAGTGACGCGAGTTCCTCGTGGGTGAGAGTCACGCCGTAGAATTGGCGGAACACATAGTGACCGCAGTCCGGGTTGTCGCACATAGCCACTCTGCCGAAAGTCTTCATCACGCCCTCTGAGCAATGAGGGCATGGGATGTCTTCCTCCATTCTGGGGAAGAGTTTCGCCGAGGCAAGGATTCCGGCTGTCACATCGCGGGTGAACTGTTTGAGCTGATTGTCGTATGCGCTCGTTGAGAGTACGTCACGGGCGACTTCTTTCATCAGATTGTCCACCTTGACTACCTCGCCGATGTCGGCAATCTTCATATCCTTGATGATACCGTAAAGCAGACGACCCTTGGTGGTAAGCGAAAGGTGTCCCCAAGCATCGCGCTCGATGAGACCGCTGGATTCCAGATGCACGATGTCTTTGGCGATTCCGTCAGAATAGACTGTGCCACGGATTGCGAGTAGATCTTCGATGAGAGTTGCGTCCGTGTAGTCCTCCGGCATCGGAGATTTTGCAATACACGAGCCGGTAGAGAAGATTTCTATTTCCTCACCTTCGTAGAGTACAGGCATCGGTTGGGATTTCATCAGCGTGTCGGAGAAGAGCGAGTGCCAGCCTTTGGTCTTGTAGGCTTCGCCTTTCCATTCGTAGCGGACGCCCTCACACTCAGTGATGATACGGGTTCGGATAACTACAGCATCCTTGCTGAATGCCTGATACATCCTCTTGACGATGAGATGATAGACACGGCTCATGTCGTCATCCAGTACCAGAGGGGGCACGCCGGTAGCCACAATGCCGTGGGTACCGTACTTGCTCTTATCGACTGCGCGACCGGGAGCCACTCCGATGTTTGCCATTGCTACGGAGGCGTAGTTGCTGTAAGAAAGCATCTTCTCCAGCACCTTGCGACACTCCTGATACTTACGCTGAGGAACGGTACTGCCTGCGGCGACCGGGAAAGAGATGAGTTTCCGACCGAAAAGACGGTGAGCCGCCTCATAGGTGCGCAGCGGAGTCATTCCGAAGATGCGTGCCGCATCAAGCTGGAGATTGATGAGATTGTAGAGCTTGGGAGTCTTGACCTTTGCCTCAGTATTCTCCACGGATATGACCTTTACTTCGGATGTGGACTTGGGAGAAACATCGTTCGGGTCGATGCTGCGGAATGTGAAGATGTTTCCGTCGCGGTCCTTGATTGCGATAGTTGTGTAGCTGGAGGAAGTCTGCTCGGCACACTTGACCATAAGGTTGCGGTCGGCAATCATCTTCATGACAGATGCGCTGGTACGTCCGATACGGTATGTACCACGGCCGGCGGCGAAAGCGAGAGCGCGACGGGCATTTACACCTACGAGCCAGTCCGCTTCATCCCGGAGTCGAGCCGCCTGATACCACTTGTCGTAGTTCTCTGCCGGCATAGTATAGGATATTGCGCGGTTGAGACCTTTCATTGTCAGGTCGTTGATGATTGCGCGGCTGTAAGGAAGCGTGCAGCGCAGATGGGAGTAGAGATAGCGGAAACTCATCTCGCCTTCCTGAGTTGGTTCGACAGCCACGATGATACTTTCACTTTTGGCAAACAGCGACTTGATGATGTCGAGCTGTGCGTTTGCCTCCGGAGTCATAGACTCGCCGTTCTGTCGATAGCGTGTGGTTACGCCGAGAGTGAGGTATTTGGGGAGGTGCGGGAAGCTCTGGTCGCGGAACCAGTAGGATGCCTGACCACGAGGGGTCGAGATTTCCACCATCTTGGGAGTCATCCAAGTGATGTAATACTTGCTGCCGTAGAAGTAGCGGTTGCCTTCGTCGTCGTTGGCGGTGGCACGTGCGATAGCAAGTGCTGTGGTCTTATTTTGGGCGATGATTGTAATCATAACTATTTGTGTTTGTGGGTTTTTGATTTGAATTTCATTGTTCCGGAAAGGGTATAAGAATGGCTCGCAGATGCTTTCACACCTACGAGCCTTGGTGTGAGTATCAGCTGATTAGAGCTTCTGCCCTGACTTCTTTTTCTGTTCCGGTTTGGGTTGGGTCTGTCCCTGTTCGAGCGGTTCCTTCAGTCCCTTTGTCGCCTCATTGGTCTTGCCATGCGAGTTGACCGCGACCTGCGTCTTACTCTCCTCCACCGGTGTTATGACCTTGGCAATGTCGGGGTCGGAGTTGTAGGTGTAAGGCCGCTGTTTTTCGGGATTGAAGCGGATGTAGATTGTGCTTGGTACACCTTTGGCATCCGGGACACCATCGACCTTGATGGTCTTCCCGGCGACATAATCCGCTTTCTGCTGGTCGGAGAACTCGACCCCCTTCCATTTGCCGAGAGGCTTGATGCTGCCGTCGTTCAGAACCCAGTTGTTGGTATTCTTTTCGGCGGGAGCCTCCTGCTTCTGGTCTTGGGATTGCGCCCTCTGCTGACCGAGGCGGGCATGGATGGGAACGAACTCCGCCTTTTGCTCCGCCGCACTCACCTGAAGAACCGCCGGGAAGGTCTTGCCGTCTTTGAGCGTCACCTCCTTGTGGAGTTGTTTGCCTGATTTCAGCAATCCGATTTCCTTTGGTGTCAGTTCTGTCTCTCCAATCTTGTTGCGGATATAGAGAGCCGACACGGGCAGAGCGATAAGCTCGTTGGTCTTGCGGTCAATGCTGACGAAGCTGGGAATCGTGTTCCCGTTGGCATCTTTCAGGTCGATTACCCTGCCGAGGTTGCCGGTCATCTTCAGCATCTCTTTGTCCTCTTTCGTGAATTTCACGCCGTGGAACTCATCGTTGAGATTGGGTTCCTGACGGATGAAGTGCGGAACCACTTTGATGCTTCCGTCGGGATTCTCGTGCAGTGAGAGTCGAGCCTCCAGCTCGTATTTCTCATTGCCGAAAGTCGGAGTGACTTTCACGAGGTCGGACATCCGGTTGTTGACCATGTTGCGGAGATTCTGCTCACCGATTGATTCTTTGGTGATACCCCATACCGCGAGATTGTCCCAGTTGATTTTGGATTCGTCAATCTGCTTGAAGCGTTGGGGTTCCTGAGTCTGGGTGGTGTCCGGGGCAGAGTTAACAGTCTCGGAGACTGTTTCATTCTGCTCCTGCTTCGGTGCGCCGTCGGGTATCTTCACCTTTGCCTCGGCGAGCATATCCTTCGCTCCCGGCATATCGGGATTCTGCACCATCTGGTTGACCGCGAAACCCATCGTGGGGACTTGGTCTGCCGGCACCTTGAAGAATCCGAAGATTGTCGGATTCTTACACTGGGCGGTGAAGTTCCGGAGGAAATTGTCGAGGATGTCGGCGTGGCGGTCGAATGTCAGGAATTTGGCTGCCTTCGCGGGGTCTTCCATCTGCGGTGTACCGTCAGGCTTTACCCCGGTCACCACGCCGGACTCACCCGTCTGGCTGTTGTGGGCAATCAGTACGTCTTGGGTTTTCAGTTCTTGTTCTTGCATCTTGAATTGTCAGATGTTTTGGAGGTTCACAGATTTGTCCCGTGGGGACCTCTTTTTCTATCGGCTTAGGGTGTTTGATACCCAGAGCCACGGCAAACTCCCGGAAGAAATCTATCAGGTCTTGACCGCAATACCAGATTCGGGAGCCTTTTGTGCCTGATTTGCTTTGATAAGCGCGTAGTCCGTACAATTTGCGCCATTTACGGAGAGTCTTATCGCTGCAAGAGAAAATCTTCTGCACTTGCCATTCGGGATACATGGCATCCGGTCTAATGCCATACGTCTCTTGTGGCTTTTCGGGCAGCATGGGCGATGGCGCCGCATTGATCGCCAACCTGTCCATACCATCCGCAATGCGGGTGAGAAGACTTATAAAGTCACCGGCTTGTTTAGCGGTTATCACAATGGTGACAGTATTTTTATCTTGTATCGTAGTTATATCCATTTTTTCATCGATTAAAACTTACGATGCAAAATTACTGCGCCGCAAAGAGTTGATTTCCACGGTTGCTTTCAACTGGGTAGCGATTGCGTAATAAGAATTTCAGCGAGTGGTCAACTCGCTGAAATCAAAGATGTTTCGGAGAATGCAAACCCGTATTTTTTCATTATCCGGTTGCGGGTATCCGGGTATTTTTCAGCACGGTTTTACTTCAAATCGAGCAGATGGCGCAGTTCAGGGTCGGCGGCGATGCGCATTTTCTCCTCTGCGACTATCTTTTTTACCTGTTCCTTTATGGCACGGTAGTTTGTCTGTATGGCATTTTCCATAACATCTTTCCCGTTTTCATCAATGAAATTGGTAACAATCGGAAGTTGTTTGTACGCCTTTTCTTCTGCCGATACCTTCTCGCTGTCCACTACAATCTCGGCATGGAAGATTTTCTGCTCGATGCGTTCTCCGAAGTTATCGGAGACTGCGCCGACAAACATTCCCTGCGATAGACCGCTGATTTTGCTCGGTGGGATGAGGCTGTCCATCTGAGTGTTGATTGATGTCGATACATCTTGACGGTTGATAGAGATAGACTGACGCTTCTGGAGCACCTTGCCGAAACGCTCGGAGAGGGTTTTGGCAGTAGAGCCAACGACCTGTCCCGAGAAAATATTACCGACGGTGTTCATTACCACCGCTGCCTCCGGCTTGCCATAGTCTCGTTCCAACTGTGAGAAGTCCTGAAAACCGAGACAGACAGCGACCTTGTTGCTTCGTGCGGTAGCTATCAAATTATCGAGTCCTTTGAAATATATGGTCGGCAACTCGTCGATAACCACTCCTGATTTGAGCATACCCTTCTTATTGATGAGCTTTACAATGCGTGAATTGTATAGACCGAGAGCCGCGCCGTAGATATTTTGGCGGTCGGGGTTGTTGCCGACACAGAGTATCTTCGGAGCCTTAGGGTTATTGATGTCGAGAGTGAAGTCATTGCCCGACATTACCCAGTAGAGCTGCGGCGAAATCATGCGCGACAGAGGTATCTTCGCAGATGCAATCTGACCTTGCAACTGGTCTGCTGCTCCCCCTTGCCAAGCGTCCATAAACGGAGAAAGGTAGTTCTCCAGTTCCGGATAAGATGAGAGTATCGGGAAAATATCCTCATATCGGCGGTTAAGGAACTCTATGGCATGGGGGAATGTGCAGTAAATACCTCCTTTGTAGAGCTTGAGATACCATATAATACTTGCCAGCAGAATGATAGGTGACTCCACAAAGAAGTCGCCCTGCTTCTGAATCCACGTTTTGTTGAGGTTGAGCATTATGGTATAAGCCGATTCGTATGCGTCCGCGATGTCAGTCATAAATGCCGGAGCGATGGGATTGCATCGGTGGCTCCGTCTGGGGTCATCGAAGTTAATCACATAGAATTTGGCACCTTTTGGATACCTGTCCTTGTGCTTCAGGAAGTGGTTATAAACAATGGTGCTGAGGTCTGCGAATTTGAAATCGTAGCAGTAAAGCGCAAATCCTTTCTCTATCTGCTGTTTAAGGAAGTTGTTGACTACTGCATAGGATTTACCCGACCCGGGTGTGCCCAGCACGATTGTTGCTCTGAATGGATTGACCACATTTATCCATCCGTCGTTCCACTTCTTCTTGTAGTAGAATCTGGTGGGAAGGTTTATTGAGTATTCATTCTTGATTTTGCGTGTCTCCTGTTGGAAAGACTCGTTTTCATTGTTGAACACATCGGTCATAAGGTTATTACGTAGCAATCGGCTCATCCAGTTGCCGGCCATAAGCAGGCAGATGAATCCGGCTGCGCTACACATTATATATAAGGTGTAGTGGAACTTCGGTGTGAAGTAAAGCACCACGCCGATGCCGAGGAATATCCAGATGGTGCGCCATGTTATATCCTCGTTCTTCACACCTTTCGTGCCGAAACACGACAGGGCGAGAAGAAGCAGCGCAAACCACTTGGAGGTGTATTGCGACCTGAACAGATGGCATGAACGGTCGAAACCGTTCAGCACCTTATCGACGATGGTAAAGAATCCGTCGGGATTTTCGGGATGAAGTTCCGGACAAAACCAATAGATATTGATTATGACCAGAACGATGCTTGTGGCACGGAGAAAATCCATGATTTTCGTCAGTGCCCTGAGATCATCTTCTTGTTGGGACATTGTTTTTCGTTGATTTTTGTATTTATCGGTTTTAACCGATTGATGGATACTTTTAATAACTTGCTACGCATAGCGTTAACCAATATCTTTCTTTGCAGAGAAAAGAATTTGGCATTTTTCTTTCTCTGTAAAGAAAAATATTAGTAACTTTGTGGAAACTTGAAGAGTATGGAACGTATCTACGAAATTTCAGCACGGTTGATGGATAGCCTTAATGCTCCTCTTCACCGATATCTCTATGACACCATTGCATGGAGTGACAGGCTTATCATGATTAAAGGAGCCCGAGGTGTAGGCAAAACCACCATGATGAAGCAGCGATGCAAAGAGAATGGTGAACGCGGAGTATATGCGTCATTGGACCAGCTATTTTTCAATGACCACACTATAGTGGAGCTTGCAGACTACCACTATAAGCATGGCGGAACGCATCTCTACCTCGATGAAGTCCACCGCTATCCACGTCAGAATTGGGAACAGGAACTGAAAAATATTTATGACAGCTATCCCGGTTTATCTGTGGTTTTCACGGGCTCGTCACTTCTTCAGCTCAATAGTAAGATCGCAGACCTGTCACGTCGTGTAGCAATTTATGAACTTCGGGGACTTTCCTTCCGAGAGTATCTGAATTTTACAGGCGACTTCGGTCTGGAACCTTTCAGTCTGCATGATATTCTCACTAATCACCGTGTTTTGGCTTCAACGGTAACTTCATCAATACGCGTTATAGGTGAATTTGAGAAATACCTGCAAAAAGGCTATTATCCTTTCTTTATGGATAGTTCTGAGTTCACTTATGCCCAGCGCGTTGAGCGTCTCGTATTGTCGGTTATAGACCTTGACATTCCTGCCGTGACAACCATTGAATATGAGACTCAGCAAAAGCTGAAGAAGCTACTTGTGGTGCTTGCCGAACAGGTACCGTTCGTACCAAATATGACCAATCTGTCAAGAGATGTCGAAGTTACCCGCAACCAGTTGATGAAATTTTTCACATTACTGAGTGAGGGAGCCATCCTGCGTACTCTCATGGATCCGACTACACAGCCAAAACGAGCTTCTAAACCTGAGAAGATACTATTCGACAATCCTTCGGTCATGCAGGCACTCGGAATCATTAACAAAGTCGGCACGGTACGAGAAAGCTTTGTAGGCTCGATGCTTAGTTATGCCGGGAAACTTTACGCAGCCAAAGAGGGAGACTTTTTGCTTGACCATACATATCTCTTCGAGGTCGGAGGCAAAGGAAAGGGATTTTCCCAGATAGCCGATAAACCAGACAGTTATGTCATAGCCGATAATATCGAAACAGGATTTGGTAACAAGATTCCGATGTGGCTGTTAGGATTCCTTTACTAAAGTCCGCGTCCCTTCTTCTTTTTCTTCTTACGCGCACGACGGGCGAAGGCTTCTTCCGCAGGGTCGAAGTCCGGCCCAGTCTGGAAAAGTCCGAGTCCCGGCAAAACCGGGTCGAAATCGAAGTCGTAAGAATTTGAGGAAGTCTGACGCTGTTGAGTCGGTTGAGGTTGCTGATTCGGAGCCGGACCCGTGGTTTGTTGCTGACCGCCATTTGACTGGGACTGCTGTCCTTGTGTCTGATGCGACTGTGGCGGAACCAAAGGTTTTGCCGATGGGTCGTTGAACCAGAGATGTAGAGCATTTGCAGATAACTCTTTACCGAGACGGGAGCCGTTGAGTGAGACATGATTGTTATGATCAACGTATGTGGCACCATACAATCTGCCATCATCATTATACCGTAGAATTAGGTCAATGCCTTTCTCCTTGAGTCTGGTAATGAAGTCGTCCTTTCCGGTAGATGCAGCCATTGCATCCGTTACCAGTCGCTTTGTCGGTTTGATGTTGATTTTATCCTTGTCGCGCTCAAATTTATTCTCAATGGCTGTTCTGCTGGCAAACTTACCGAGTCGTGAGGCTTTGAGAGGTGTGGCTATGGTATTGCCGTTGTCATCGGTTGCGAAATAGACCAGACCGTGATATTCACGGCCATTGACTTTGCCGTCTGTCAATTCGCATTTGACATTATACAGTCCGAGTATGGCGTTATATTCGCCTATGCTCTGGAACTGCCAGCGCATACCAACCAGCTTGACTGTATTCTGAACCTGACGCTTGATGTCACCGTTGGGATCAATCTTGGTAATGGGAGTGTCGGGTGATACCTTTTCCCGCTGCGCCTTGTGGAGACCGTATTTCTCTTCAAGTTCGTTGGTAATCTTCTTGCTCCGTCGGAATAGAAAAGACTGGTCAAGGCGTTTGCCCTGCTCGTTGACATTGACCGTTACTATATGGATATGGTGCCGGTCAATATCTTCGTGCTTATATATAATGTATGGCTGTTCACCGAAACCGAGCTTGTCGAGATACTCGCGGGCAAGGATTTCAAAATCCTGATCCGTGAGTCTGTCATCGGGATGCGGATTGAGTGAGATGTGGAGAACAGGCTTCTTTGTCCTGCCCATCTTGGGCATAAAAGCCTTGAAGTTCTCCGCCATAGCACCAATATTTATACTGCCGTTAGCCGGCAACACAATCTTATTGGCACCCAACACACGCCCGTGTGCCGCATTCATTTTCTCATTATTGTATGCGAGTGCTCCATAAAGGCTGCTGCCTATAGAGATTTTTGCGACCATACCTCATCAAACTTGACGGTGAGAGCCTTGACCTCAGCCAAGATTTTAGCCATCTCTATTGTGGCTTTTTCAAGTTTGTAGAGATACTGCATCGCTTTCTTTTCATTGAACTCCGTGCGCAGCTCCTTCACGATAAGGTTGTAGTTTACGCCCAATGTGCGGAACTGGGCGAAAAACTCCGAGAGCTTTGCGCAGTAAACAGCCAGCGATTTGTCCGTTACAAGTACTTTGAATGGCTTGCCGAACAGAGCTTGTTTGATAAAGGTGGACTTTACCGTCTCATTCGCCTTATCCATCATGTGAAGTAGCATATCCAGTTCTGATGTGTTGAAGCGAACCTTAACAAGATGGTCACACCTGTCCGGGAGCGGAGGACGTCCGCCCTTGAATGATTTTTCCATGTTGTTTTGGGGATTTTGTTTGTTATCGCAACGCGATTTGGTCTTATCATGCGCCGCAGGCATCCATCGGGAAATTCGACTTTGGAGAATTTCCTTGTCCCACACGGGCAAGGTTGTTTCGGTAGGGCTTGGGCCCTCGAAACCTTTTCAGGTCCATGAAAAGACACCTTGCTGTGTTCCGTTGAACACGATGTAATTTGAAAGAATGAGACACCTTATATATAATGACTGGTAAGCCTGTGTTTTTCTGCCTTGATGCCGGTCTTCATCAGGCGCATAATATAAGGTGTGTGCGGGAGCATGATATATTATCTCTGTTGCACAATGCAAAGTTACTGCCATTTGAGGTGGCTGCCGCGCCCCCGTCACGGAAAAGAACGGAACCAAAACGGAATATCACGGAACTACCCCGAAATAATTTGGAAACTATGGCGGAATGCCCTTAACTTTGCATCGTAAATGAACGACAAGCCCCCGTGTTCAGGCCGAAAGGATGACCCGGGCACGCGGTCGCCGTTTACCGCCCGCATACATATAATAATCGGGCATATCTGCGGCGAGGAAGCCGCGCTGAAATGGCCGGAGCACGCGCTCCATAAGCTATCCAGCATACCTCACAAGGTTAAATCCTTGAAAATCAGTCGTGGTCTAAAGACCGATAATACGGCTGTCCTTTATTCGGTATGTCAGAACTTGTATATGCACTGCATTTCATACGTCATTAAGTCCTGATTTACCAACCCCACTCAGTTCTTACCGATGTAAATCACGAAGTCGGTATGGAATTATGTAGTATCGTCCGGAAGTCCCGGTCTGCTTCCATCGGTATTTTGGTACCAAGGTACTTCGGTACTAAAGTATGTACTTACCTGCGTACCATATTATCTACGGTATTCCCTAAGGACTGTATTCCTTTTGTAAGTAAAGAGTTATTCCCGAAACAACCTACTTACCTGATTCCCATATCATGACCTGAATGACCTCCCGAAGTCGGGACTATATGACGTCAGGAGCAATCTTCGTTATTCCGTCATATCCGATTTCCGGAACTTCAGTCGTATGTGTGTCGGGAGGAAAGTATGTAGGCAAGGATGCTCTTTGCTCCTACAGTCCGTAATGACTGTATTACTGACCGTGGCAGTTGTCCCGGCGTTGTGGCAAATGTTGCCGACCAGTTTTCACCATGTCAAATTTTTCAGATGAGCGACACCATCACCGTTGCCTTCTCCAACCAGAAGGGAGGAGTTGGCAAATCGACCCTGACGGTTCTTGTCGCGAGTTACCTCTACTATGAGTTGGGGGTGAAGGTTGCAATTATGGATTGCGACTCGCCCCAGCACAGTTTGAAGGGAGAGCGTGACCGCGAACTCAAGGATCTCGACCGTCTTCCGCATATTCAGGCACTGGCAGATCAGCAGCTTGCGAAAAGCGGACTTCAACCGTATGTGGTATTCGATTGTCTTCTTGAAAACACCGTACAAACCATGCGGAAGTACATCAATGGAGACAACGATGTCCAGATTCTGTTCCTCGATCTTCCGGGGACTATGAACAACTACAATGTTTTACAGGCCGTATCGAATTGCGACTATGTATTCTGTCCGATGGCAGCCAGCAAGTACGATATAGAAAGCACCTTGGGATATTGCCAGTTTATCCATGACCATATTATGATGGCAGGATATGGCAACCTGAAAAAGATGCAGATTCTGTGGAACCGTATCGACGCGAGAGAGCGCAAGGATATTTACAGCGAATACGACGCTTTTATGGAAAGTATCGGTCTGGAATCGATGAAGACAACTATTCCAGCAAGTGTTAGATTCAAAAGAGGGCTTTCAGCCAATCCTAAGAGCAAGGTCTTCAGAAGCACACTTTTCCCGCCTGACCCATCACTGGTCAAGGGAAGCGGCATTGATGAATTAGCCAAGGAGATTCTTGCCTTGACAGGCATCAGAAATGGCTAAGAAAATCGAAGAGGTTCCAATTCCGAGGGAGGGTTATCTCCACGGATACAAGCCCATCACTCCGCATTTTGCGGAAGATGATGAAGATGAAAAGCGCAAGGTGAAGCATACGGCACCATCGGCATCGGTGACACAACCGTTACCCGTGTCAAGTAAAATGCAGCCAAATGATGCTGAAGCCGATTTCGAGGGCTTGTTCATCAAACCTACTTCAAAGGAGCAGAAGATTCGCAAGATTTGTATCAGTGTCCGACACTACAATATGCTCAATACGTTGGTGGAGAGACTCAGCACTAATGATGAGCCTCTTACAATGGTCGGTTACTTATGGAATGTTCTTGAAAATCATTTTGCAAATTATGGCAAGACCATAAAGGGGTTGATTGACAAAGCCCCGCCCAAAAATCCTTTTGACTCTTTTGAATGAAAGTAGATCAAAATTCATCCGGCACAGAAATCAATGTTGACGGTGCCGGCTATCCCGACGAAGTAAAACGCTCATATCGCGAGACCTTCTTCGCCGGACACTCTCTAAAGCCCTACAAATATGTGGGCTGCACTCTGTCGCTATGGCAGCGACTCAAAAGGATAGTCACTAATATCGGCGGCGATAAAGCCTCCGTCGGTATGTATGTCCAGAATATAGTGGCCTATCATCTTGAAGATGAGGATGTGAGAAAACTGACAGCAGAACTGACTGCCGCATCCTATCTCTCGGATACCGATTGCAAGGCAATGGATGGTATCTCGCTAAATGCCAAGAAGTATCAGGCAAAGTACCTGATGGGCGACAAAGTAAACCGTAAGGAGCGGGAGATTTATATCTCCGCCGAACTCGGCAAGCGATTGAAAAGAATCGTGCTGGATGTCGATGGCGACCGCCCTACAATGGAGTCGTATGTAGAGGCAATCCTGCTTGACCATCTTGACACTTGTGCCGATCTCATCAATGAGATGACAAACGATTCAAAACGAAACACTGCATGATATGGATGTATATCATCGGCGCTATCGTGGCACAGGCCATAGTGGTCGTCCTGCTCAACGAGTATATGAACCGACGAGGACAGTATCCTGCGGAAAAGCCGCAGGAAGAGAACATTCCTCTTGCTCCGCCTCCGCCCACGGTTTCGGAGGCAAAAGAATCAGTACCTCAAACTATCAGTCCGGCAATAGCCGATGATGCCGTAGGTCTGTCCAATTTCTCAGTGGCAGACCTCAAGGCGATGATGGAAGAGGTAGTGAAACCTATCAGGGACTGTGTGGAAACCCTGATGGATGAGAAAGATGCAGAATTTGATGTGAAGAATGAAACTCAGGCACCTCCCAAACGAATGTCTCCCGAAAGAGAGGCACAGGCATGGGAAGACCACCGGGATGAAGAGGCGCAGCTCGAAAAAGAGGACAATACTGTCGCCCCTCCCAATCCATTGGCAAGCGGTGTCGATTTCGATTCAATCACAAAAGCGTCAGACATTTTGCAGTCTGGCGATCAACAGCCCGTTGGCGCATTGCAATTCGCAATGAATGTTTTTAGAACGGTTGACGGCACACAGTTTAGCGGATGTCTTCCCGACGCCCTGCTGGAGAGACTGTATGAGTGCCACCGGAAAGTCGTTCTTCACCAACCACCTTGTCCGTCAGTATTACGAACAGGGAGCGCACATCCTGCTGATTGATACCGGTAATTCCTACGAGGGTCTGAGCAATTTCATCCACAACCGTACACATGGCGAGGATGGCATCTACTATACCTATACAGAGGATAGCCCGATTTCATTCAACCCGTTCTATACGGATGACGGAGTGTTCGATGTGGAGAAGAAGGACTCGATCAAGACGCTGCTCCTTACGCTCTGGAAGTCGGAGGACGACAGAGTGACCAAAACGGAGAGTGGCGAGCTTGGTTCGGCGTTGTCGATGTTCCTTGACAAGATGAGGGCTGACAAAAATATCGTGCCATGTTTCAACTCTTTCTATGAGTTTATGCGTGACGAATACCGTGCTGAAATGGCGCAGCGTCCAATCCCCATCTACAAACAGGACTTCGACATTGACAACTTTCTGACGACCCTCAGGCAGTATTATCATGGCGGTCACTTTGACTTTCTGCTGAACTCAAAGGAGAACATTGACCTGCTCGGTAAACGGTTCATTGTCTTCGAGATAGATTCCATCAAGGACAATAAGGAGCTGTTCCCGGTGGTGACAATCATCATCATGGAGGCATTCATCAACAAGATGCGAAGACTCAAGGGAATCCGAAAGGTCCTTATCTGCGAGGAGGCTTGGAAGGCACTGTCATCGGCTAACATGGCGGAGTATATGAAGTACCTCTACAAGACGGTGCGTAAATACTTCGGCGAGGCGGTAGTGGTGACGCAGGAGGTTGACGACATCATATCGTCGCCGATAGTCAAGGAAACAATCATCAACAACTCCGACTGCAAGATACTTCTGGATCAGCGCAAGTACATGAACCGCTTCGACCAGATTCAGGAGCTGCTCGGTCTGACCGACAAGGAGAAAAGCCAGATACTCAGTATCAATATGGCGAACAATCCCAACCGACTATATAAAGAGGTGTGGATTGGACTTGGCGGAACACAATCTGCCGTCTATGCCACGGAGGTATCTACCGAGGAATATCTCTGCTACACCACGGAGGAAACGGAGAAGATTCAGGTACTCAACAAAGCCGCCCAACTCGGAGGCAGCGTTGAGGCGGCGATAAAGATGCTCGCGAACGAGAGAAGGGAGGGTGTCACATGAAGATGAAGATACCCAGATGCTTCCACCCGATACTCGGAGTGCTTATTGGAGCAATACTCTTTCTCATTGGAATAGCCGTTCTCTCTGTCGCTTTTGTGGCGGCATATAGGATGGTGGTATTTGCCAAACCGTTTGTGGTCGAGACTCTTTCAAACATTGCTCACCATCTCGCTCAATGGCTGCCGTTATGAAAGTCCTCTATATCCTGTGGCTTATACTTGCCGGATTACTCGTAGGTATCCTTGCTCTAATAACATTCCCTCTGCTCCTACTTTATGTGGGAGTAAAGATAATCGGAGGTTTTGCCTCAAAACTCAACTGAAATCCAAAAGCGAATGAAACATCTCAAAACAATCATCGCGGTGGTGGCTATGGTTCTGCTCTTTGGAGCAAACCGAGCCTCTGCCCAGTGGACGGTCATCGACCCGTCGAACATCGCCCAGAGTATCGTAAACAACTCCAAATCACTTGTTCAGGAGTCAACGACGGCGACGAACATGGTGAAGAATTTTCAGGAAACCGTGAAAATTTACCAGCAGGCGAAGAAATATTACGATGCCCTTCAGTCGGTCAACAATCTTGTCCGCGATGCCCGTAAGGTGCAGCAGACAATCCTGATGCTCGGCAATATCTCCGGATATTATGTCAACAATTTCCAGAAGATGCTGACCGACCCGAATTTCACGAGTGCCGAACTCTCTGCCATCGCCTCCGGCTACACGAAGATTCTGGAAGAAGCCAACGGCATACTGACGGATCTGAAACAGGTGGTCAACATCACGACTCTCTCCATGACGGACAAGGACCGTATGGATGTGGTCG
This sequence comes from uncultured Muribaculaceae bacterium, assembly GCA_964550875.1. Lineage (GTDB taxonomy): Bacteria > Cyanobacteriota > Vampirovibrionia > Gastranaerophilales > Gastranaerophilaceae > RUG841. Next base: position 46,687 of record CAZKAS010000003.1, on the reverse strand, counting down.
ATGACTGCTACAAGGAGATGAAAAGGCTGAAGAACCTTACAGCCTACTACACAAACAAGAACATCTCCGTGTCCTACCTGCGGGCAAAGAAAAAGGCTGATACCCAGCGTGTCGTCAACCTCTACGGCGACGGCTCTGAAAAATACTGGTAAATCCTATGCTTTGCGCGATAGATTTTGACAACCTGCACACCGTCCTCCGCTCGCTATATGACGAGATGATGCCATTGTGCAGCGACATGGCGGGAGTGGCACAGGCGATAGCCGGACTCGGCGCACTGTTCTATGTGGCGGTGCGTATCTGGAAATCGCTTGCCGCCGCGGAGCCGGTGGATGTGTTTCCTCTGTTGCGTCCTTTCGCCATCGGATTATGCATCATGTTCTTTCCGACAATCGTACTCGGCACCATCAATTCGGTAATGCAGCCGATTGTTCAGGGAACGGCGACGATGCTCGAAGGTCAGACTCTCGATATGCAACATTACCGTGAGGAGAAAGACAGGCTGGAGTATGAGGCCATGATGAATGACCCATCGACAGCCTACCTCGTGGATGACGCTGAGTTTGACCGGCAGATAGATGAGCTTGGAGTGACGGAAATCGGCACCGCCGCCGGAATGTATATCGAGCGTGGTATGTATAAAGTCAAGAAGGCAATCCAGAATTTCTTTCGGGAATTGCTGGAGATGCTCTTTCAGGCGGCATCGCTGACCATCGACACGATAAGGACATTCTTCCTCATAGTCCTGGCAATACTCGGACCGATTGCCTTTGCCATATCGGTATGGGATGGGTTCCAGTCAACCATGACGATGTGGATTCAGCGATACATACAGACATATCTATGGCTACCGGTGGCGGACTTGTTCTCGACGATATTGGCGAAGATACAGGTACTGATGCTCCAGAACGATATATCGGAGTTGACCAACAATCCAAATGTAAACCTCGATAGTTCAAATACTTGCTACACGATATTTATGATTATCGGTATCATCGGGTACTTCACAATCCCGACTGTGGCAGGCTGGATTATTCAGGCCGGCGGCGGTATGGGTGCCTATGGCAGACATATCAACTCCGCGGGTATGCAGGGCGGTTCAGCAATAGCAGGTGTCGCCGGGTCAGCGGCTGGAAACGTGGCAGGTCGTGTCGGAAAACTTCTGAAGTAATATGAAAATGGAATTCAAATCACTGAAAAACATAGAATCGTCGTTCCGGCAGATACGTCTTTTCGGAGTTGTCTTCGTGAGTCTCTGCGCTGTGGTGGCTGTCGCCTCCGTGGTGCTGTCTCTGAACTTCGCCGAAAAGCAGCGCGAGAAAATCTATGTCCTCGACAATGGCAAGTCACTGATGCTTGCCTTGTCGCAGGACATGGAGCAGAACCGTCCGGCAGAGGCGCGTGAACATGTTCGCCGCTTCCATGAGCTGTTCTTCACGCTCTCGCCCGAAAAGTCAGCCATCGAGCATAATGTCAGCCGTGCCCTGTTGCTCGCCGACAAGAGTGCCTACAACTATTACCGAGACTTCACGGAGCAGGGATATTATAACCGCATTATCGCCGGCAACATCAATCAGGTGCTGAAGGTAGATAGCGTGGTGGTGAACTTCTCCAATTATCCCTATGATGTGAGGACTTACGCCAAGCAGATGATCATCCGCCAGAGTAATGTCACCGAGAGGTCGCTGGTCAGCAGTTGTAAACTGAAGAACTCCGGACGCTCTGACGACAATCCCAACGGATTCATCATCGAGAACTTTACCGTAATAGAAAACAAAGATATACTGACAATTAAGAAATGATCTTCAAAACTCTGAAAGAGAAAATCGGACTCCTTTATAATAAGGTGTCCAGCCGCAAAGAGAGTGCTGTGGAGTATGTTCGTCGCAAATGCGACGACATACCCCCGCAGAAGCGGTTCAGGGTTGTGGCTGTGGCTTTTGTCCTGTTTGCCCTTCTCGCTCTCTTTGTCTTCGGCAAGTCAATCTATAACATCTACAACGGGGTGCATAGCAATCCCGACTTCGGCACCATAAAGCAGATGCCGATGCCCGAAAAGGGCGACAAACCAACACCGGAAATTTTCTATGGATCTGAAGACGCTATGGAATAAACTCAGAAGACCCACTACCGAGGCGGAGCGGAAGATGCGGATGAAATATCTCGTGGCTTTCCCCGCGATGTTCCTTACTACCGGCATTATCCTGTGGCTGATATTCGACAGTTTCGGCGACGGAGCCGCTACCCAGACAAGCGGGTTCAATCAGAATATGCCTGAACCTGATGCAAAGGAGATTGTAAGCGACAAGCGAGACGCCTACGCAACACAGAAGGATACTATCAATGTGACTGCCGAAAGTATTCCTCTTGTGGATTCTGTTCCCAAAGTGCGTGAAGAAACTCAACCCAATATGGTGGAGGCTTCAAATCTGGCATATCAGGAGGTACAGGCTTCGCTTGATGACTTCTTTATTCCGGAGAACACCGAGGCTACGCAGATGGCGGAACTTCAAGCCCGCATTGACGAGCTGGAGGCGCAGAATCTGATGGCTCAACAGCAGGTCCAGCAACCCAATGAGATGGAACTGATGGAACAGTCCTACAAACTTGCGGCACAGTATCTCGGCACCGGAGGCGGTCAACAGGCGGTGATTGTCGATGAACCGGAGAAGGAGCGTAAGGTGATGCCTGTCAATCAGGTGAACCGCAATGTTGTGTCTTCTCTCAGTGCCTCAACCGATAATGCCCGCTCGTTCTCTACCGCTGTTGGAACCAAGCGCACAAATTTCAAGAACACCATTTCAGCCTGTGTAGCTTCTGACCAGTCGATTACCGACGGGCAGAGCGTCAGGCTCCGCACGCTCGAACCGATGTGGATAGGCAACTCACTATTGCCGAAGAACACAACGGTCGTAGGAGCTGCGCGATTACAGGGTGAGCGTCTTGAAATCAAGGTCGAGTCTATCGAGGCTCTCGGCTGTATCATGGAGGTTGACCTTTCGGTCTATGACTCCGACGGTCAGGAAGGTATCAATATCCCCAACTCAATGGAGAGCGACGCGCTCCATGAAATCGGCGCAAACATGGGCAGTACGATGGGCAGTTCCATCAACCTGACCACCAACGCCGGTGCGCAGCTCGCCTCCGATGTCGGAAAAGGTCTCATCAATGGTGTCAGCCAGTATCTTAACAAGAAACTACGCACTGTGAAAGTCCACCTGAAATCCGGCTACAAAATCATGCTCAAACAGAACGAGCAGTAAATCAACCAACCCCAACAACAACGAATGAAAACAATCACAAAACTCTTCGTTGCGGCAGTGGCACTCTTCGGAGTAGCCATTGCTGCCAACGCTAAATCGCCCAAAAACACCGATAACAACGTGTCTTCAGGCACGGAACAGGTAGCGGAACATGACCTTAAAGTGTACGGCTCCGCCTACACTGACGGCGACAAGTTCGACGGTCTGACCCGCAAAGTGGGTTTCGACCGGATGATTCCGCCTCACGCCTTAGAAGTATGTTTTGACAAAACGACTCATATCATCTTCCCCACGGAGGTGGTGTATGTGGACCTTGGCAACGAGAACCTCGTGGCGGGACTCGCCGACGGCGCGAAGAATGTACTGCGTGTCAAATCAGCCTTCAAGTCGTTCAAGCAGGAGACCAACCTGTCGGTAATCACCGATGACGGGAGCTATTACACGTTCAATGTCAAATTCGCCAAAGAGCCTCTGCTTCTGAGCATTGAGATGACCGACTTTCTCCACGACGGGGAATCGGTAAACCGTCCCAACAACGCGCAGGAAATCTATCTGGAGAAGCTCGGTCAGGAGTCGCCGGTGCTTGTCAAGCTGATTATGAAGTCTATCTACAAGCAGAACAAGCGCGAGATCAAGCATATCGGCTCAAAGCGTTTCGGCGTGCAGTTCCTTCTGAAATCCATCCACACGAATAATGGACTTCTTTACTTCCACACGGAACTGAAGAATACCTCCAACATAGTCTTTGATATTGACTATGTTAGCTTCAAGATCGTGGACAAGAAGGTCATCAAGCGAACCGCCATGCAGGAACAGGTACTTGAGCCTCTCCGCGCCCAGAACTATGTGACGGTAGTACACGGTAAATCCTCGGAGCGCACTGTCTTCGCTCTGGAAAAGTTCACCATCCCCGATGACAAGCAGCTCGTTATCGAGGTTGCCGAGAAGGAAGGCGGACGCCATCAATCCTTCGTGGTGGATAACGAGGACATCGTGAGAGCCAATGTAATCGACGAACTTTCAATCCAGTAAATTCCATGCCCATGAAGAAGATTCTTTCAATCTTCGCTGTGGCGGTGCTTTCCCTGTTCGCAGGGGAGGCATTCGCCCAGCGTAATCTCCCCGGAATGTCTGCGGTCGAGGTACGTGCCGACATGGTAAACGGTTTCTATACCGGAAACTCCCGTAACTGCGGCTATAACCTCGGAGTGTTCTACTCTGTCATCAAGGGCAACAATGCCAATACATGGTCTTTCGGCGGTGAATACCTCCAGACCTATAAGCCTTACGGTGAGAAAGGTCGTATCCCCGTGGCTCAGTTCACCGGTGAGGTCGGCTACAATCTCCGTATCGTCAGCGACTACTCTCAGACTTTCCATCTCTACGGCGGTGTGTCGGCATTGGCTGGCTATGAGACAGTCAACTGGGGCGAGAGCGTCCTACGCGACGGCTCGACCATTCAGGCAAAAGACGCCTTCATCTATGGCGGTGCCGTAACTCTGTCGGCAGATTTCTACCTTTCTGACCATGTGGCACTCGGTGCCCATCTGAAAGAGAAGTTTGTCTTATGCAACGATACCGGACATTTCCTGTTCGCCTATGGCATCCACCTCAAATATCAGTTTTAGGCTATGCGGTACACAAAGAATGACATCAAGAACATTCCTCTGACGGAGTTCATGGCTGCTCTCGGAGAAAAGCCTGTAAAGGCTTTCGAGGACATGACGCTCTACTATGCGCCGCAGCGGGACGACCCGGAACCGATGCTGGTGGTTGATACCAACACAAACCGGTGGTACGACCATGCCACTGACCAGAGTGGCGACATCATCGACCTTGCCGCACTCAAAATGAATCCAAACCACTATATGGATCCGCGTGACTTCATAATCAAGTACATGAACGATTATGAGCATGGCAAGGAACTTTCCGCAAAAGCACGTCAACCGCTGGAACCGAAGGTGGTGACTCCCGACATCCGTAAAATCAGGCTCACTGACTTTATGAAGGCTCTCGGTCAGGAACATCCCGTGGCGGCTGACGGCAATCTCCGAATCTACAAGGCTCCATACGACCCGAAGGGTGAGCCGACTATGGTAATCAACATCGAGACCAATCTCTGGCGTGATACCAAGTCCGGAACATACGGCGGAATTTATGATCTTGCGTATGAAATGACAGGCTCCGCCAATATGCGGGAACTGAATATGTATATCGCCGGTGAGATGTCGAATATCCAGAAAGTCAGTATCCGTCAGGAACCGAAAGAGCCTCCGAAACAGGAAACCGACAAGTCGAGACGGAAGATGCGCCTATGAACATAGACGAGATCAAGAAAATCTCCCTCGTGGAGTTCCTGAATCAGTTGGGTTATCAGCCTACTGGCCGCGACAGCAAAGGTCTGTGGTTCTACGCTCCGTATCGTAGTGAGAGAAAGCCATCGTTCCATGTCAATCCACGCAGGAATGTGTGGTTTGACTTCGGGACGGGCGCGGGAGGCGACATCTTCTCGCTTGCCGGAGAAATGTCCGATGAAACGGACTTTTTGAGGCAGGCCGATTATATCGCTCAGAAGATGTGCCTTCCGGTCGCCAAACCCTATAAGCCGACGCCGTTTGTTGAGGAACCGACCTTTGAAAATGTGAAGGTGTCTCGGCTGACGTCTCTGGCTCTATTGAAATACCTCGCCGATAGAGGTATTCCAAGAGACATCGCCCAGCGATACTGTGTGCAAGTCGATTATGAGCTGCATGGGAAACAGTATTACGCCATAGGCTTCGAGAACAACGCACATGGCTATGAACTACGCAATCCTTTCTTCAAAGGTTCGTACCCTCCGAAGCATATCACTCATATTGCCAATGGCAATCCTCGGTGCAATGTCTTCGAGGGGTTCATTGACTTCCTTTCGGCTGAACGCCTCGGCTTCAACGATGGGATGGACTCTGTGGTTCTCAACTCCGTTGCCAATGTTGCAAAAGCCATAACGCCATTAGCTGACTATACCGTTATCCAGTGCTATCTTGACAATGACGCCGCCGGTCGCGCGGCTCTCGCCAGACTCCGTCGGGAGTTCGGCGACAGGGTCATGGACAAGTCGGCACTTTATCCTGACAACAAGGATCTGAACGACTATCTGATGTCGCTCTATCCGAAAAAAACATCAAAACTCAAACTCTGAAAAAACGTGAAAACAATTCTCAACAAACTTGGCGGAATTCGCCTCACCACCGGCCGTTTCTTCGGCTTCTGGATTGCACTCTTTGCAATCGTCTTCGCAATGACCTCCTGCTCCGATGACCTCGATGTCCGGCAGTCCTATCCCTTTACCGTCGATGTGATGCCATACGGCGACAAGATTGTCAAGGGACAGACCGTTGAGCTACGCTTCGAGATCAAACCTGAGGGCAACTACTCAAATACACTCTACACAATTCGTTACTTCCAGTATGACGGTCAGGGCACCCTTAAACTCGTTGACGGTCCCGTGCTGGTCAACAACGACCGTGTGCTTCTGGAGAGCAAGACCTTCCGTCTGAATTATACCGCCCGCACGTCGGAAGCTCACAAGTTCCTTGTCGTGATTGAGGATAATTTCGGCTCAACGCCGTGGGAACAGACCTTCGAGTTCAACGGCAAGAGTGGCGACGATGACGGCGGCGAGACTCCCGGAATCATCGGACCGATTGTAGGACCCGTAACCCCGATTATACGATGAGAAAACTCCTGATATTCCTCATGGCGATAGTGGCCGTCACGGTCACTTCGCCGGCTTTCGCCGCAAAGCGAAGTATCATGGAGCTGCCGCTCTTTGAGCGGGCAGTTCTGATAATCAAGAAATTCGAGACGCTCCACAAGTCCAAGCACTGGCCCTATGTGGGCTACGGTCATCAGGTCCAGCCGGGCGAGCCATATAGACGAGGCGTGCAGCTCACTGAGGCACAGGCAGACGCACTCCTCCGCAAAGACCTCGCCAAGTTCTGCGCCATGTATTCCAAGTACGGCAAGGACTCAGTTCTTCTCGGCGCACTCGCCTATAACTGCGGACCCGGCGTCGTCAACAAATCCACCGTCCTGAAAAAGCTCAAAGCCGGCAACCGCGACATCTTCAAGTCCTACGTTTCCCACTGCCGCTACAAAGGCAAGAAACATAAAGGCTTATACACTCGCCGCTTGACCGAGTTCGCCGCCCTTTTCATTCCATAACTACATACGCCCGGTATTGCACATTTAAGGCAATATCGGGCGTATAATTTTATATTCTACAATGCTTTATACATTCTTGAAATAGCAATTAGATACCCCCCCCTATTTATTGCGATTGTTAAAATAAATTTGCAAAGATAGCAATTTTCAACAATAACTCAAGTGGTTTTTGCAGAGAAAATTGCCGACACCTCGTAAAAAATGAGTAACTTTGCAAGGGCTTAATTGGCTCCGATTAATTCGTTAGTAATGAAAAAATGGATTGCCATAGTGATTCTAATCTTACTTGGTGTGTGCTATGCTCATGCCAGGGGGAAACGTGCGCTCTTGATTGGCATTTCAGATTACCCAACATATCGTGCTGCGGACTTAACTTGGAACCCAATACATGGTGCCAATGATGTAGAATTAATGAAAGGGACATTACGCAAGAAGGGGTTCTCTGTCACTACAATTACAAACTCTTCTGCCACTGCAAGTAAAATCCGATTGGCATTCAGGAAACTGGCGAATGAATGTCGCGCCGGGGATTTGGTATATATTCATTTTTCCGGACATGGTCAAGCCTATGAAGATCTTTCCGGGGATGAGGCTGACGGATGGGATGAAGCAATTGTGCCTTATGATGCCATGCTTCAATATAAGGCAGGAGTGTATGACGGACGGAATCATATACTTGATGACGAGTTGGAAGGATATGTCTCCTCAATTCGCTCTAAAGTGGGCAAACAAGGTTATGTATATCTTGTCTTAGATGCTTGCCACATGGGTGGCGCCAGCCGTGGAGATGAAGTAGAGGAAGAAGAATTATTCATTAGAGGTACAGACCAAGGCTTTACTCCTAATGGGAAGAAATATATTCCCAAAATTGACCGTCGAGGAAATATGAAGGTTCAATTGCGTCCGGGAATGAGTGGAATTTGTATATTGGAAGCATGTAGGGCTTATCAAACTAACGCAGAGATAAAACAGAATGGTCGTTATTATGGACCTCTGACTTATTATGTCAATCAGACGCTGTCTAAAATCAGCTTGACATCCGATACAACCTGGATTGAAACTGTACGAACCTTTATGGGCAAAGACAGAAGATTGATAAAACAGAACATGGTTAGCGAGAAGAGTAATTGATGGTAAACAAAGATAACATATATGACACAACTGTCCTAAATCGGTTTGCCTCCAGTCAATGGAGTAAGGCATTGGCATTCCTTAAAAATCGGTTTGGCATTGATGAAGATGACTGCAAAGACATCTTTCAAGAGTCATTTATTGTCCTCTATAATAATATCCAAGCAGGCAAACTTGACAATATGACGGCTTCTCTATCGACATATTTTATGTCGATATGTCGGAATAAAGCTCTTGAAATGCTGAGGGGCTCTGCCAAATCAGTAAATGTTGAGAGTGAAATGTCTCTCACATTGATGGATGGAGAAGTTCAGTCTGAAAAAATTGAGGCTCTTCTTGCGCTTGATAATGGAGATGAAACCATTGAAGCACAAAAAGAAGAATTGGTCAGAACAATCGTAAAGGATCTTCCTAGCCCATGCAACGAACTCCTTTGGGGATTTTATAGGGACAATCTTTCAATGAAATCACTTGCTGAAATGTTCAATTACAGCAGTGAGGGAGTAGTGAAAGTAACCAAACACCGCTGTTGCGAGAAGTTTCGTGCGAGATATAATGAATTGTGCAACAACCTATTTTGAACGACCATGAACAGAACTAACGATATAGATTTGGATCGCTTTGATGAGATGCTCTCTCGTTATATGAAAGGTCAAATGACAGAGGACGAGGAGGTAACGTTCAAACAGTTGCTTAAGGAGAATGACACATTTCGCAATAAAGCAATTGCGACAGCTCGGCTCGTTCAAGCGATGGATCAAGTAGGAAGCGTCAAAGATAAAGAAACCATCAAGTCTATCAGGGACGTATCATTATCTGATGTAGAGGAAATTTCAGCAAAAGTCTGTGGTACATCAACTAATAACCCCCGGATATTAACGTTCCGCAGATTTGTTGTGTCGTTTTCTGCGGCTGCCTCTATCCTTCTTTGCGTTTTCGGAGGGTATAAGTATTATAAATATAGCCAAATAACCTCTCTTGGCTCTGAGTATCTGACATACTTTCCGGCTACAGAATTTTCTCGTGGAGAAAATGATAATATTGAGAATAAGTTAAAAGGGTTCTATTCCAATATTGGAACAAAGAGCAATCTTGACACCACCATCAACGAGTTAAAAATCATGTGGGATAAATCTTTAAGCGACTCCTATAATGATTATACTGAATACATGCCGGAAATCGGTTGGCTACTTGCCAACGCATATCTTCGGAATAATGATAAGTCTCAATCAATAGAAGTACTTGACGTGCTTATCAATGAATATCCTGATGGTACTGCAATGGGCGACAAGGCTCGTGAGTTAAAATGTAAAATTGAAGAGCTATAAATATTCTCAATTTAGCCTGTTAACCTTTTGAGGATAGTTTTCATAAAGGATAAAGAAACAAGTTAAACCCTTAAACAACTCGTAAAAATGAAAACATTTCTCAAGGTTCTCGGCTGGATATTTATCTTCATTGCTCTTGTGGGAGGCACGCAGGTAATGATTAGGAATCATTTCGCATGGCCGACAGTAGCAGCAGATGCCTTTTGGTTTATTCTTGCCTGGCTCTGCTTCTGGAGCGCCAACCGAAATAAAACGAAAACAAATTGAAAAAAAATATAGCTTATATAAATCTACTAAGGACTTATTTTATAATATTGTTCTCGTTGATATGGGCTCTCTGCGTAATGGCAAGGGAGCCTAAAAGCATTGAGGAGTATGATAAACTCTTCGCAAAAGCAGAGAATTATTTGGGAAAAAGTCAATATGATAAAGCTATCCACATATTGACAGAAATACCGATAACGGATATATCTGCGGCAGATGATACGACCAAGGTGTTCTATAATTTATTGCTTGGCAAGGCATATTTCTTAGGACAAGATAATAACAAGGCTGAACAATATCTTGGAGAAGCCGTTACATTGCATGAACGATTAAGATTCAAGTATCCGTCGTATATTGATATGCTGGTTTTCCGTGCATTTGCAAGTGACGCTTTAGGCAAACGAGAAGAAGCGACGAGATGGTATCGAAAAGCCCTTCTCAAAGGGCAGGTTATAGAGCACAACGGTGATCTGGATAATTGTTGTTATCTCAACCTTGGTAACATATATAATGAGACGGGGGATTATGCACTGGCAAAGGAATATTACGATAAAATCCAATGGTTGGACTCATTGCAGAAAGTCGAGATCCACGGTGACTACTATGGGAAAACAGCTGATAGATATCAACAATTAGCAAAATTAAATAATTGGGCTGGTGCCAAGGCGGTAAATGATTCACTTACCAATTATTGTCTTACAAAGTACGGAGAAACTGACAATTATTATTTATGTTGCTTGCAAAGTGAAGGTTCCGTTCAATGTAGTTTAGGAGATTATGAAATGGCTATAAAGCCGTTCTTAGAAACTTTGCGTATTGGAAAAAAATATGGATTGCGTAACTACTATGTAGGCTATGCCTATTGCCGTATTATAGAATTTTACTGTAACCAGGATAAAATTGAAGATGCAATTACAATTTTCCCAGAAGCGGTAAAATATATAAAAATGCTCGCCGATGAAAACATAAGTGAAGTTGAGCCTTGTTTATTCATAGGTATGGCGTGTGTCCGAAATGCAGATTACAATACTGGTATTCTGGCTCTGGAAAAATTTCTATCATTTATGCCTGAATATATGTCTTGGGGAGCTCCGTATGCTATAAATAAGCTGTCATGGGCATACTTAAATGTTGGTAAAAATCAAGAAGTCATCGACTTGTTAACGCCTATTCTTGCCGGAGGGCATCAATTACCCGATAATTTCCAAAGTCTACGTCCTTATCTTCATAAAACATTGGGATGTTCTTTTTACGTCCTTCAACAAAAAGATAAGGCAATATTCAATTTGACAGAAGCAGTCAGGTTATCAAATGGCGAGTTGTCAGATGACAGTCTTATACAAGAAATCCTTGAAGAATACGGCTTACAATGAAATGGATATTATGGATAGTTAGCTTAATTTGTCCGCTATCGGTCCTGTCTGCGGATTACCTGTCATTGCAAGAATGTGCTAATCTTATTGAACAAGGGAAAGGCTCATCAGCAATGAATTCTTTATTGCACTTATTTTCCATACAAAATGAATCAACAGAATGGGATGAAGATGAATTTGCTATGACATTCATGCTTATCTCTAATGTATATTCGTCACAGGGGATGCTCAGAGAAATGTCAGACTTATGTACTGAAGCGACAAAAATATTTAATAGTAAGAGTCCCAATCCTAATACTGAGTTTTCAAGGCAGCTTTGGCGAATTAGTGGCGCCATACAAATGGAATTAAAAGATTATGATTCTGCTATACGCTATTTACAACAATCGCAGTGGATGTATGAAGATGAGAGCACTTATGATAAAGGATACTTTACTATACTTACGTTGCTGGGAGGCTGTTACCTACAAAAGAAAGATTTTGCGACAGCCAAACTATATATTGATGAAGCGGAAGAAATTCATTCAACACATCTTGGTAAGATTTCGGACTCAGATTTTGTAGATAGTTATTCGTTACTCAACTATAAAGGATTTCTTTTACAAGCGCTCGGAGACCTGCCCGCTGCTGAAAATTGTTTTCAATCCATAATTTCAGCTCATCAGAATGATATCATATTACAAGGTATTAAAGATATTGCACGCAATAACCTTGCGAATCTATATGTATTTGTAGGAAAATATGATGAGGCAATTTCGTTATTCAATTCAATAAAGGCAACTACTCCAGCAATGCAATACGCAAATGCTCAGAATATTGCAATGTGTGAATTAGTGAAAGCAGATTATAAAGCGGCAATAGATAATATGACCACCTATAACAATGCTGGATTCAATTATTTACAGTCAATTGTTTTTGATTTTGCCGAAGTAGAAAGAGAGCGATACTGGTCTGAAATTTCAGACCAGATGATGAGGACAAATAATCTTTTCGCATTGTGGACAAACAACGAGGGAGCTTTGCGTATGGGATTCAAAATGAATTCATTCGTCAGAGACTTCAATCTCAACTTTCAACAAATTATCAAAAAACAATATCTTAAACAGGGATTTCCTCAAAGACGAAAAATCTGGGAACAATATCAAGCCAATCGGGGACGCTTATCATATGGTTTTGAGTCTATCGAACAACATGACTCAATTGCACTCGAAGTTATCAAGACAGAACGGCAAATATTGTCGGAGACTGGTTTTGAAATTGGCAAATTTTTTGAAGACAACTACGATATTAGAACGATATCTTCAGTCCTTTCTGATGATGATATAGTTATTGATTTTATATATTCTGCTATATTAAAAGGCGATAGCATTACGGATGGATTTGAAGAGGGGTTCTCGATATACTCATTGTCGAAAGGCGATTGTTACCCTCGTTTGACTTCTGTATGTAAGCAGTGGGATTTAATTTCATTGATATATAGTCCTGAAGCGGATGAAGTTTTTATCAATAACATATATACCGAGAAGAATGACTCGATATATAAACTTTTGATTGAGCCGATATTGCCAATTATAAGAGGTAAGAAAAAAATATACCTGAGACCTATCGGATATCTATCTTCCATAAATATCGAAGCAATTACTATGCCTGATGGTAGAAGGTTTGGAGAAGCTTACCAAGTTGAGGTCGTCTCTAATGTATTCAATCTTAATAAAACACACAAACCTGTTTGTGTTGACATGGCATTATTTGGAGATCCGGATTTCTTTCGTCCCCAAACACAGAATACTGAGTATATAGCTATAAATACACCACCAAGTGTAGAATATAATCTTATGGTGAGTGATAAAAGAGGGAATTGGGGTCTTTTGCTGGGGACGAAAATCGAAATTGAAAAAGTTTCAGAATTGGCTTCGTCACACAGCATTCCAAATGTCAAATTTATTGGAAAAGAAGCATCTGAAACAGCAGTAAAAGCACTAAGTGGCGAATCTCCTTCAATTATGCACTTTGCAACCCACGGATATTTTATTACAAGTAATGAAACCGCCAGTCGGAACAATTTTTTGCAGCAGACGACCGGATATTCTTGGGGTAATCATCTGATGTTGTATTCTGGATTACTATTTGCAGGAGCCAACGAAGTTTGGAATGGAAATGCGAAGCCGAATCCAGTTGATGATGGAGTGCTTACAGCTGATGAAATCAGTCGTTTGGATTTTAGCAACACTAATCTTGTGGTGTTGTCAGCTTGTGATACAGGCAAAGGTCATCAGAATGGTACCGATGGAGCCATGGGATTACAGCGGGCATTCAAAGCTGCCGGTGCGAAGACAATGGTTACATCTTTATGGCAAGTACCTGATGAGGCGACATCTCGGTTGATGCAGCATTTCTATTCCTATCTATTTTCCAAGCACTCCATAAGGGATTCGTTACGCCTTGCACAAGAGGATTTACGATCAGAAGGTTATAGAGAACCATATTATTGGGCTTCTTTCGTTGTAATTGACTGAAATGAACAATATTCTACGGATTATAATTACAAGCTTGGTCTTGTCCTTGGGAACAAGTTATACCAGTGCGTTAAATCTCAATTTGGACAGCATTGCAGTTCTGCTGAAAAACGGAGAAATTGAAACCGCTCATCATCAACTAAAGAGTTGTGTAAACAAAGTCAACCATGACCAACTGCCAGATTTCCATTACTATTATGGTATAGTAGAGGAGTTAAGTGGCAATATGTATGAGGCTTTTAAGCATTATCGCGAGTGCATGATGCACTCAGAGCAGATGAATCAGAGGGATGAATCATATATTGATGCAGCAGTCCGCTGCATCAATCACTCAACTGAGGAGAAAGACTGGCTGTCGGTAGTCCGATTATCGCGACAAGCTTTGACCGCCCCCGACTCAGTGTTGCAATTATATCCTAATACTTTTCATATCTATGACTGGTACATAGGTGCTCTTAATGCTCTCGGGAAGTATGAGAATATACCGGTAATTGCTCATCTAGGGCAAATATATGCTGAAACTCTATTTCGTCCATCAGATAAGGCATATTATAATATGAAGATTGCCGAGATTGTGGCATTCTTGATGATGAACAAATGGAATGAGGCAGAGCAATGTATTGCAAATATGGATTCAATCAGCCGGACAACAAACAATGACATAGTGCGACATGAACTCACCGATTTGTCTGATAAAATCAGTGAAGCAAAAGAAACAATGGACTGGCGGGATGATGCTGATCAAAGAGTATCTGCTATTTTCGACGCAGCCAATTCCTTGTTGTCGCAAGCACCGACCTCATTTTCGGGGAAGAAAGAATGGGATAAATTCTTTTACTTCATAATCTCGCAACTGGAGCTTTTTTATTTCGATATCAATAATCCGGATGACGAGAAATATTGGAGTCGACTATTGGCTTGTGCGATAGTTTATTTCAACACCGTCGGGGATCTTATGCCTGAACGTGAAAAGCTGGCCTATGACCTGATTTTGCTGCGAAAGAACTTTCTTGACTATCATAGCGGTCTATTGCACAAAACGCCCAAGAGATGGCAAACGGTAAAAAACAGTCTTAGTTCTGGAGAACTGGCTGTTGAAATCACAATGTGTCCTGATGAAATACTGCTATTAGGCAGTGACTACCCTGCACCGGTTGCAATTCCAATACCAGATCAAATTATTTCACGGATTGAAAAATACAATTTTCATGATGCTGTATCCATAAGTGAATTTTATTCAGAGGGTTCTCCGCTTGCAGCATTGTTGGATCTTCTGTCGCCATATTTGGTTAATATTCACACGTTATACGTTTCACCCACCAACCTTTTTGCTCAATTCAATTACAGGGCTGTTCCTTATAAAAAAGGGTATTTAGATAATTACTTTGACGTTGTGCAGATGACCACGACTGCCGACATTGACTATGTGAAAGGTAAGACAAAATCCCTTTCAATAAAACAGGCACTGTTATATGGAGGCATCGACTATGGCAATCCAACAAATCACAATCGAATGGGCGAAATACATCATTCGGAACTGGCTGATGCTATATCCAAAACACGGAGTGGTTTCGGATATCTTCCACATACATTGACTGAAGTGGAATCAATCGCAGCGATGTTTCAGAACTCATTATTATATGTAGGAGTAGATGCGAGCGAGCAAAGAGTAAAATCAACGGATTGGCCGAGAATGGAAGGAATCTTTCATATTGCCACACATGGTTATTCATTGTCAACTCCTTTGTGGAATGATTCTACGGAGAATAGTTCCAAAATAATGTCTATACGTTTACGTTCAGGACTATTAATGGCAGGAGCAAATTATACCTTGTCCGGATTGTCTTCAACCGAAGATGATGGAATCCTTACCTCACATGAGATTGCATCTCTTGATATGGGTAACGTTGAATTGGCTGTTCTGTCAGCTTGTTCCAGTGGCATGGGAGATTTAACTAATACCACCGGGGTTGTTTACGGTGTAGCAAATGCTATGAAATCGGCAGGGGTAAAACGTATCGTTGCAACACTATGGGACATCCCTGATGAAGCATCCGCTGTTGCCATGCAGAGTTTTTATCAGCATCTTAATTCCGGAAACGACATTACCCGTTCTCTATGGCTTATGCGCCAAGATATGATAAATCAAGGATTTACCAATCCGTATTATTGGGCGGCTTTTGTAAATTTGGAATGAGAGTGGTTTTCCTGAAAAATTATTTTTGGGTTCTTGTTAACCTTTATCCTTGGGTTGTCATTAAGGACAAACAAATAACTTAAACAACTCAAGGAAATGAAAATAATCATCCTATCAATCGTAGCGGCTCTCGCTCTCGGATTCATTTCGTTCAACGCATCGGCCCAGACCACATATAGTGGCTACACCGACAGTTTTGGAAACACCACTGTAACCGGAAGCAATGGTTACCGTTCAACCTCCTATACTGATAGCTTCGGCAATACAACCACTCGTACAAATAGCGGCGTGACATACAACACCCGCACAGACAGCTTCGGCAACACCACGACCACCGGAAGCAACGGTTATCGCTCAACATCCTACACCGATAGCTTTGGTAATACTACTACCCGAACAAATACCGGTGTGACCTATCGCTCCTATACCGATAGTTTTGGCAACACCACAACCACCGGAAGCAACGGTTACCATTCCACATCGCGAACCGATAGCTTTGGCAATACATATATCAGAACTTGGTAATACAATCTTGCAGGATAACAGCTTAACGCTTGGCTATGTTGAGAAATTTAGCTAACTTTGCACTATCACAGGAGTGTGACTTTAGTATTAAAAACTTCTCCGGAAGCGTTTCGCCAATGCTTGAGATAGAAAACGTAGGAAATTTTCTTTTGACGCAAGCAGAGCAGAACGGTTCCCATGCCATATATGCGTGGGCTGTATCCTGCATCTTTTCGTCAATTGGTTTCCTACGACCATCTATCAAAAGTTGCAACGGATTCAGTCCACGCTTCTGTCATATATAAGTCGTGTGGACTGAACGATGATAATTTTTAAGCATGAAAAAAATATTTCTGATAATCTTCGCCACTATTATGGCATTACCGATGATTGCAGATCCCGGTAATCGTCTCGGAGAGTCACTTTCAACTGTGGAAGCCCAGGTTGATGGTCTTCGTCATCTGAGGAACTGGCCTACTCAGGGCGACCAATACATTGTATATCATAATACAGAAGCTAATACTTCTTACTACTTTAGAAATGGAGTAGTAATAAAGGAGGTTTTCATCTATAGCGGGAACGAGAATGATGCCTCTTATATGTTTCAACGGTTTGTCAATGATTTTGCCGGACAGGATTATTTCAGGGCAACTGAAGGTGAAGATAGAGTAACGTTCTATTTTTCGCGTGTAAAGGTGACGGTTTCAATTGAGTATTTCGTTGCAAATGAGTATTTATGTAAAGTAACATATACTCCACGTTGATTCTGATGGTAACCGTTCTAATTCTTGCCGGCGTAATCTATGGCATTCTAAAACTAATCATTTCCTTAAAAAATGGAAAACAAAACAATCAGTGAACCGGATACAGGTCAAGAAAACAAAGATCCTCAACCCAAGAAATCTTGGATTGAACGGAATTTATGGATGGTAGCGGTATTCATTGCTATATTCCTACTCCGCATGTGTAACGAATTATCACGATAACCCCAATGAAGAAGGTACTAATTCTTTTTATTACGCTGATAGGCTTCGTAATTGGGGCTTCGGCACAGTCATACACTCAAAAGTGGAATGACCTATACAAACGTACAGAGTTTTTCGACTCTTATGGTCATTTGATTGGATATGCTAAATACAATGATCTATATAATCGGATGGAATATTACGATTCATATGGCAATCTTCAAAAGACGGAGAACAAAAATGAGCTCTACAACCGTACTGAGACAAAAGATAGATATGGGAACACCCAATCCACACGTTCCTACAACAACCTCTATGACCGCGAGGAAATAAAGGATACCTACGGGAATGTCATAGGATACAAGAAATGGAACGACCTTTATAAGAGGTATGACGTTTACAACTCCAATAATACACTCATCGGTTACTACAAGTGGAATGAACTCTACAACCGTTGGGAATATCATCAAAACTAAAATCAGACCATGAAGAAGCTCATTTTTCTGTTTTGTTTATGTATCACTATAACATGTGGTGCTCAAAACCTTACGTCTGTATCTAAAGCCTATGGGCATGGATACTCGGTGAACGTAATCCAGCCGACGATTGAAAACTTCATATCATTATGTGATATGTCTGAAACTCAGTTTGTATCGGCGATGAAAGCCAAGGGATATTTCCCAACTGAGGACAGCGGCAATCC
The DNA here is from genome assembly GCA_964550875.1 of uncultured Muribaculaceae bacterium. Classification (GTDB taxonomy): domain Bacteria; phylum Cyanobacteriota; class Vampirovibrionia; order Gastranaerophilales; family Gastranaerophilaceae; genus RUG841. The sequence goes on along the minus strand of CAZKAS010000003.1, from coordinate 28,237 downwards.
GATAGCGTACTGGAATGGTTCGATCGACAACTTCGCTTACGCTTTTGCTGTAAATACATGGGAGTATAATATATTATCCGATTGGCGGTCTTATATCGTAAAGAAAGAGTATATCTATCCCAATAATAGTATGACGGATTTCATTAGATCCTTAAAGCCATACTACTACGCTCGCAAGTGTGTTATTTATGATAATCAACCTTCTGATGTGTTCAAAATCGAGCGAAATGGGAAAGTATATGCTATATTCATAACAGATTTAGGTGAGTATTACTATGTCCATGCTCGTATATTCCCATCTTAATGTTGTACGTAATGTAGAATAAATTATGACTAGATTATTGTGCTTAATATCGGGGTTGATTCTTTCGCTCTCAGTGAATGCGAAGACCTTGTATTCATGTTTTTTGTCGCAGGACTTGAACATGGATACCAATGAAGTAACGAATCAGGTATCCAATAATTCCCTCATTGACATATATGTTGATGGGAATAAGTTGCTTTTAGGAAGCAAGAAATACTCAATGTATAACCGACAAGAGACAAATTCCGGATTTGTTAAGATAGTGCATTATGATGCTATTGATGGTGAAGGGCAGCGGTGCAAGATTAAATTTGTTACAGATCCCTCAGCGGATTGGGTTACAAGAAATGCAATAGTCATCTGGTATGATGAAATATCTCCTGTGGCTAAATGGTATCAAACACGTGATCCGCAACAGCGATAAAGGTATGAAGAAACTACTATTTGTCATTGTCTGGATGCTAATTGCATCATTCAGTGTAAGTGCCTCCGAACGAGTAATTCACAGTTACCTTTATCATGGATTCTCGGTTTATGACCGAGATAACAACTTAATTCAAGAGAATCCATCTTCAAATGGAGACCCGATAGGACTGTTTATCGTAGCCGAAATAGATGGTGAAAAATATCTTTCAGTCACGGTCGGCGATGAATCCGCGTATGAATTCAGAATTGTATTATCAAAAAAAGTGAATGAAAAAGATGGTACGCATGCTGATGTTTATGCCGGAGGTATGACGGTAGAAGGTCAAACAGTACCGCTACAAGTCTTTGTGTGCTACTCAAAATCTACAATTCCGGATGTCATTATCGTCGATGTCTTCAATTCACCAACATTAATAGAATTAAGCAGACTCGTTAAAGCCGGACATTGATTTTGTGTAAATCCGTGTTAACCTAAAGTCCGAGTATTCATTAAGGATAAACAAACAAATAAAACTTCTGACAATGAATATTAAAAAACTTTCCTTAATGACAATACTTGTCATCGGTGTCATTGCAACAAGCTGTAATGACAATGAAGGTAACTGCACTCAACCCTCAGATCTTACATCTTCTGATTCGTACAAAGACGATTATAATTCGGAATATTATTCTACTCCGTATGAGTATGAGGAATATGAGATTGAATCCGAGAACAACGAGGATCCCGACATGTCTGCCGATTACATATATTATCAATCAGATGGCGGGATAGTATACATCACTCGTGATGCGTATGGCAATATCTCTGGGCATGATTTAAATGGCAACTATATAAGTGGTTATTCCGATCAATATGGGAATACAACAATACATGACATGAACGGAAATTATGTTTATTCCACCACAGATGACTATGGGAATACCACTACCCATGACATGAATGGCAACTACGCATATTCATATACTGATGATTACGGTAATACTACTGGTCATGGCCTGAATGGCAATTATTATAGTGCTTATACTGATGATTTTGGGTACACAACTGTAACAACTTATTGATTATTACCATGAAAAAAGCACTTAAGATAATCGGAGGAATTTTCTTGGCCCTTATTGTGGTGGGAAATATCGTAAAGATAATTGCCAAACCCTCCTATGAAAACTCCATTGAGGCACAGATCAAAAGAGCGAATAGGGATTGTCCCATCCCTGTTGCAAATGGTGTTGGGCAAATATCGTCAATCAAACTCGAAGATAATTTGCTCACATACTACATGGATTACAAGCCCGGCTTTGTTAATGTTGAGGCGTTCAAAGCTAATCCTGACGCTACACGCGATATGTTTTATTTGTCGTTTATTGTCTTACAGGCTCAAGGCAACTATGTTAAAGAGATGATGAACGAGCTTATGAAGCACAATATTGGGTTACGCATAATAGTAACCGACGGAACGAGTAGTAAATTTAGCTCGATATTATCTTCAGACTACATTTCCGATATGGGTAAACGTGTCGCCATGAATCCTTCAGAGGCTTTGCACGAAGCCCTAAAACTGAAGATTCAAACGGAAAGCAATGGTTTTCCAATAGAGGTAGAAGAAGGAATGGTTCTGACCGGAATGACATTAGAAAGTAATAATATCATCGTAATTACAGAGCTCGACGAAAATCTTTACGACTTGAATCTGCTGAAGGACGTGTCTAATGATTTTGGCCTTTCATTACTTGAAGAAGCAAATAATGGAGACCCAGAACTTGGCGCATTGTTTGATCTTTGTAAAATTTCTCATTCGGGATTGGTTTATCGTATGAGAGGCAAACAATCAAGACAACAATGTGATATGGGCATAAGCAGCGATGAAATTAGACGATTGAGGAAAATTCCATCACAAGTAAACATTCACTAATATGTGTCCCATGTTAAATGATATTATGCAAGAGATAACCAGACTGAAGCAATTGAAAAGATGTATGTTTGATACAGCTTATGACGGTCGTGATATGGAAGCATCTGATATTTGTCTGTCTGCGGATGTTTTATTGTTACCATTGTATTGGTACTTGTTAAATAATCATCAAGAAGAACCGGTAACGGTTCGGATAGAAGACTATATGCTTGATTCCATCAAGGCTTTTGAGTCAAGAGCAGACCAAATAATACCATCATTGCTTAATAGGACAAAAGTGTTGGATGATAACTATAAGACTAAACCATTCAAGACGTATCGTTCAATCATTGTTCGTTGTTTCCCACAGTATGTCGTAAATCATTCAACCTTATAATACTCATGTTACCAGCACCGGCTCAATTATACTCATGTCCAAACTGCCATAATACAAAAGCCATGCTTTCTCTTATGAGTGGCAATACTTTTGGTGGTGAACTGTGGAGCGATGGGCGGACAATCTATCCAATGCTTCCGCGTCTATCCACAATTCAAAAATGTCCACATTGCGGCCAATACTCTTTGCTTGAACATTGGAAAGACACCAAGAAGACAAGCGATAAAGAGTCTGGCACAATGGGACAATTAAGTTATACAGAGGCAAAAGAAGCCTATATTCAGCTCCGTAATTCATCATTAATGACCAAGGCCGTTTATCAAATTGCATTATTCTTTGTTCAAGCATATAACGACGAGTTTCGGCGGCCTAAATTGCGCGAAGCTATTTACGAAGAGAGAATGCCTCAGCTCGTGTCAGGAACTTATCCAAGTCCGACAGAGGATGATATAAATCTGTTTTTTGAGGCCACACAATATGCCATTGATTTCTCTAATACGGCGCAAGATGCTCAAATTTTGAAAGCAGAATTGCATCGAGAGCGAGGAGAATGGGTTGAAGCATACGAACTGCTTTATGAGATGAATGCCGGAGAAAATCAATGGATAGTCGACACTATCTTATATTACGCATGTAAACGTGATGCGAGCCTCATACCTTTTGTCATTAATGGACAGAAGATTGATTATAGCGGTCGTGCGAACTTTCATACAATCTCTATTCCTGAGGATCCCGATGTCCTGAGTAAAAGAAAGAAGAACATGGATGATTATCTTGATCATCTGTCATCTGAAAGAATAAAAGATATATATGCCGATATTTTAGGTGGTGTATATGATAAGAGTACCAATACTCTATTAAAAATTATATCACCAAGTTTTAAGAAATATGATGTGGAAGATGGCATAAGCCATATCGGAGATTACGCTCTTTACCGCAATGAGCAAATCAATCGTATTCAATTCACCGCAAGTATCGAGACGATTGGAGTCAAGGCATTTTATGGTTGCAAAAATCTCTCTGTAATCTGGGTGCAAGGCTCTAATATTCAGGTTATCGAGGATTGTGCATTCATGAATTGCAAGTCTTTGAATCGCATACAGTTTACTGAGAACGTCAAGTATTTAGGCAGAAGCGTTTTTGCCGGTATGGATAAACTGCAATCCATTGTTTTGCCTGAGAATATAGATTCGATTCCGGAATTCACGTTCTTTGAATGTGAATCTTTGGAACACATCCACATACCATCATCTATACGCAGTATCGGATCTTTTTCATTTCAACATACTGCTATTTCCGAATTTGAAATGCCAAACAGTGTTAAAGCATTAGGTGACGCAATATTTTCTCGTTGTTTCAATTTAGAGTCTGTCATACTGTCATCCAAATTGACCATAATACCGGAGAGAACCTTTGATTCTTGTAGAAATTTACGTCTCATTGAGATTCCTAAGAGAATTAAAGAAATTAGAAAAGGTGCTTTTGAGAATACACCTTCGTTGAAATGCCTTCGCTTTTATGGAAAAGTTGAAGCCATTTCAGAATCGGCGTTCAAAAACTCCGGCATTGAAAAAATAATAGTTCCGTTTTGGGCTAAATCGCACTATCAGCGATTGTTTCCCCATGTGAAAGTTGAAATTAAATTCTTTTAGACCAATATACCATGTCAACCAAATCATTAATCCTTGCGATCTTGGCAATGATTATTTCTGTCGGATCTGCATATTCCCAATCAGAGACTTCCGAGGGCTACGCTTTCCAGCGAGCTATTGAAGAATATAGAAAGGGAGAAACTGCCTCAGCAATCGAATGGTTTAACAAAGAGATTAAAGACCATCCTAAGAATGGCTATGCGTATCTCTATCTCGCGACTATCCACTATGAGGTCGAAGAATATGGGAAAGCACTGACTACAATAAACAGTGCGATTGCGAACCTTCCGAAAAAAGATAAAGCAATGGGTGCCGTAGCACTTGGATACAAGGGAGACATAATGGTTGCTCTTCGTGATACAGTCGGTGCAATTACGAATTATGAGCAAGCTCTCAAACTCAACCCGGGGAATGCCCAATTATATGTAAATCGAGGCAATTTATACTATACGCAGGCCAATTTTACATTGTCAGATAAAGATTTCAACCGAGTGACAGAACTGGATCCCGGAGATCCGATTGGATATTTAGGCCTTGCGAGGAATTCCATAGCACGGAAAGACTATGAGAATGCAATATCCTCACTAACATACGCATCAAGACTCGACTCTGAAAATGCTAAAGTTTATGCGTTTAGAGCCGAAGCGTTCTTAGGGCAAAAGAAATGGAGTGACGCTGTAGAAGATATAATAAAAGCCTTAAGTATAAATGGGGACGCTAAAGCTCATTATCTAATGATTACTATCCCAGATGAAGCCTTGCCAACGATGAAGGCACGTCTTCAAATTCAAGCGAATAAGGATAATAATGAGGCGGCATGGTATTACTATCTTGGGCAACTATCACAAAAAAAGAACAGATATCGCGACGCAATTAAATATTACAGTAAGGCAAATGAGAGGGATGCGAATTCCATATTTATTGAGCGAATAGCAGACTGCTACTTCGATCTTGGTGATTATTCTCAGGCATTGATACAAGTAGATAAGGCATTAGCCATGAAATCCGATGATGAGGATTTATATCTGCTGAAAGGGAACATTTACAATGAGATGGGTAATCAACCGGCAGCGATTATCCAACTTGATAAATATATCGAAATGTCTCCGGAGTTCTATTACGGCTATTACCGCAGGGGATGGTTCCGAGATGAACAAGGAGATAGAGAAGGTGCTATTGATGATTATACAATGGCCATTACCCTTGAACCTGAATATGCTTATTCATATATTGGCAGAGGCCGTGATTACGATATGCTTGGTCAGCATGATGCGGCGGTAGCCGACTACAATAAAGTGCTCGAAATTGATACCGTCCCAACACAAGGTTCTTGCGCACAATACGCATATTTCTTCCTTGGACAACCGGAGAAAGCCTTGGATTTCATGAAACGTTATCTCGATAATCCCAATGAAGACGATGCAGACGGCGGTAATTATGATGCTGCTTGTCTATATTCACTTATGGGTGACATTGACAAATCTCTTTATCACTTGCGGGAGGCACTCAAGCGTGGCTATCGAAGATTTGCCCATATCAACGTTGACCGAGACTTAGAGAATGTACGGCAGACTCAACAATATAATGAATTAATTCAGGAATATCAGGAAATTCAGCAGAGAGAAAATGTTTCATCAGAAAATGATACAGTGCAGGTTCTTGGGATGGCGATGCCCACAAAGGAAGCGGAGATACCATTTGTCCGAGAACAAGGCGTGACTAAAGTGAAATGTTCTATTAATGAATTACCTCTGCATTTTGTCTTTGACACAGGAGCCGCCGAAGTTACTATATCAATGGTTGAAGCGACATTCATGCTTAAAAATGGTTATATTAGGCCAACCGATATTATAGGAACATCAAGATATATTGACGCCAATGGAGATATATCCGAGGGTACTACAATTAATCTTCGGACTGTCAATTTCGGAGGCTTGGAGCTTGACAATGTAAGAGCGTCTGTTGTCCGAAACCAAAAAGCTCCATTGCTGCTTGGTCAGTCTGTATTGGGTCGACTCGGAACAATCGAGATTGACAACTCGAAATCCGTTCTCCGAATAACCGCTCTTCATTGAAAACAATCACGTTGCAGTTAACCTTTTATGAATTCCGTCATAAATAGTATCAATAATTAGCAAGGATGCTAAGTAACATACTCCGGCCTACCCTCTGCAAGCCTAATAATTAGTACCTTTGCATCGTTATAATTTTATAGAAAAGTATTTAATGACACCTCAACAAGAACATAATATGGAAGTCGCAGTTCGGTTGTTTAATAACAACTGCGATCTTCAAAATTTAGAGCAAGTAGGAAACATACTTCTTGCTCTGAAAAAGTTTATCGACATCAACAAATCTTTTAATGATAGAACTGATGTCATTCTGCCTCGCGTTTTCTCGTTTATTGCACTATGCAATTATAAAATGGAAAACCAAGACAGAGCTTATTGGTGCGCAAAAAAATCCGTTGAACTTGGAGAGGCGGCAATGGAAAACTCTGTCTTCGTTTCAGACGTGAATCTATACCTTGATCAGCAGGTATTTGTCCTAATTAAAGAACTTGAACAAAATCACGCTGATGAGATTGACTTTGAACGCGGATACCAGGAGGGTGAAGAGAATATCTTCGATGATTCCAAGATTCAATCTTTACTTCGACAGGTGAGCGATAGTGGTTCAAATACTCCTAGCAAAGAGAATATTAAGATTCTCATCGAAGTATTAAACAAATTCCATGAGAATGCTTCAAAATTCTTTGAAGCACAAGGAGATGGTTTGCAGGCGTTTCAATATGGCCAAATGATAGAGATGTTCAAGATGCCTCTCTATTGTGCGTGGCAACTCTACAAATATGGGTGGCACACTGACTTTATGAAGGAGGGAGATTCCCTTTTCCCATATATGATGTTTGAATCTAAGGCCATCGAAATGCTAACAGACTTGATAAAACTTTTGGAAACCGAATCGCCTTTTACTCTTTTAGAACGTAATGGCGCAGTAACCAAAGGACTCCTTAAGATTTATCGTCAGATGATTACCGACCTCAAATCTGGTAAAATCAAAATAAAATAATTAAGAAAATGAGATTCTTAGATTTTTTATTTGGTAAGAAGCAAGAAGGTGTAACCCATACTTCCACCCAACAAGTGAAAAATGAAAGGGAAAATAGTATCTCCCGCCCTTCTAGCTATAAAGATACTTCCTGCCCTCCAGATGCGGTTTTAGAACTTCTCGAAAAGGTTTGTGGGACAGAGGAGAAACCAACCCAAATTGAAAAACAAAAATTGCAAGACGGCTCTATCTATACGGGGCAAGCGCTGCTTCTGCAAAATGGCTTTTACTTACCTCACGGATATGGGAAAAAATACATTAGCCCTCAGATGGAAATGACAGCCCATTGGATCAATGGGAATGCCAATGGAATGTGCTATCTAAATATGCATAACGCCATGGTTACCGGTCATTTCGTTAATAGTCGCCCTGAAGGTTGGTGCCTTAGTGTGGAAGGGGGTGTCGGATTCGTTTTTGGTGTGTTCCATAATGACGATTGTATACTTTCTCTTGGAGAATCGGTAGTTTGGCTTATTCGTACAATGGACATGGGGCTTAGGACGAGCTATAAAAAAGGACAGATCTTAGTTGGCGAAATCATAAATAATCAGGCTCGTGGTTTCCATTTCATGAATAATGGAGATTTGTACATAGGCACTGATGATTCTAAACTTTCCAAAACAGGATTCTTTTTCAAATTCTCAAAAGATGGCTATATCCAGATTGGTGAATTTAAGAATGGAATGCTTATTAATGAACTGCCTGGAGATGAAGTGGTATTTGCAAACGGAGGAGATGCTTCGTTATACAAACCATTGAACACAAGTAAAAAATATTTTTAACTCTTTATTTATGGGAACCAAATATTTCATCCTTGAAGTAAAGGGGGGCACAGATTCTAGATTCGGAAATTGTGCGGCTGTTAAAGCGAATCCAGTTCAAGAGATAAAGATAGGTGCCGTCTCATCTCAATCGGTTATTCCCTATGAATGTTCCGACACTGTAACATTCTTCTTCCCTGATAAAAAACTCATTCTTGAACCTATCCTCAGACTCGCACGTACTCAATCACCATGGGCACCTGATATGTCTCATTTCAAAAAAGAATGTATCTTTGACGAAAGTGCTCAAAAGAAAATAGAGATTTATAGACATCTTTCTTTTTGGGGAGCTATGCTTTCTGCCGTAGGTGGCTCTGAACCGGTAAGAGTCTCAAGAGAGAAGCAGCATATCCTGTCGCAACAATATCAGAATTATATGCGACGCAACTATCAATTCGATCCAATCGACCTTCAAGAATATATTGGCAGATTAAGAGATAATGATCCAAACTTTTTTGCTTGGTTGTTTGATGATAATAGTCTTCGAGGATATTCAGAATGGGAACTTGACGAGGAATATCAAGATGCGTGGCAACACTTTTATTCCCGTTGTGACCCATATTTCAATGAGCAAGACGATGATGATGAAGATCTTTAATAATGGCAAAGAAGCAAGCAGATAGATTCGTGACTCTCGATAATGGAGAAGTGGCTAAAGCCACGTTTCCAATTGTTGTGTCGGCAAGTAGAAGCACCGACATACCGGCTTTCTATGCCGACTGGTTCTTTCACCGGCTAAGAAAAGGATATTCAGCATGGACTAACCCTTTTAATGGAGTCAAAAGTTATGTCGGGTATGACGATGTCAAGTTCATCGTTTTTTGGTCTAAGAATCCACGACCGCTCATTGAACATCTGGATTATTTGAAGTCTCGCGGCATTGGATGTTATATTCAGTACACGCTTAATGACTATGAGGAGGATGGATTGGAACGAGGTGTAAGACCGCTTTCTGAACGGATTGAAACCTTTAAGGTTCTTGTCGACAAACTCGGCAAGGGCGCAGTCGTATGGCGTTTCGATCCTCTTATTCTAACTGATAAGATTGATATGGATAAACTACTATCCAAAATCGAGAATATTGGCGACCAATTAATGGGCTATACAGAGAAACTCGTTTTTAGTTTTGCTGACATTATTTCTTATCGTAAAGTTAAATCAAATCTTGAACGCAGTCATATCAATTATATTGATTGGACTCCGGCACAAATGCTTGAATTTGCCAAGCGCCTTGTGGAACTCAATAAGAGAAAGGGCTGGAATTATTCCCTTGCAACTTGCGGAGAATCCGCAAATCTTCCCGGGGTCGAGCATAATCACTGCGTTGATGACCGGCTGATTGTTCGGTTCGGTTCGCACTCTCCAGAACTATTACAATTTCTTGGAGCAGAAATTATTGACACCGTTCATTCAGACAGTTTATTTGCCGATATTGAGCCGGTCGATATTCCTGAAGATGCGGTAGACATCGGTGATGGAAGATATATCACAATACGCCAAAACAATCGAGACAAAGGTCAGCGTATTGCTTGTGGCTGCATGAAAAGCAAAGATATTGGTGAGTATAACACTTGCCCGCATCTTTGTGAGTATTGCTATGCCAATTCAAGTAAGGAGATAGCCGTTAGAAACTGGCAACAGCATAAAGCCAATCCTCTCCAAGACACAATAACAGGGAAATAAATGTATTCCGATTTAATATCAAAATATTGCCCACTGACGATTGACGCTGTTATCGAAACGGCGAAATCTTTATTGCCATCCGGCCATAAGAGTTCCCCATGGACACACCCGGAAGTCAATCATGGGGTGAGTCTATTGAAGTCAGAGGATGGATTGAATTGCTATATTGCCGCTTATGGTGAAAGTCACAAGCGCAAAGTTTTCAGGGCAATTGAGGATCTGCCCCTTGCAGAGTTAAGAGAGTCTATCGAAGTTGTTGACTGGGGATGTGGTCAAGGTCTCGCATCGGTATGTCTTGTTGAAAAGATGCGAGAACGTAATCTGATTCAGAATCTCAAACAGATTACGCTCATAGAACCATCTACTGCCGCTATAAATCGTGCTAAGTTGAACGTTTCGTTAGCAGCACCAGAAATTAAACTCATAACTCGGCAACTCGGGTTACCACCAACAATACATCTTGATTTCGATTGTATATCAGAAATTGAGTTCAATAAACCAATTACAATACATCTTTTTTCAAATATCCTCGACATCGAGACTATTGATTTGAAAAAACTTGCGGAGCTTATTACCTCTAATGGACATAAGCATTATGTTTTGTGTATTGGTCCTGCAAACCGTCGTGAAGACCGTATAAATGCATTCTGTCGCAATTTTCAACTTTCTCCCTCTGCCTATTTCTCTAATTACCGGAATACGGAGTTTTTTACACGAACCGATTATAATAAATATACTTTCGGTTGCTTTATACGAAGCTTCAAATATAGAGTTGATCAAGGTGAACAGATACTTATTCCATATCGATTTTATGCGCCAAAACAATATTTTGCTGCTTATAAATCTGATATGTCAACACTCGATGTATCAAAAATTGAAACCGCATTTGAAGTTCTTGCGCCTTTCGATATCGGAGCCAGCGTTTACGATGATGTAAACCCACTTCTTGCTGTTCTTAACAATATTGTGGAGCGTGGTCTTCCAACAAAGGCAAGCCCTTGGCTGGAAAATCTTTTGATGACAGTGTTAAATGCGGGAGTAAAAGATGAGGAAGAAGCCCAGTATGGAGGTATAAGGTTCCTCCCGGTTAAGGATTTAAGTCAGGAATCCGCTCAACTCGTTAAAGACATTCCCTTGGCTGTCGCTCGAATAGAGAAAACCTTACTTGAGGCATTACTGACAAAGCACTTATCACTTGACAAGGATAGTTGGAATGTTTTGGTAAAGGAGGCCGATGTGCCATGCGCCGCTATAGCCATGCACGAACTTGCTGAAATGCTTAATCATTTGGCTTCGGCTTCACAGGATTTTGCCGAAATGAACTTCCCGGAAGTAAAGCTTTCGGTAATCAATTCAAATTATACCGATTCAAGGCTTCATCCAGGAGCAAATGTGTATTCAAGTACCTGCAAACAACTCACTGACCAAACATTTGATATTGTAATTGATTTCTCACTCCATGAAAAAACCAATCCTCGTGAAGTAGAATTTTCTCAATTCAAAGCAAAAAATAATTGTTACTTTAACGTTAGAGCCTCAGAGAGCATATATTCCGAACGCTATATCTACACATCAGACCGCATAGTATATAAGCCTCTTACAACACTCAATCATCAAGGTACACATGATAATATTGAAGATAATGTAGCACATCTGCGCTATTTCATTCAGCTACTTTTCAGAAAAGAGAACTTTCGAGAAGGCCAGCTCCCGATTATTTCTCGTGCGTTGCAACTTAAGAGCGTAATTGGTCTTCTGCCGACCGGTGGCGGCAAGTCTCTCACATATCAAATTGCGGCAATGCTGCAACCCGGAGTTACAATCATCATCGACCCACTAATGTCGCTGATGAAGGACCAATACGACGGACTTTTGAAAAATGGCATTGATTACTGCACGTTCATCAATTCAGCAGTGCAGAATAAGGCTGAACGTGAGAATATGATGAAAGACTCCAAGTTATTGTTTGTTTTTCTTTCTCCAGAGCGTCTTGCCATTTTCAAATTCAGAGAAAGTCTTAGAGCTATGGCTGACAACCATGTCTATTTCTCTTACGGTATCATCGACGAGGTTCACTGCGTTTCAGAATGGGGGCATGATTTCCGTTTTACTTATCTCCACTTGGGTAGGAACCTTTATAATTATGTTTTACCAAAGCAAAGTAAAGATGAAACAAGAAACCATGTTACACTCGTTGGATTAACGGCAACCGCTTCATTTGATGTATTAGCCGACGTAGAACGTGAGTTGTCAGGCAATAATGCGTTTCCCCTCGATCCGGAAGCAACGGTACGTTATGAGAATACGAACCGATTGGAACTACAGTATCGAATTGTCAAAGTGGATGATGAGACAGCACACGATAAGTGGGATGTTTATTCCGCAAAGAATATGGCATGTCCACAAATAGTTAAGGATGTTTTCTATTCTTCGCTTCAAGAATTGCAAAAACCTGAATCTATTGAGAAAATTAAAAATCGGTTTATCGAACGAGAAAACATTGAACAATCATCTGACTTTGCTCAAAGTATTCTTAATCGCGATATTCAAGTTGATGTGAATCCGGAATGGTACTCAGACCCGGGAGACACTTCTTCTGCTATAATATTCTGCCCTCACCGTAGAGGTACATTAGGCGTTCATAATGGTTCCCGCATTGGCATTGCTGGACAAATTAAAGACTCGTTGAACATTCAACATGTCAGCGAATTTGTTGGTGGCGATGACCCATCGGCACAAGATGATTTTATTCAAAATCGTACGAATATTATGGTCGCTACCAAAGCATTCGGCATGGGTATCGACAAGCCTCATGTAAGATTTACACTCAACGTTAATCATTCCGGCTCGCTTGAAGCATTCGTGCAAGAGGCTGGTCGCGCCGGGCGTGATAGAAAAATGGCTCTTGCAGTCGTTCTTTACTCCGACCGTGTTTTCAATGAGCAGGACGAATTTACACGTCTCATTGAACCGGTCAAAGTTGATTTCGGAGTTCACAAATTCTTCTATGATGGCAACTTCCTTGGTGAAAAGACCGAGTGGACCGTCATGGACTATCTGATGAACCATCAAATGACTATAACGGAAGAAACCGATGAAATTTCTCGTCAAAACAAGACCGTAACAGGTTTTCTTTCCAAACTTAATCAAGCGGATGAGGGTGAAGCAGTTGTCTCCTATATTTCATACCGATACCCGTCCCGAGACTCTGAAACCCTTGACGGCTATCTACGGCAAGCTCAACTGAGGACAATTACTCAACAGCCCCGGAATCCAAAAGAAAATACCGCACAACTTCGAGACCTTAACCAAGAACAATATCAAGCAGCTTTGATGAAAGCCATCTATCGGATGTGTTGCATTGGCTTGATTGAGGATTTCACACAAGACTATATAAATCAAGAATTCCGGATTGTCACGCGCAAAAAACCTGAGGGTTCTTATTATGAAGGACTAAAACAGTTCTTTATGCGCTACTACAACGAGACTCGTGCCAATGCTCAAATTGCATACTGCAAACGATATAATGGTTCTGAGATTGCCAATTGCTTGTATTTCTTGACACAATTTATCTATAAGAAGATTGCCACTAAACGGAAACAAGCGATTCTTGATATTGAACAATTTTGTGAAGAAGCTACATCTGGCACCCAAAGCTGGCTGGATACAAATGAAGAATTGAAGGATACATTGTATTACTACTTCAATTCTAAATATGCTCGCCACGAATATAAAGATGAAAACGGCAAAGAATTTTCTTTAGTAGATGACACTCAGTCCGGTAGAGAATGGTATTTTAATGGGCAATATGCCGATCAAGACAGCTCTGTAGGTACCGATTTTGAAAAATCCATATTGGCGAAATATATGTCGATTATTAACATGGATGGGACGTCTTCACCTAAAGATAATATTAAACATCTTCGCGGTGCAGTTCGTCTTATCCGCCGCGGCATGCTTTCGCCTAATCCCACTCTTAGCCTACTCAATGTGTTCTGTTTGCTTTTCTTAAAAGCAGATGAGACATCAGAGTCGCTTAACAATGAAGTTGAAACCTCTTTTATTGAAGCTTACGAAGAATTGCGAAATAATCTTTCGCAAGAACAATTATCAAATTACTTCAATAAATATTTCGATGCATTAGTTAAGTATAATGTTACTGACCAAGCGCACATTGAGAACTTTGGACTTCTTATTATGATGTGTGAAGCAGTCGGCCATGCTGAATGGGCACATAAATTCAAAGAACAATTCACTGCTTAATAATATTCCCATATATGACTCCCCAAGAAATCCTCGCGAGCCTTTCAAGACTCGAATCAGAACTTAATGAAGTCGCTTCCGCAAGACTCCTTGTTGAGCAGACTGCCAACTCGTACAAAGAGGTACAAAAAGAACTACGTTCTTTTGTTGGCGAATTCCAGACTGTAACAAACTCCCTCAATACAGTCGCGAGAGCTTTCCAAGATGGTAGGGCATCTCTTGCAACGGAAGTTACACACTCAATCGAAGTTCTTAAGGCTCAACTCGAAACTCTCAACAATTCGTTTTCCAACCAATGTAATTCGGTTGTTTCCCGATTTGTTGACTCTATAAACAATACATCGGACCAGCTTAAAGCGAAAACCGCAGACCTAACTTCGGATTATGCAACGAATAATGACACTTTCAAGGCAAGTATCAAAGAGCTCGCGGCCCTACATGCTTCGTTGCTTAAGGCATCCGAATCGGTGTCATCTTTGAAAGATGATATTTCCACTCTACAATCTCAGCTCCAATCGTCTCAGAAAGAACAGAACGAGACACTTGAAAAAATTGCAAGTGATCTTCAAGCATCGTCTGCATCCCATACTACCATCTTGCAACAAATTTCAAATGATTTGAAATCCTCACAAGATGCTCAAGACGAGGACCTTGCAAACATAAAAACAACTCTGGATAATATTGGGAGTGCTCAATCACAGCAGAAATCTACTGAAGAACAAATCCATAATGGAGTAAAAAAACTTCATTCGTATGTAGAATCTCATCTAAACAAAATTGACTCCAAGGTTGAAGAAATATCAAAGACTGTAAAAACGGCAAAGACCATAGGAATAGTCAACATCATTGGGATCATCATATTGTTGATATTGTTGTTTGTAAAATAGAACACGATTTTACACACATCAAGATGTTAACCTTTTCCAGATTGTTGTCATATAGGGTAAATAAAAACCTCTGCATATGACAACAGTTTCTTTACAACATCTCACTAATATAGGCCCAATAGAAGCCGGCTATGTAACTCTATATGGAGAATATGGGAAACGATATAACAATCGTGCTCTGAATATTCCGGGTTATGGTTGGGTGCCATGCTCTCGCAAACTTCAGTCGAATTTCACCACATCTCCTAATGAGTTGATGCTTGTCATCTCTGATCCGGATGATGATTATATCCCTGTAACTTCTGAAATTTGGGTAACTCGCTCAAATATCGTAAGATCATTTTAAATTCCAAGGTAAATATCAGAAATATATGAGCATATTCTCAAAACTTTTATCTAAGGCATCAAATGAGGACATAATTAGATTCAATATTAGATTCAATTATGAGCTCAATTTTACCATTATTCCCGGATTGACAAAGGAATATAATAACAATATATCTAGTGATTATACAACCCTGCTCAATTATAAGGCTCCCGGTAATGTTTCAAAAACAGTTGATGGGCTTTATCGGAAAGTGAAAACTATTGTGTCAGAGATAAACGGGTATCCCGGAATATGCCTTGTTCTTGTAGAGATGCCCAATAGCAGAATGGTTTCCGAGGCAGAAATAGGGATGATTGCCATCAACAGGAATCTGCATCATGCCGTGTACTTCACTATGGAGTATTCCATCGGCTGCTATATGATGTGTGTTACTGATGAAAAAGGCCATGGGTGTATCAAGGAAGTCAAAGATCGAGAACAGTTCTGTTATGAAGTTTTCAAATCCGCGATGTATTTTTGGGAACGGCTTGAATCCGCGAGAAATCCAACTGCAGAGTTCTAAATAGATATGACTCCCAATTTTGATTCTCCGAAGTATATTTGTCATGCCATCCCTGACAATGCCTCTAAGGCTGCTCTGAAGCTAAGAGACGCATATCTTCTTCTTCAAGCCAATGCATCAGCATACGTATGGAATTCCATTACGCCCGATTGTATAAACCTTGAATACTGTACATACGATGTATGCATCAAGGCCTCTTTTACGGATTCGAACAAACATTCCCATTCTTTTGCTATAAAATACCACGAAACCGGAACGACATTCTGTGAGTATCTGTTTGAAGGATCAATAGATGCCTCCGTGGTCATATTCCGCTCCTATGCGGAATGGTTGATGCTCCAGTTATGGCAATTTGAAATAGATGCTGAGCTTTGCCACTGCGACAGAGGTCTAAAAATATCTGTTTCTGTTGACCAAGCATACGATGTAATGTCTAAGATGCTTGACATCGTAACGAATAACATTAAGCCTATTAATTGGTTTTTGTCCCAAGAACCTGTTTGGCAATTCTACCGAACATACTATGACCTCTGCAAGATGCTTCCACTTCTCCAGGAAGAAGCTGCAAAAGGACGTTGGAAAGATGTCCGACCGGAGAACTTCCGACTTATACGGAATACTGATTGCGCTTTAATCTGTCTTGATTATACTGATAATAACAATTACGTTATGCAGTTTAGAGTTGGGATGACAAAGAACGGCTTTGCGGCCGAACGTACTGATAAGTTCATGGATATGTTCTACCGGTTTGACAATCATGCTCAAAGTGAAAGTCTCCGTCTATACCTCGATAAGGAAAACAGAGAGTTTTCAAGAATAACGAATATCATTCTAGAAATGCCGTTTAGTTGGAAGACCCTTCTCTTTCATTCTGATGATGGATTTTATATTAACACATATAGGGAATACGCATTCCAGAAATATTGTCTGATGCTTGATTGTGTACTTCCTTTCATTGATAGATACGAAGCAACTGATATTTACATCGCCCCGGAAATACTTGAAAAGAAGAAAGAATTGGAGAAAGCTCTTTCTACTGAGCTTGAAATATCGAAAGAACAGGAGCCTGATTTGATATTCTCTCACGGCCATTTTATTGAAACACCGATGGAAGAAGATTGCTCGGAAGATTGTCCATTCTAAATACAACTAATCACGATGAATACAATTAAAAATAAAATGCTGGGCTGCCTTTATGGACAGGCAATCGGCGATGCGCTTGGGCTTGGCTCCGAATTTATGAGCAAAGACGAGGTCTTAAAGAGTTATCCCGACGGATTAAAGAATTATGATCAGATAATTCAAGATGCGCATAGACGAAGATGGGTGAAAGGTGCGTGGACTGATGACACAGACATGATGTTGTGCATTCTTGAAGGATTCGAGAATGACAAATTCATTATTCATAGTGTTGCCTCTAACTTCAAAGATTGGTTCAACGAATCGCCAATGGGAATTGGCAGCCACACATATAAAGTATTGTGTATGGGAGACTATGTCGAACAACCGGAGATGTGCTCAAAACTTTGGTGGGACTTATCGCGTCAACAGAGTGCGGCGAACGGGGCTTTAATGAGAACTTCCGTTGTTGGTCTTGCTTCAAGCAACGTTATTGAACAAGCCGAGGCAATCTGTAAGCTGACTCACTATGATTCCCGTTGTGTCGGTTCATGTGTAATTGCTGTCTCGATTATTCATAATCTTGTATGGCATGACAGGCAACTTTCTTACGGTGAGATAAAAGACATAGCACATAGATACGACAACAGAATCCTTGAATGGGTAGATGCCGCCTATAACAGTACAGACATATCCATGCTCGATTTGGATGAGACCTATTCCATAGGCTATACCCTACGGACACTGTCGGCTGCTTTGTGGTGTTATTGGCATTCTACATCATTTGAAGAAGGTCTCCTGCCAGTGGTTAATGAAGGAGGTGATGCAGATACTAATGGAGCCATTACATGCGCTATTCTCGGTGCGAAATTCGGTTATTCCTCAATTCCATCATATTATGTTGAAAATCTGCATAACCAAGTCATGTATCATCAGAAGATAACATCCTTTATCAATCAAGTTGTCTATGAAAAAGCGTAAAATTATATTCTGTATCTTAGCCATAACAGTCGTATTCGTTGCTGTAATAGCATTGTGCGATGTAATTGTGTCAAGGAATGCTTTCGGCAAAACATACGATAATGTTGACAGTATTCCGCATCGGAAGGTTGGAATGATACTGGGGACATCGCCAATCTCTACTTGGAATGGCCGTAGAAACTATTATTTTGATCATCGTATAAAAGCTGGTGCGGAATTATACAAAGCCGGAAAGGTTGATTGGCTCGTGGTCAGTGGTGGAGATTACCGCAATACAGAGAACGGCTACGATGAACCAGTGGCAATGCGTGATTCGCTGATTAAACAAGGTGTTGACTCTGCACGCATCATTCTCGACTATGACGGAACGCGGACACTCAATTCCATTGCAAAAATGCGTGATGTGTATTGTCAGGACTCGGTTATCATCATTTCCCAGAAATACCACAACGAGAGAGCCTTGTATCAGGCAAAACATTTGGGAATTGAAGCTATCGGTTTCAACGCCAAGACTCCCGGTAAACGCACTTCGTGGTGGCGTAATCGCGGGCGTGAGGTGTTGGCTCGTGTGAAACTGTTTATTGATGTGGCCCGTGGACTTCATCCCGATATAAAAGAATCAATCGTAAGAGATTTCACCAAAGCAGATACAGATATTCTTTCTGTTTCTCATATCGAAACGGAATACGGCGACCTGATTTGTCTAAAGCCGGAAATGAGCGGTCTTAAAATGAATATGGTATGCGGAGAAATACCTTCTCCTGAAAATGATTCCATAGTTTTGGCATTTGCGGGAGCCTTTACCGGGACTGAATTTGACAAAGGACACTCAAACGTGGCCGGCGATCACGTTGCAGGAGGCATCAGATTCAAAGGTTATCGCTGTAAGCGCAACACCGGTGCATTTACCTGGTCTGCCAAGTCCGGTCCGAGATTCTTCTACAAGGATTATTCCTCCGCACTGGACAAAGCCGCAAAAGAAGGCGGAATGGGGTTCGCGCAAGAAATGATGATACATGATGGGTCTAAGGTACCGACTACTCGCCCTTTAGGGAATAAGAATGTCTTCCGCGCTTTATGCCTCGATTCCGAAAGCCAGTTGGCACTTTACGAAAGCCAAGGAATTGTCACTTTCGGAAATTTCATTGACGCGCTGCGCTCGAAAGGCGTAAAAGAGGCTCTATATACGGACATGGGCCAAGGCTGGAACTACTGTTTCTATCGAGTGAATCAGTCTGATAAGGCTCCCAACTACCTCCACTCCACCTCATTACCCTACGCCTCCAATTTTATTGTATTAAAAATGAACTAATATTCACAAGAAAATAGTACATACCATTATATGTGCCTATAATTGATACGGTTATAAATTATGTATTAAGTCTTCGTAAATTAATATTTTGGATAATAAAATGTACTTTTCATCTTGTGACAATGGATTTGAAGCATGACATAAATACTTCAATTTTGTCATAATATAATTACGTAATTTAGGAGCATTCATTTTATCGACTAATATAAAGTCCACATCATCAACTTTGAATCGCAGAGGATTTCCGATTGGTTTTTTAGGCGATGTTTTTGCTCCTCGATACGCGTTATATTCATTTTCAGTTAACCACTTATGTGGTGCTGGATTCGCATACACTTTACGCCATTCTCGTTCAATATAATTATCTGAATTTCGACCTTTTACCTTAGTGGGTTTAGTAATTGGCTTTGAATAGCCTAATATGCGATACTCATCATATCGTTTTCTGTCTTTTACAAATACCTCATAAGCAGTCTGTACCATTTTAGTCGATTGACATTTGACATCATTTGGATAGTATAAAACGGGCTCTAAATGTCTTTCTCTTCCCCATTTTCGTGACATTGCAATTCCACACTTACCATAATTATTCTTGGCTACGTGAGCTAATGGAATATCACAAAAACAAACCATAGGAATACCTATGTGTCCAGATGGGTTGTTCTGTCCCATAAAGACTTCTTCAAGACAATAGAAAGCTTTGAATCCTTCATTAAGAATGTTCTCTATTATTGATTCATCTTGCATCCGTTGATAAATAGAATTACTGTAAATGTTCATTGCGTTTATTCTGTAAATTAGAAGGAGATTATTCTGTTTAATATAATCAGTCCCAATCATTAAGATTGGCGATGAAGACATCAACCGATTTTTCGTCAATAAAATCCGGCAATTCTCCCGTGTTTATATGATAGTCGTAATCTACTATCATATCATCATCAGAATTATCCTCATATTCATTTTCTTCGTTTTCCATCAATCATTTTGCTTTTGGATTGTGTCAACCCGTTTCGAGAACCATTTGTAGATAAAGTAGAATCCGGCAAACATAAATGCGCCGAGAACGAACTTGGATGATTGGGTAAGCATATCATGCTCACGCAGATACTGATTACACAGTGCAATTATTGCTCCATACAATCCAGCCATTAACAGCAAAATGAGCAATGCTGAAATGGCTTTCTTTGCAGTTGGACTCAGTTTCATTTACTTTGCGACTTCGTTCTTGAAGGAGTTGGCGGGTTTGAATGCCGGGATGTTGTGAGCCGGGATGATGAGCGTGGTATTCTTGCTGATGTTGCGGGCTGTTTTTTCGGCACGGTTTTTTACGACGAAGGAACCGAAGCCACGGAGATATACGTTCTCGCCGTGTGCGAGGCTGTCTTTCACTACGGCCATGAATTGTTCTATCACCGAGAGAACGGCAGGCTTGTCGATGCCGGTCGTTTTAGCTATCTCGTTAACTATATCTGCTTTAGTCATATTGTCTGTTAATTCTTGAATTTGATAAGTTTTTATAATGCAAAATTACTAAAAATCCGTGGATTTCGGAACGAATGACATCCCCCAACGCCGCCTTTTGGCGGCCGAAATTTTTGCCGAAATTTTTGGCAAATTGAAGACGATGGAGCATCACGCTTCACCGCCTTCTTCACTGATATGGCATTGGTTATATGTTCCGTTTGGCGAGCCACTCGTCTCGTTTGTAACGGCACTCTTTGAGGGTTGGAGCGACTACCGAAAAGAGTTCTCCGTCTTGGGTGCGGTAGTCGTACATCACTCTCGTTATCCTGCGACCTCGGTGGGCTGAGTAGAAGGTCTCATATTGCTCCTGTCCGGCTTGGGTGGTCGATATTCCGTGTTGGGTCATTCGTGTCATAGTCTTGGAGGGTGTTGTGACCACCGCCGGAGTTGGCGGTGGTCGGGTTAAACTTATGCTCTCTTGCGCTCGTCTATCATCTTCTTGTTGGCGTTGATGATGCCGGCTATCTGTTCGGTGTATTCGCACACCTTGTTGGCGAAGGCTCGGCATTGAATGACTGAGTAGTCCTTCAGCGAGATTTCAACGGTGGCGATGGTCTTGCCTCCCATCGTGGCTGTGAACACCAATGTGTCGGCTTTGAGATAGTAGCCCGCTGAACCTACGCAGATATGTTGCCTTGTGCCTTCATCGTAATAGTCGGCTATGCTGTCAAGTGTATGGAGCCGGATTGTTCCGTCTGTCATCGTCAGTCCGATGAAACGACCTTTGAGTTCCTCGAACTTGGCTTGGTCGGCTTCAGCTTTCTTTCGGTTGGCTTCCCTCTGCTCCTTCGCCCTCTGTCGGTTGACCTTCTCCACGTATTCATCGTGAGCGTGCTTGAGGTCTTTGGGTGCTACCAACGATGGGGAATGGAGGTCTCTGCCCATACGCTCCAACATCTTGATGTAGTCGAACCACATACTCGGTGCGTTGAACGAATATCCGGCTCTCTTGGCTACCTTGATGGAGTTCCAATATTTGTCAACCTCCTGCGGATGCTGGCAGAGATAGCGGAGCATTTCAATGTCACCGGATTTCATCAGCGTCTCGGCTTTGGGATTAGTCAGCAACTGCTGAAAGAGTGTCACGGGGTGCATAGCGTGGCAACAACCCTTGAACCCGTTGCGCTTGATGGTCTCGGTTGACTTGATGCGAGGATATACCCATTGCCCTGCGATGTGGCGGAAGGCGTCGTTGTCACCCCTTATCTCCAATGGAGAGCCGAAAGCGAAGGAGTCAACGTAGTAGCCGAGTGTGCGCTGAAGTCCAACGACCGTGGCGTGTCCCTTGGGGTCAATCCAATACTGACCGATTTCAAGATATGCAGGTTTCGCCTTCATCCCCTTACGCATCTCAACTATCATCAGGAACATACGGATTACCTGATAGTCCTCCATTGTGGTGATTACGTTGAAATAGGATTTGTCTTGGCGTACACGCTCTTTGGTGTTGCGTATCTCGACCCTCTCCCCGCAGTTGGGACAACGGTAGATGCCGAAGCCAACCTCCTGCCATTCGTGTCCGCAGTCCATACATACCGCCTTGCCCGATTTGAGACGATAGGCGTAATGGTCTATGGTGTGGCTGAACGCCCACTGCTTTTGGGCGGTGGTGATCGGGCGGAGTCGCCCACTCAGTTCCACTATATGCTGTTGTTTCTTGTTTCTCGGTTTCATCTTACTGGGGTTTTAGAGGTCAAAAAGACTGGGTTGAACATTGATTTCCTCTCCGGCTTTGGGTGCCGATGTCGGCTTGGGTTGAGCCTTCGGTGCTGACTGCCTTCTGATTTCTCGGAGTTGCTCCTGCCTGTACTGCTCCATAGCCTGCTCCTTGAGTTCAGCCTTGTCCTCCTCGGAGAGTTCCGGCTTTGATACCACGATGTTGCAGTTGACCTTTCCGCAGTCCTCAATCTCGTATTCGTCGAAATAGTGTACCAATATGTTCATCACGGTGGTGTCTTCCACGCAACACATTCCGCTCTTTTGGATTTGCGAACAGAGATAGTTCACGGCTCCCTCCATACTCTTGGATGGGTTCGCCATCTTGATAGCGAACATAGGTTCTGCGATGCAACGCTCCTGGAGCATTTGCTGCATTGCTGCGATTGCAGCGTTGTTTGATTTGTGTGTAGCCATATCAGTTGAGTTTTATAAAGTGAGTAGCCAATAGATTATCATCAGTGCTGAGATTAGGCTGATTACCCAGCCCACGCCTCGGAATATCGGTCGGAGAAACACCCACAACACCAATCCGAGTATTACCCCGATTATCCCCACCGCCCAGAGGAGAACCCTTTTTATGCGGTTGAGACTGGAGATGGATGCTCTGCCTCGTCTGTTTGATATGTTGTTGTTCGTTTTCATCGTGCGACATTTTTTTATGCGTCTATCGACTATCGAAGTTTTGCTTGCTCGTTGACATGGCAGCGTGCGGAGGCAAAGAAGGGCTGTTCGCCCTTTGGGTTAAAAATACTACCTGTAAGTGTGGAGATTTTTCAGCCAAAAGGCAAAAGAATAGCCCTGCTCCGCACGTTTCTTAATCCGAGCAAGCAAGGCTTCCTGAGTTGATAGTTCGCATGAGTGGAGCTAAGACTCCTTGACGGTGAAAACGAATGACAGCATATTCTTTGCGGAGCAAAGCGCTAAGCGATTAGGCATTGAAATCCCGTGAAAAAGTGGTAATTTTGTGATATGCAAATAGTGAGATGCACTAAAGAGGATTATGAAACGCTCGCCGGAATATGGGAGCGTTCAGTAATGGCTACGCATGATTTTTTGAAAAAAGATGATTTCAATGAGATAAAAGCTGCGCTGATTCCTGACTATTTCCCTAATGTAGATCTATACGCCATCACCGACAATGGCTGGTATTCTGGATTCATAGGATTGAGTTTGACCTCAATAGAAATGCTTTTTATAGACAGTGGCCGTCGCGGACAGGGCTATGGATCAGCCCTCGTTGAATTTGCAAAACAGGAGGGAGCGACAAAGGTAGATGTCAACGAACAGAATCCTTCGGCTTTGAATTTCTACAAAGCAAAGGGATTCCGTATAATATCACGAGATGAAACCGACGATGCTGGTCGCCCGTATCCAATATTACATCTTTCCCTGTAAAATGGCACTGCCCAGTCCCGGCAGGGCGAGTCTGTGATAAGCTGACAACACAGGAAGGCGGATTATCACTGTCTCGACCCGTGGACTGCTAATCAAGTGGCAAGTGGCTGGGCGGTCGTAAAAAGTCCTTATCAGGCAACGGCGATAAAGAACACGGAGGAACGGCAATAAGTCTCAGAGGTGGCATCAGCGAAGCCGTTGCCAATCCTTAGAGGCGTTGCCGGTTCTCGGTGTTCCGCAGTTGCTCGTAGGTGCGATGCGGTCGAAAGGTGTCAGTGCCTACACCGTCACCTTTTGACGGCATAACCGCCGCCAACAATGCAGACCGCCCAGCCTCTTGCCGCTTTCGCAGTGTATTCTATTCTTCAATGATTTCCCAGTGGCCGCCTTTTTTTGAGCCGACATAGTGAACTATCTCGGAGAGAGCAGCAAGTTCGCGCTCGACTGTTTTAGTTGCCACTCCGATTGCTACGGCTATCTCTGCTCTTGTAGTCTGAGGATTTTCTCTAATGATTGCTATGATTCGCAGTTGTCGTTCGGTTAAGTTTTTAGCGACATTTTTAGCGACATTTTTAGCGACATTTTTAGCGACATCTCCATCTTCAGCCTTTCGCTGAATTGCTGACTTGAGGGGAAATGATACTATGGCGATTGTGCGGTCGCTTTCGATAGTCGGTCGAGTCCCAGTCAGTGATTCCCAGCTTACAAGCTTGTTCATGCCGTAGCCGGCATTTTCAGCTATGCCCACAAAGCGGAATAGTTTGGCGATTGTAGGGTTACGCAGCTTGGAGTAAATTCTTCCGAGGATGTCTTTTACGGGGAGTGGGAACGCTCCGCCGTTCATAAACTCGATGTGGTCGGTATAGACGCGGATACAGGAGCGCAGGGAGTCGAAGTGGTCGGCGTGCATTACCATGTTGGCCAGCGCTTCGCGGAGAACATTGTATTGGCTCTCATCTGTGGTCGCAAATCCATCGTCCTTGATATGAATCGGAGCGTCAACAAGAGTGCGGAAGCGACGCAGAATAATCTGGACAGCCTCCCAGATGTTGTCCTGTTCGGGAATACGGTAAGTATATCTTACCTCTGCCTGCTGGATTGTCGGTCCCGGAATCTCGATATAATCTACACAGAATGTGGGAACATAGCGTAGAACATACGGAGCTTTACCAAACATCAGGAGTCCTGCATAAGTGAGTAGTCCGTTCTGGGTAATATTTACCTGTTCACAAAATTCTGCATCATCAACCTCACGGAGACTTACAAGATTCTGTGTCTGGCTAAGGGCGAACCTATAACTCTTCAACGTATTGAGATTAAGCATTTCAATACTTGTGTCTGGAATGGTCTCTTCTGTCTTCTTGCCAAAAGACTGGTCGCGGAACATCGCGCGGATTTCACCTTCTGTAGCTCTCTGGTCACCACTGCCCATACGAATGAAAGTATTGATGGGGTTGTTATAGTAAACCGGCTTAAGGTCTACCTCGGGAACATAGAAGGCAAGTATTTTCTTCCCGTCAATAGTATAAAGTTTGGGGGTAACTGTCAGCCTTTGATTGAACTTCTCGCCACGAAGTGTCCCGAGAAAATCCTGTTCAAGTTTTTCTACGTTGTCAACACCCTGTATCTCGAAGGTCTTACCGGTCTGTTTTACGCCGAGCACAATCCAACCACCGGAGGTGTTTGAGAATGCGCTGACGCTTTCCCATACATTCTTCGGCAGTTCGGATTTTGCGGTCTTAACCTCAAAATCTTCCCATTCTATGTCGTGCAGCTTTGCTACGAGTTCATCCTTAGTCATTTCAATTACAAAATTACGAAAAATCTGTTAATTATCAGCTATGAGAGAGTAGCATATTCGTTGATAGAACAGACCTCACATATAATCTTTCCGCAAGTTGCGGAAGATTTGTCATTGTTGAAATCGTCCGCAAACTGCGGATGATTCGTTGTCTTGAAATCGTCTGCACCATGTAGAAGATTTGAAAATTTGAATCTTCTACACCCTGTAGAAGATTTGGCGTGGAAGATTTTGCAGCAGGGGTGCTGCAAAATCTCAATAACACTATCTGTGTGGTCAGTATCATATATGTTCCTGCGATTTCTCTCAACGGTGCATCAATCGAGGAGGTCTACAAGTTCCTTCTTCATGTCCTCGTCGATGTCGCGGTAGCGAGCGAAGGCCTTGCTGCCTTCCTTGTGGCCGCTGAGGGAGCCGACGAGGTTTGGGTCTTTGACCTTCTTGTAGAGATTGCCGATAAAGGTACGTCGAGCGAGGTGGCTGCTTGCAATCTCGTTGAGAGGGCGTTTCTCTTCCGCCCCTGTTGTCGGATTGAGAACAGTCACCATACGGTCCACTCCACATACGGTGAAAAACTTCTTGATAGCCACGTTGTATTTCTGCGAACTGATGAACGGGAACAGTTTTCCTTTCAAATCATCGCGTCCGGCGTATTTCTCTACCAAAGCCTTTGCCCTTGCGTTGAGAGGAACACGGACGACCTGAGGACGTTCTCCTTTGGTCTTTTGCGGCATATATTCTATGGCTCCGTTGATGATGCTTGCCGGAGTCATAGCCATGAGGTCAGATACACGACAACCGATAAGGCACTGAAAGATGAAGATGTCGCGCTGTGCCTCCAGTGCCGGATTTGCCGAGAGGTCATAGTCGGCAATCTGGTCGCGCTCTTCAAGGGAGATGTAGTAGGGAGTGCCGTACACCTCAGTTGTCGTTCCGTTGTATTTTGCAAATGGATCGTTGGTTGTCAGTTCCTGGTCGCGACACCAGCGATAGAAGGCGCGCATCAAACCGAATAGACCGACGATGGTATTGTCGCCTTTGGGATGAGGCTTAGGTTTCTTACGCTGGGAGTGAGTATCCGCTGGAACAGCTTCGTAAATCTTCGGATATTTCTTGTAGAACTTATGCTCGTTGCGGAGGAACTTCTCGAAGTCGTTCACATCATCAACAGTGAAGTCATCGAGCTTTATTTTATATCGCTTGTTGCCATTGGCGCGTATATACAGCTCATATCGCATCAGCGCACGTTTGAGTACACGGAGGTGTCGGATTCTCCACTCGGAGATATTCTTCTTTGTGATGTAGTCCTCGAAGATGTCGAAGAATGTTACTTCGGGTGCTACTGGCGCATCCTCCACAGGGGGATTAAGGAACAAGTCCAGCTGATTTAGGACGAAGTCTTTATTGAGCTTTTCCTGAGGTGTGTCTTCGCACAGGCGTATGAGAAACTTTTCCATTGACTCAAGTTTGTCCTCAAGCTCGCGGAGTTGTTTCTTTTCGGCAGGGTCGCGAGGCATTATAAATTTACCGTCGTTGAATCTTTTTCGGTCAACGTAGAGACCACTTTTGATTCGTATGATACAACCACGAGAGACGGATATTCTCAGGTGGATTTCGACTATTCCGGTTGGAGTTGATTTAGTCGATAAAGTGCGTTGTACAGTCGCCATTAGAGAGATTTATTAAAATTCAACTTAGTTTATTTGTCTGATGCAAAGGTAATAATACCCTCTTATATACACAACAATTTTTGTCAACCATTTGTCAACCGACCCTGAATTTTAACAAATCGAGTTCGAGTCTGATTAAAATTTGAACCGATTTAATTCGGTTTATTCTGATTGAAATACAGCATTTTAAGCAATTTCCGACATTCATTCAAGAATGAGCACTATTCATTTCGATTCATAGTTAATGCTCCTGTTCTGGGCACTACAAATAGCTGTTAACTCATTGAGTAACAGCTATTTTTCTTTTATCGGGTAGCCAAAGGGTAGGCGCATAGTAAAAATGGGTCAGCTGCAAAACCAGGTTGAAATGTTAAAATACTACCCGAGTGTAAT
>CAZKAS010000002.1:0-108905 GCA_964550875.1 uncultured Muribaculaceae bacterium | reverse complement strand
AAAATGTAACTAATTGATTGACATGTACAGCAGTGACAGTGAATGAGAAACTTTAATCATTTATCGTCATTGTGAACGAGGTGAAGTATGTAGGGAGCAATTTATTGCATCAAAATCTAATGCCTTGTAGTATGTGGTAAATTTTAATTTACCGCATCAATTAAAGATGACAGAATATAACAATGGATTACATAAGATTATACAAACCCAATAGCATAATTTTGAATAATTTTTCGAGCATTATAATGCACGCTACAGACTTAAGAATTTTTTCTTTAGGTACTTTTGGCGGCAAAAGTACCGCAAAACCGCCCGCTGCAACTGCGTGACTTGTTTTGTAAACTCAACTTGAGCGGCTAAACTCGCTACGCTCAAACAATAGCCGCATTGTTGTTGTTTCTTCAACCAAAACTTACGTCACTACGTTGATGCGGGGGTGTTTTTAATTAAGAATTTTATTAAGTCTTGTAGTATGTGGTAAATTTTAATTTACCGCATCAATTAAAGATGATGAATATAACAATAAATTACATAAGATTATACAAATCCAATAGCATAATTTTGAATAATTTTTAGTGCTTGAATTTCACGCTACAGGCTACTCTCTCTTTCCGCCCTATTATCGCTATAAGTTTAAGTACATTAGAGGTTTTTCAAGAGCTACCCTATTTAGTTATCAATGTTCTATATTTGATTTAAAACTCAGTGATTTTATTAAAATATTTGAAAAAGAATTACCGGAAGATTTTTCTATGATTGAAAAATGATACTCTCCAATTAAGCCTGTATATTGGATGAAGTACACACAATCAACAAATCGCTAAATCTTTAAAAAATGAATACATTTTTGTTGAGAATTTAAAAGTAAGCGGTTTTGAAAATAATCAAAAATTGTAATATAATAGGTGCAAAAGGAGCAAGATATGTACAGAGTTTTAGTAGAAACAGCGTCAAGTTTTTCTCCAAAAGTTATCGGAGAATTTGAAGATCTTGATATGGCAGAAGAAAAAGCTTTTGCAGCAAAAAAAGAAGACCCGACAACAACTTGGATTATTGAAGAAACAAGCGGTGGTTTTAACAGTTATGGAGAACTTCTTTATCAAGAAATTGAACGTGGTTAAACACTAAAAGACGCAAGCAAAAAACTTGCGTCTTTATTTAACATAAACCTATTAATTACAAATATACATTGTTAGTTTCTGTCAAAAACTTTATAAAAGAATCTTTTGAAAGCCACATAGTATATTTTTTCTTCTTCTTTTCATCAGGGTCGATACCTATAGAGAAAAGTTTATTTTTTTTGAAGAAAGAAACAATATCTTTGTCGTTACCGAAATAAACGACATCATATGCACTATCGGTTAAAGATTCCAAAGTTGTTTTGAAATCTTCAATATCGGCATATTGGATATTTGAGTTTTTATAGATTGATTTAGGTCTAAATCTTTTATCTTTTTTATCTATTAATACGGTAAAAGTAATAAAATCTTTTTTTGCAAAATTTTCAAAAATACGTTTATAGAGAGGATTAAACAAATCAGAACTATAAGAACTGTTTAAAGAAGAAATAACTCCGTCGTAGTCCATAATTATATGCATTTTTTCTTTTTCTTTAATGTTGTACTGAATATCTTGCAAATTGTTCATGATAAAAATCCTTATAAAAACGAATCTCGGCGACGGACAAGCATTGTCACGTTCAAAAATAAAACCGGATACTACAAAAGTATATTATAACACACTTTTATAATTACTGCAAATTCAAAAATCTTAAAAAGGATTAAAGACTTCAATTTTTCCCACGGTGACACCGAGTTCATCAGTAATTGACGTAGGAAATAATTTTTCTAATTTTTGAGAATTAATTTTATACAAAGATTTTAAAATTTGAGTCAAAACGACACCTCTTGCAAAGTTGTCACCGTCAGCAAGTTTGATAACGTAACAGGATTTTTCCTCCAAATCAGCAATACAGCACAAATTACCGGCACCGACTTTTGCGATTAAATTTTCAGAAGGAGAAGCTGCAATTATTTCGCTGTCTGTTCGTCCATGCCCGCCGAAATAATACGGATTTTGCAAGATTGCATTTTTAAAATTTGAATATTTTTCATTTGTAAAAACCTCAAGAAAACCGTGAGCAAGATTTTTTAACGGAGTAGCAATAACGGGCAAAGTACAACCATCACGAGAGATTGAACAATCAGAAAGTTTCACACCGCAAATGTCAGCAACAAAATGCAAAACGTGTTGTTGTAAGGGGTGAGAAAGGTCATTATAATTTTCGAGCTCTAAACCTTTCAAAACACAGTAAGCAAGCATAGCCGCATGTTTTCCCGAACAATTGTTGTGAATAGATTTAGGTTTTTTATTATTTTTAATTAAATAATTTTTCGCATCTAAATTTAAAGGTTCTTGAGGAGGGCAAAGCAAAAAAGAATCGTCCAAACCAATTTTTTTCAAAATACCCAAAATTGTTTTCAAATGAAAATCTTCTCCAGAATGAGATGCAGAGCAAACAGCCAACTCTTGCGGAGAAAAATCGAAAGCTTCCGCAACTTCAAAGACAGCAGCAAATTGCATAGGTTTCATGCAAGAACGAAGAAAAAACGGATAATCATTATCCAAGCCATAAGAATGAATTATTTTTCCGTCATGATACTTGAAGAAAAGACCAAAATGGGATTCTTCCACAAGCCCGTTACGGATACTTCTGCTAAGCAGTTTAAAATCAGGACTAATCATTAATAATTCTTTTAATTTTGTCTAATTTAACATTTGCATCATTAAGCTGTTGCCGAAGTTCTCTAATTTCACCGGAAACAGCAACTGATGGATTAATATTTTGTTTAGCAGAAGATAGAACTTCAGGACTAAAAATAAATCTTTTTTTACATTCATCTTTCAGATAGAGAATAGCCTTAGTTTCTTGCTCCGTAACGTAACCGAGTTGAATTAAAATTTCAGCGAAATGAGCAGGTTGCCCATTAGCCTCAAGTTCTTTTTGTTTACGAACAGTAGCATTTAATTCATCAGTAGAAATTTTCCCGATTCTTCTAAAATATTCTCCAATCTTAATTCTTCCAGAGATATAGAGAGCGGTAGCAGAAATTTTTGCGGAAGTAGGTTTATCAACATACTCCTTTTGCAAACAGAACAAGTGGATTTTTGCGGTACTTTCTAAGGTCCAAAAATTATGAAGAGTAATTTCTGCAAGAGAACTACCGTCAGCACACTGTTGAAGAAAACGATAAATTGGAGGATCTTCATCTTTTTCACGATTTTCCAATTCTGTTTTCCCTCTATAAGTAAGAACAGGTCTATAAGCTTGATATGCTTCATCAAGAGGAGCATGCATATCAGATTCAGATATATAAGCTTGTTCAAATTCTTCACGAATTTTTATATAAATGATTTCCTTTATCCAAAAAGGCATTTCAGCAACTTTTTCAAGGAAAGGTTCAAAAATTTTGTTTTGATTCTTTTTCATAATCTCACTCCTCAAGAACAGGATAACAAATTTTCAAACCTGTTTCAAGATATGTAATATATCTAAACACATAATATCGGAAAAGGTTGAAAAGTTTTGTCTAAAACTGTTTTTGTGTATAATAAAAATACGAAAGGAATGCTGTTGGTCATGCAGATATTTGAGGTTAAAAACGATACCGCAAAAGTTTTATACAATTGTAAAGAAGAGAATTTGACATTATTTGATTTCTTATTCATTGAAGATGAAGAGCAGACAATTATATCTCAAGTTATAACAATATCTTCAACTGATAACGAAAATCGGAATATAGCAACTATAAAATTTCATCTTTCAGTTGACGGAAATAACAGACTAACAAAATATAACGGTCATATTCCCCAAAAAAATTCAGAAGTAGGATATCTTAACGCAGAAGAAATTATCGGATTGTTTCAACCCAGAACAAATCCTGTTATATGGGGTGGATATGCAAAAAACACAAATATACAAATTGAAACGGATTACAAATTTCTTTCTTCAGGTTTTTGTATAATTTGCGATAGAGCAGAACAGAATGAAATTATAGTTAAGACCATTATATCTTCACTTGAAAAGGCGAAAACGAGAACTCTTATTTTAGATTTTGACGGAAAGTACCAAAACATTAAAATGCAAAATCAGGCAGTTTATGGAAAGGATTACAGAATACCGCTTGACAGTTATGCATTGGATTACATTTTTGAAAACGACCTAAATGACTGTTCTCCTGACTCAAAAATAGTAATACAAAATATAATTTTAGAAATTCAAAAATATATAGAAAGTGTTGAAAAAGGATTTATTCCGTTTGAAATGTTTCTGCAAATAATTATGAACGAAGCGAAGCGAACAGCGAATAAAGGACTTTTGACATTTTGCAATAAACTTTTAACATATAAATACAAAAAAATATTTGCAGATAAAGAAACACAATTTTCTAAGATAAATGACAGTGACGGCTCTTTTAAATTGGATTTATCATCAGTTGATGCTAAATTTTATAACTTGATTTTCACATCTGTTATTTCCGGACTATATAAAAAATTCTATGTTATTACGGAAATTACGGACGAAAACACTGATTCCTTAACACTTAAAAACATCTATGATAAACAAAATATCAGATTAATTCCGATTATTTCACACGGAAACAAAAATTTGAAAAAAATCACGTCACATTGCAATAATCTTGCTATTTTTGCATCACGGGAAGAATGCACAAAAAGCGAAGACTATAGTATTTATGCAGAAAAATTAAAACCTGATGAATTTATATTATACGGAGAAAATACATTATTTGTTCCACTTTTAGTAACGATTAAAAACCAAATGACGAAAAGCAATGTTAATGATGATGAAATAACCGTTGCTGATTTAGACGATTTAGATAAAGCCAATCTCGAATTAGTCAAAAGAATGATAAAGGAAGAACAACTTAAAAAAGAGGCATTAACCTTATCAGAAAAAGATTTAAATGACCTTGAAGAAATTTATAATCCTCTCTCATTTGTTCAAGAAAAATTTAATTCAAAGAATAAAATAGAAAATACAAAATCACAAAATGATGTATATTTGTCACTCGATAAAACAAAAGAGATAAAAGAAACAGAAACGATTGAAAAGAATCCGACACAGAAAGAAGAAATAGCACCAATTAAAAATATTTTAGAACCTCAACTTTCAGAAATGAAAAACGAGACAGAAGAATACACAAAGACTATTGAAGAAAAATCAGAAACGATTAAAGAAGCAATAGAGCAATCCATAATTTCTGAACCTGAAGAGGATATTGTCGAAGGAACAGAAGAACTTGTAGTCACTGAGCCTGAAGAGGATATTATCGAAAGAACAGAAGAACTTGTAATCACTGAGCCTGAAGAGGATATTGTCGAAGGAACAGAAGAACTTGTAGTCACTGAACCTGACGAAGATATTGTTGAAGAAACAGATGGAACAATTCCCAAAGAAGAGGAACCTGAAAAATCATCAAACATAACAAAAGAAGAAGAGCAATCTCTAAATATTCAACAGGAACAAATAGAAGCAGAAAATAAGCCAAAACCGATAGAAATAAAGATTGCTCAACAAGAACATCAGCAAAAAGAATCTCAAAGGCAAATACCAAAAGCAAGTGATATACCGATCTATGAACCCAAAATAGAACCTTCAAAACCGGAGCAAGAAATAAATTATACAGAAGGAATGAGAATTTCACATGCGAAATACGGAGCAGGCACCATTGAAAAAATTATAAAATACGGAAAAAAGACGTTATGTTCAATTCAGTTTGATAACGTAGGCAGACGATTATTAGACCCCAATATAACTACTTTAGAAAGAATGTAATTCTACCTGATTGGGGAGTTAACATTTTTACTGATTAATTAATATCATAGAAGACAGAAAGAAAAAACTTGGAGAAAAAATGAAAAGAATACTTACAGCGACAATAATTTCAGCATTAATTACACTACCATCATTTGCTGCTGATACTCAAAAACCTGTAAAGTACGAAATAGGGAATTATAACTTTAGTTTTGATATTTCAGAAGAAAAAAGCGAGCAAGAACAAGAACAAAAAGAAGTTAAAAATGTTCCAACACAAGAAACATCGACTTCTAAGCAATTAAGCCCGCTAGATAGCGTCAATTTTTCAGGAATACAAAAAGAAGAAAAAGTTAATGCAGAAAAGATAAAACCGGTTGCAGAAAGTATAAATACACAGAAACAAGTTGTAAGACAAATCAAACAAGAAGAACAAGCAAAAAAAGACTTAAAGGAAATAACGAAGG
This sequence comes from uncultured Muribaculaceae bacterium, assembly GCA_964550875.1. GTDB lineage: Bacteria > Cyanobacteriota > Vampirovibrionia > Gastranaerophilales > Gastranaerophilaceae > RUG841. The sequence continues at coordinate 102,602 of CAZKAS010000002.1, read as the reverse complement.
AAGAAAAACCATCAGAAATACAAGAACAAAATACGAAAGAAGGAAAAGAACAAACAGACTGCAAAACGGAAAGTTCAAAAGAAATAGACAATGAAGAAGTAAAAACACCGATTCCACAAAGTTCAGTAACACCAAATTTCAAAGAATTAAAAACGAAAATTCCCGTAAAAACGCATACTCCAATGCCGACACAAAAAGTTTTAGACGAACTTCAATCAACGGTTGTCAATAACGCAACACCTGCAAAAAGGGTTGTACAACCGACAAAACCGCCGGCAAAGGAACCTCAACATTCAAAAGTTGTTAAAGAAGAACAAATTGAAGAAATAACGTTAACAGAGATAAAAAAAATTGATAATGGAGAAAACGGAAGTAGCACTGCTGTAAGCAATACAGAAACTCAAACAGAAAAAAGCAAAAATACAGATAAAAAACCAAAAGAAAAGAAAAAACTTCCATTTTCTTTTGAACTTCAAAAAATGCAATATAACGGAGTTGACTCAAGACAACTGTAATCAGTCAATTATTCCGTATAAATCATAGCAATCAGCTTTTGTAACGGTTGCTGTAACCAAATCACCCGGAACGATATCAACTTCGTGATTTATTGATGTTAAATAAATCAGACAATCAACTTCAGGAGCGTCTTTATACGTTCTGGCAGTTACTATACCATCATCAGTAATATATTCAACAATACATTCAATTTTTTTACCGATAAGATTTTCATTTATTTGTTTTGAAATATTTTTTTGAAGTTTCATCAAACAATTTTTTCTTTTATGTTTAACTTTCGCAGGAACACGATTGGGTAAATCATAGGAATATGTACCTTTTTCACGAGAATATTCAAAAACTCCAAGTCTATCGAATTTAGTATCTTGAATAAATTTTCTTAAATGCTCAAAGTCTTCTTCCGTTTCCCCAGGATATCCAACGATAAAAGTTGTTCTGAGTGCAATATCAGGTATTTTATTTCTTATTTTTTTTATTAAGTTACGATAATCAAAAGCAGGACGGCGCATTGCTTTCAAGACATTTTGACTTGAATGTTGAAGAGGAATGTCAATGTAATTAAAAATTTTATCATTATTTTTCATAACATCAAGCAATTCATCAGTAATACCTGATGGATAAGTGTACATTATTCTCAATTTACCTAAATTTTCAATTTTGCATAATTTTTCGAGCAATTTAGCAAGAGAAGGCTCTCCATACAAGTCTTTTCCGTATGCAGTAGTATCTTGAGCAATCAAAATAATTTCAGTAACACCTTTTTTAATAAGTTTTTTAGCTTCTTCAATAATATTTTCCATTGGGCGAGAAACCGCTTTTCCACGAAGTTTAGGGATTATGCAATAACCACATTCACAATCGCACCCATCAGCAATTTTCAAATACGAAGAAGCACCAACAGTTATCTGCTGTCTTTCAACTTCTTCAAAATAGCGATAATGAGGATTTTTTGAAACTTCATAAATTTGATTTTCTTCAGCAATTTTATTTATAACATCACATATTTTATCCAATTCTGAAGTACCCAAAAAAGCCTTAACTTCAGGCAATGCTTTTTTAAGTTCCTTGCCGTATTTTTGAGGTAAACAGCCCGTGACAATGACCTTTTTTCCCTCATCTATCATTTTCACAATAGACTGAACAGACTCGGTTTCCGCATCATGAATGAAAGAACAAGTATTAATTAAAACAATATCAGCCTTTGTTTCATCAAGAGTAATACTATGCCCGTTCTCTGACAATGAACCTGCCATAAGCTCACTATCAACAAGATTTTTTGCACAACCGTGATTAATTATTGCTATTTTCATAAATCGTTTCTCTTATATAACTGCATAACATATTTACCTTCACCAAAAGTTGCCGTTTTATTGTAATTATACTCAACAAATCGGCAAAATTGTTTTCCATAATCCTTACAAATAAACCGTTTCCCATAATCAGAAGTATCACGATTATTTAACACAAAATATTCCGGTTTTGTTTGTTTAAAATGATTTATAACAAATTCTTCCCCAAATGTTTCAAAATACATCGGAGTAAGACTATCGAAAATATTATCGGCAGGACGTTTTGTAACAAAATTCAAAAACATTGTTTCAGGAACAACAACAACTTTATCTGTCGGTTTAGTATTTTGTTTTATGTATATCACTGCCTCATTAAGAGTTTTCGCAACTTGAGGATAAACAAAAATACTACTTGTTGTTCTTGTAACACTATTTGTGTCATTATCAATCGACGTTAAAATTTGCCCCTGAGTTTTTGGGATAAAAATCAAAAATGATTTTAAAATACATAAAACAAGCAAACCGTCCAAAAGAATTGAAGCAAAAGAATTGATAGCAGATTTCACTTCTTTTTTATCGGTATAATCAATATTAAATAAAAAAGCAACAATAGAAAGAATAATCAGAGGAAGAGTATAAGTCCCGTAAACATCAAGATTTATGAAGAAAAATGTCTTAAAAGAAAACAGAATTGAAGCACACATAAAAACATATAAAGGTTTATTTTGAACAATTTTTTTAATAAAAATACAAAAAATTAAAGCATTAATAATTGCAAGAAGAGAATATCCGATCAAACCTACATAAAAAAGCCCTGCAAAAGCAAAAACATAAATTAAGGCTGTTAAAATTTTATCAGATTTCGATATTTTTTTAGAAAGAGAAACTAAAAAGGCAATTAAAGCAAGAATAATTGTTTTAAGAAACGATACCGAAAGAACGGCTAAACTCGGTGAGGAACCTGAAAAATTTGAATACAAATATCTTAAAGAATGAGTCCTACCGATAGCTGAAACGAGAGCGAAAGTTTCTTGCAAATCGCTAATGTCAACACCTTGCAGAAATAAGAGCCCGAAAGATAAAAAAGGAATAACTAACAGACATATCAAAGAATTAAGAACATTTAATGTTGATATTTTTTTATTAATAAGAATATAAAGAAATAGAAACAAAGAGTAAAGGAAAAAATCATATTTGCAAGCAATGGCAGAACCTGCAAAAAGGCAAGCAAGATAGGCAAAATTTGGCTCATTATTTTTTGTAAATTTCATAAAGAATAAAATCGAAGCCAAAAAATAGGTAAGTCCGTACGTCATTGAAAAAGAATAAGGGAAAGTATAATTAAACGTACCTAATGAACAAACACCAATTATAAAAGGAATTAAAGCAAATTGCCATAAACCGTTTTGCCCATACCAATTAATTTTATTTGTTAAATGATTTGAGTTATTTTTTATAGGAAAAATTTCGCCACAAATTAGCATAAAAAGCCATATTATTAAAGTTGAATTTATAACCGCAAAAATTCGTAGTGAATTTATTCCGACACCAAAAATTGTATAAAGCAAGGTATTTATTTGATAGGCAAGAGAACCATAAATATTCACAATATCTTTGTATAAAAGTTCACCATTCAACATTCTCAACGGAATATACAATTCCCGTCCGGTATCAATTACAGGATTAAGTTGAAAAAACGACAAAAATACAGCGAACAAAAAAGTTATAACTAAAAATATTTTTGGCGTAAATTCAAACAATTTTTTCATATAATAATGATACCCGATTATAAAACAATTGCAAAATTTTTAAATACTTAATCATCAAAAGGAAGTGAGAGCTGGGGAATATCAGGCATTTTACGACCGACTTTTCTTTTTCCCGACAAATCTTTTTGAAATTCTTTTTGCATTTCAATCATAAGATTTTGAGCATTTTCAACGACAGAAGAAGGTAAACCAGCCTTTTTAGCAACTTGAATGCCGTAACTTTTACTTGCAGAACCTTCTACAATTTTTCGCAAAAACTCAATTTCACCTTCTTTTTCACTTATGGTAATTCTATAATTTTTAATTTGCTCAAATTTTTTCGGCATAACATTAAGTTCATGATAATGAGTGGCAAAAACAGTTCTTGCCTTAATTTTCGTAGCAATATATTCGGCGACGGACCAAGCAATCGCAACTCCGTCATAAGTACTGGTTCCTCTACCTATTTCATCAAGTAAAATAAAACTTTTTTCTGTTGCCGTATTTAAAATATATGCAGTTTCACTCATTTCAACCATAAATGTTGACTGACCAAGCGACAAATCATCAGAAGCACCGACTCTGGTAAAAATCTTATCTGTAACCCCAATTTTTGCATAACTTGCAGGAACAAAGCAACCCATTTGAGCCATAATCAATATTAACGCATTTTGACGCATATAAGTTGATTTTCCTGCCATATTCGGTCCTGTCAAAATCATAAATTGAGTATCTTTTGAATTTGTAACTTCTGCTTTCAAATCCAAATCATTAGGAACATATTTTCCCATTGGCAAAATCTTTTCAATTACCGGATGACGACCATCTTTAATAAAAATTTCACCTTCATCATCAACTATCGGACGGACATAGGAATTCTCAGCCGCAACCGATGCAAATGAGAGTAAAACATCAATTGTTGCAAAATCATGCGCAATATTTTTTATTTTATCGGAAAATTCACGAGCATATTCTCGCATATCCGTAAAAATTTTATATTCCGTTTCAGTAGATTTATATTTAGCAGCAGAAACTTCTGTTTCAAAACGTTTTAAATCTTCCGTAATAAACCTTTCTGCATTTGTTAATGTTTGTCGTCTGATATAATCTTGCGGAACCAGTGACAAATTGGAATTTGTAACCTCTATAAAATAGCCGAAAGTTTTGCTGTAACCTATTCTGAGATTTTTAATCCCTGTACGTTCCTTTTCTGCTGCTTCTGTTTCTGCAAGTTTCTTCTCTCCTCCGTCTAATAATTCACGATAATAGTCAAGTTCTCCATTTACACCCTCTTTGATAATGCCTCCGTCTTTAACTCCGACAGGAGCATCATCTCTTATTGTTCTGTCAATAATTTCAGCAAATTCCGTCAAATCCGAAACATCTTCAGAAATTTTTAAAAAATCATTATCATATTCAATCAAAATTTCTTCAATTTGAGGAAGCAACAAAAGCGACTCTTTTATCGCAAAAAAATCTCTCGGATTTACCGTAGAATTACTCATTTTGACCGATAGACGCTCAATATCATAAACCTTACCCAATAAAGATGCCAGTTTTGATGATAAAGAATTGTTTCTGAGTAACACATCAACTGCATCAAGCCTTTTATTGATTTTTTCAACATCTTTTAAGGGCTGTGTAATCCATTTTTTTAGTAATCTTGACCCCATATTGGTCTTAACTCTGTCAATTGCCCATAATAAACTACCGTATTTTGATTTATCACGATTAGTATATAAAAGTTCTAAATTTCTGGCCGTATTAATATCCATTGATAAAAATTCAGATAAATTATAAGAATGAATTGTATCAAATTTTGGCAACGCAGAAAAACAAGTTTGTTTTAAATACTCCGCAATTGCACCTGCCGCCCTGAAACCAACCTTAAACTCAGATTGTCCGAATGATTGTAAAGTTTCTGTTTGAAATAATTCTTTTATATTTTTTTCTGCAATATCTTGTTCAAAAGCAACAGAAGAAATCTTTGAACAATTGTAATTAAGATAAATTTGTTCAGGTAAATCAAATTTTTCATCAGGAACTATCTGAAACGGTAAAATCTTTTGTTTTTTAACAGGAGCAAGAACTTCAGAAGGCTTAACTCTGGCAAGTTCAGCAAGAATTTCAGTTAAAGAACCTTGAGTAACAAAAAATTCTCCGGTTGTAATATCCGTATATGCAAAACCAAAAACATTACTATCCTCTATAATAGCAGCAAGCCAGTTATTTTTATCTGAACTTAAAAGACTTATTTCATTAACCGTACCGGCAGTAATAACTTGTGTAACTTCACGTTTTACAAGTCCTTTTGCGAAAGCAGGATCTTCCGTTTGATCACAGATAGCAACTTTATATTTTTTATCAAGCAATCTCGGCAAATAATTATCAACCGCCTTTGCAGGTATTCCGGCCATCGGTATTTTACCTAAAAAACCACCATCACGTGCCGTAAGCGTAATTTCTAAAGCCTTTGAAATTTCTATTGCATCTTCAAAAAAAGCTTCATAAAAATCGCCCATTCGATACATCAATATAATACCTTGATACTTCCTCTTAATATCAAGATATTGTCTGAGCATTGGGGTTGCTTCGCTCAAATCTACATCTATACTGTTAATTTTATTGATTTCTCTTTTTGTCATGACTATACTAATTTTAGTCAAATAATAAAGAAATAACAAGTTGAGGTTAAGAAATGTTCGGTTGTTTAAAAACTATTTTTAATATAGCAATAATATTGCTTGCAATCATTGGTTTTATCGCTATCGGGGGAATGAATTTCGTAAATGATTTCATAAAAAATCCACTATCTCCGGCTCAAACCAGTAAAGCGGAAAAAGCTGCTGAAATTGCGGATTTTTCAGGATTAGATAAAGAATTTGAACTGGTTTCTTCAAGCAAATTGCCCAAAATCGGGAACTACGTTTATATAAAGCATGCCTCAACATCTCAAAACTTTTTTATGGCAAAACCTAAAGATACTGAAACATTAACAAAAGATGATTTTGTGACAAAAAAAGCAGATTCAAAAATTAATGATTTTGTAAATAACTTTAAAATCATTCGACTTGAAAATTTTGAAATAACCGGTAGGGACTCTTTTTATGCATTTAATCAAACCGTTCCTTTTGTAAAATTCAAATCTGATGTCGTCAATCTCCCTGTTCATGGAATAGAAGGTATTATTGGTGTTGCCTCTAAAGATAATAAAAATATCATAATAGTTGCAACAAATACCGGCGGAAAATACTCTCAAATCGTAACAAAAGCACTGTTTTCAGAAATAAAATAAAATTTACTATTGTTTTTCACAGGTACATGTTATAATGTTATCAAAGGAAGTGTCAGTAAGGGGCAAAATTAGTAAATGAGCCAAGAATTATCGGATAAGATTTATAATCTCCAAAAAAATTTTTTGGAATTGAACAATCTTTTTGAATTGAATATTCTCGCAAACCAAGCAGCTTCCCTTGATGACCTGCTCAATAAAATCAGTTATTTTATGACAACAAATTTCAATTTGAATGATGTCATTTTTTTCGTAAAAAAAGATATGACTTATAAAGCGGTAAATTGTACGGAAAAAGGACTAACTTTTGAATTTGACGAAGAATATGCAGATTTTCTAAATTACGCAGGAAAAGAATTATTTCAAACAATGAATATTGATGGTTCTCCAAAATATAAAACTCTTTGGGAACATTCTGCATTTGAAAATTTTAACTCAGCATATTTCAAAGTATTTTTTAAAGATGAAGAACCTTTTTGTGTTTGCTCTATCGGTCAAAAAGAAAATAATGACCCTTTTGATACAGAAGAACTGATTCTTCTTAACAAAATGTTTTCTTGTGTTGAACCCTTATTGGTTAAATTTGTACGTCAAGAAGAACAGCAATCACAAATTTCTTTTTTACACAAATCTTTGCACAATTTATCAATATTGTATAACATTTCTCAAGCAGTTAATTTCATTGACGATTTAAAAGGTTTAATTCAAGTTATTCTCGGAAGAGCATTAGAAACAATAGATGCGGAAAAAGGCTCTTTAATGCTCTATGATATTTCTGATAATACTTTACAAGTTAAGGTTGTTTACGGCTTAAAAGACCCAAAAGTAGAATTTGATATCAATAACGGCGTTATAGAATGTTCAAAACTCAAGATTAATGAAGGTATTGCAGGAAAAGTTTTTGCCGAAAAAAAATCTATAATAACAAATTTAGGACAGAATGACCCAAGATTTAAACAGGCAAATTTGATGAATAATATTTCGTCAATGATTTGTGTTCCGCTGATTGCAAAGGGTGAAGCCATTGGGGTTATCAACATCACAAACAAAAAGAATAACAAACTCTTTAATAAACAGGATTTAGAGTTTATTGAAGCCCTTTCAAATCAAGCAGCGATTGCAATTGACAACGCAAAATTATATGAACTTGCAACAAAGGACGGTTTGACAAAACTATATATTCACCGCCACTTCAGAACACTGCTTGAAGCAGAAGTTACAAGAGCAACTCGATATAAGCATGTTGTTTCTTTGCTTATGATGGATATTGATAATTTTAAACACGTAAATGACACTTACGGTCACTTAATAGGTGACAGAGTACTTAAAGAAATTGCCGTCACAATAAAAAATACTTGCAGAAATATTGATGTTCCTGCAAGATACGGTGGTGAAGAATTTACAGTAATTCTTCCTGAAACTGCCGCAAAAGATGCGACAATTATTGCAGAAAGATTGAGAAAAAATATTGCAAAAATTGCAATTCCGATAGATGACAAAATCACATTAAAAGCAACTGTTAGTATTGGTATATCAGAATATCCATCCTCTGCTACGGATTCTGAAAATCTTATTAAAACAGCTGATGATGCACTCTATAAAGCAAAAAATGACGGAAAAAATTGCATTTATGTTCATCATCAAGGCGGTTTTTACAAATGTTTGAATGATAATACCGAAAAGGTTTAGTTATGGATAAATATATTTGCACGTTATGCACATGGGTCTATGATCCAAAAACAGGTGTTCCGGAAATAGGTATAAAAGCAGGTACTCCATTTGAAGATTTACCTCAAGATTTTTTGTGTCCTGCCTGCCTTGCAGACAAAAGCGCTTTCGCTCAATGTAAATAGTATTTCAAAAATAAAGATTACATTATTTGAAAATCAACTTGACATACATTTGATTTAAATGTAATATAAATATGTTATTAGTGTTTCGGCTAATGTAAAGTTGGTGCTCATCTTAAATCCATTTTAGATGAGCCTTTTTTTCATAAAAATAGTTAAAATAATGAAATTTCTCTTTTATTTTTACTAAAAAACCATTCTAAAATATTTTTAAAGCCGTCTGTTTCCGGACAATTACAATTTTTAGAATGATTATTACAATTACCAAACGGCATGTAAAAATCTTCTGTATAAACAACTATTTTAGGACAACATTCATTGTTTTTCGCAAAAAATATATTCATAAAAAACCTCTGATACAAAATATCAGAGGTTTTTCGATTTTTCATTACCGAAAAGTCTATTAAACTTCAAGCCCGTAATACTTTAAACCACCAATTAAATGGTCATAAACTCCGTCAAACAGAACTGCTGTCATTCCAACAGCCCTCGCTCCATCACAATTGGCAACCAAATCATCTATAAACAAACACTCCTCTGCCTTTAAATCAAATTTATTTAAAAACAGTTTGTAAAATTTCTCGCTCGGCTTAGCGCAACCTGCCTCATAAGACGCCAAATATCCGTCCATATATTTCAAAACATGCAAATCTCTCTTTATCTCTACAAATTTTACATTCGCATTTGTAAGTAAATAAACACCAAATCCTTTATTATGAAAATATTTTACAAGTCTGCTCATCTTATCTTGAACAGGCAAACAGTACTGCCAATTATCCAACACTTCATCAATATCTTCTGCATAATCACTGCCTAACTGTTCTTTTGCATAATTTCTAACATCTTCTTCCGAAACTTCATTTGCATCAAATTTATGCCACATTTCAGATTCAAAAATTGTTTTTGCAAGTTTTGTAACCCTCTCAGGTTCATCAACAAATCTTTTAACAATATTCTCGGGAACCCACTCTAAAAGTACATTACCCATATCAAACACAATATTTTTAATCATTTATTTGTCCTTATAAAACACCTACTCTAACCTTACTACTATAACTTTATGACTATCTCATTGTCAAGCAAAAAAACTGTAATTTCACACATCATAAAAATTATGATATAATTATGACCGTTCGATATAAAAGGAAAAAAGATGGCTAAAATTATGATTATCGGCGATAAAGAAGTCGATTTAAAATTTTTAAAAATCATACTAAAAAATCAAGGACATGAAGTATTTACTGATTATTGCAAAGAAAAAGCAACCGAACAAATTGAAGAGATTTTACCTGAAATCGTAATTATAGACGTTGAAAAAGAATCAGAAAAAGCTTTTGCTCTTTGCAAAAAAATAAAAACTGAAAAAATTTTTCATCACATTCCGATAATGCTTTTTTGTGATACAACTGACACTGATTTAATGGAAGCAGGTTTTGAAAATGGAGCTTCAGATTATATAACAAAACCGATTGACGAAAATGAAATAAAAAATCGTATTGACCACAGACTTGAAGTCTTAAGAACACATAAAAAAGCTCAAGAAAAAAATAACTCATTCACTGATGAAATGAATAATTTTTTAAAGACTGTCAAACACCCCCAAATGGAAACAATTCTTGCTCTTGCAGACCTTGCTCAATCTAAAGACGATAACACCGGTAAACACCTTGAGCGTATGCAAAAATATACTTACGTGTTGACTAAAGAATTGCAAAAAAATCCAAAATATAAAGATTTAATTGATGAAAACTTTATAGCAGAAATTACTGCGGCAACACCTCTGCACGATATCGGCAAAATTGGAATTTGCGACAAAATTCTCTTAAAACCAATGAAATTGACACAAGAAGAACACGACATTATAAAAACACATACTCTTATCGGAGATGAAACTTTAGATAATATAACTAAAACTTTTGGGGAAAGCAGTTTCATTAAAAGAGGAAAAACAATTGCTCGTTATCACCACGAACGCCCCGACGGAACAGGTTATCCTGATAAATTAAAAGAAAACGAAATTCCTCTTGAAGCCAGTATAATGGCTATTGCTGACGTTTATGATGCATTAAGAACAAAAAAACCGTATAAACCCGCAATTTCTCACGAAAAAGCAATAGAAATTTTTAAAGAACAAAAAGGAACGCAATTCCTTGCAGATGCAGTCGATGCGTTCCTTAAAGTCGAAAAAACTTTTTCTTATATTTGGCTTGAATATGAAACTAAATGCTAAGCCATTGCCTTTTCCAATGCTTGTTCAATATCCGCAATAATATCATCAGCATCTTCAATACCAACAGAAAGTCTGATAAAACTTTCGCTGATACCGCATTCTTCCAACTGCTCGGCAGTCAATTGCCTGTGTGTTGTTAATGCAGGGTAGGTAACAACCGTCCTAACATCTCCAATATTCGTTGCATGAATTAACATTTTAACATTTTCAAGAAACTTCGTTGCAACTGCCCTATCTCCGTCAATTACAAAACTCAATAAAGAAGATGCTCCTTTCGGTAAATATTTTTTCGCTAATTCATAATATCTGTTATCCTCTAATCCCGGATAACAAACCGATTTTATCATCTTATGATTTTGAAGATATTTTGCAACTTTTAAAGCATTATCTGAATGTTTTTGCATACGAAGTGACAATGTTTCAAGCCCTATAATCGTCAAATATGAATTAATCGGGCTTTGACAACAACCTAAATCTCTTAAAAGTTGAGCTCTTGCCTTAACAATATAAGCAGCTTTGCCAAATGCCTCCGTATAACTCAAACCGTGATAACTTGGGTCTTTATCGGTAATACACTTAAATTTGTCAGAACAATTCCAATCAAAATTACCGGAATCAACAATTACACCACCCATTGCGTTACCATGTCCGGTAATATATTTTGTCGTCGAATGAACAACAATATCTGCACCAAATTTAATCGGTTGTAATAAATATGGTGTCGCAACCGTGTTATCAATAATTAACGGCAAATTATTCCTATGCGCCACTTTTGCAAGTCCCTCTATATCAGCAATCGCAATTGAAGGATTTGTCAACGCTTCTGCAAATATACAAACTGTCTTTTCGTTAATTTCTTTTTGAAAATCTTCAGGATTTTGACTTGCTACAAATCGTGTTTTTATCCCCATTTTTTCAAGAGTAATGCCCAATAAATTAATCGTTCCGCCATATAAATTCTCAGATGCAACGACCTCGTCACCTGCTTTTGCTATATTTAAAATCGAAATTAACGAAGCTGATTGTCCGGAAGAAACGCATAACGCTCCAACTCCACCCTCTGCAAGCGCCAATCGTTCTTCCAACACCTGTGTCGTCGGGTTTGAAATCCTCGTATAAATATCTCCGCCTACCTTCAAATCAAACAAATCCGCCGCAAATTGTACATCATTAAAATTATATGCCGTTGTCTGATAAATTGGCACCGCTATTGCATTTCTGTTCTCTGACGGGTTGTGTCCGCCTTGTACCAAAATTGTATCAAAATTCATATTTCTTCTCCATTTTTATTGTCGCATATTATAACTGATAATCTCACTAATCCAAGGTAAATATGTATATTTTCCCATTATGGCTCCTATTGAAAGATATACATATAAAAGAGTTATTAATAATGTTATCAGTGAAAAATGAATAAATCCGAATGATACGATTTCGCTCTGCAATGCCACCGTCAACGCAAAAACTACTGCCTTTACAAACGGAATGTATTCTAAAATATTAATTACCAATATCAAAACTTTTGAAACAATATATATTAAAATCGATAAAAATATCGACATAAATACATGATATCTCAAAAATGTCCGCAAACCTTGTTTCTGTAATAATGCTATTATTAAATATAATAATCCTACAAAACCACACGTAAAATAAGATAAGACTGATATTATTTTTTCTATCGGATAAACCGTATTATTTTGTGCCACAAGATTACTCCTTATTGTATTTTCTGTTTACATAATCCTTTACCGTATCATAATACATAAGCAAAGTCTGCTCATCATCAGGTAAAAGAGTTACCGCCTTCTTATAATCCTTTATCGCTCCAACCATATCTCCCGCAAGCACCGAGGTATTTCCTGCATGAATATATATCTTCGGCGATGACGGCTCTATCATTAATGCTCTTCGATACAACTTTAACGCTTCTGCAAACTCTGAATTTGCAACAAGTAAATTTGCCTTTAAAACAAATGCATTAGAACGTTTTGGATTTATTTCCACCGCTTTATCATAATTCGCATAAGCTTCTTGAATTTTCCCTTCTTCGCAAAGAGATATTGCCTTACAAATATATGCCTCATAATAGGTTTCATCTTTCTGTAATGCAAGTTCAAAATACAAATTTGCATTTTCAAAATCTTTTATAGATGAATACATATTCGCTATATGCAAAAAAGTTTTTGAATCTTCAGGATTTTTATCCAAAGATTTTTTAAAATAATATATAGCCTCTTTATACATTTTCATCTTTTCATATGCACAAGCAACATTATTATTAAATTCAGGATTATCAGGCTCTATCTCCAATGCCCTCTGAAAACTGGCTATCGCATTCGGATATTCATTCATATCTTGATATAATAACGCTATTGCCGTATGCAAATCAGGATTTTTATCATCACAACTCAATGCCTTTTTATATGCATGCATCGCTTGATTATATTGCTTTATTTCCGCATATGTATTTCCTAAATTGTAATATGCAGAAAAATTTGCCTCGTCTGTTTCAAGCACCCTCGAAAATGTATCTATCGCTTTCTGAAATTCTTTTTTGAAAAAATATATACTCCCCGTATTTACAAGCGCCTGCGTACTTAAAGGATCTATAACAAGCAATTCTCTATACACATCGAGTGCGTTGTCATATAACTCGCCCATAACGTATAATTTACCTAATAGCAAATAGTTCTCTACGTCCTGTGGATTATTTGAAATTTTTTCTTTTATATCTGCAAATAATGCTTTATTTCTTTCTAAAAAGTCCATAAAAATATTCTATAGCGACTTACCAAAAAGGGCAACGCTTTTACAAAGAAAAGAAAATATTTAGCCATAATCTTTATAAATGCTCAAATATCGAATCTAAAACATCATATGTCGTAAAATCCGCACCTATGTATATTTTATGAGATGGCTGAGAACAAGTATTTGATTTCGCTAAAACATAATTCAACATTAACTTACCTCTCTTTGAAAACCAGTAATTTATACCGGCCGTGTACTCAATATTGCGTTTTCTGCTGTCTATATTCTTAAAATAATCATATCTCGCCAAAACTTGTACTCTCGGCGTTACAAAATAATACAATGTTGCATACAAACCATGTGCCTTATCTTTGTTATACCACGAACCTGCATAACCGTCTGCGTGTTGATATTCAAAATCCATACCAAACTTATTTTTGTAATCGTATATCGCATGAGCGCCAACAACAGTCCACTTTGTATGCTCTGCCTTACCATTATCAACACTTCCGCCGATTTTTAACTTTCCAAATTTATCATCTTTGTATTTTGCAAGAGGCTTTACACTCGCAATTGCAGTAGTACTAAATCCGTTGAATACATTTTGCCAATACCTGCTTCCGTCTGAAATACCAATATCATATTCCAGATATTTATACTTTCCGTGATTTCTGATATTGTCTGAAACAGCATTTGCAAAAGTTCTCGCAATCTGACTTCTTGTCACAAATTTTAATTGTGAAGATGCAATACCGCCTTCATACCCGTTTTGAGTTCTGCAATTCCCTACAACAATTTTTTGATTGTCATTAAATGCGTGCCAAAGCTCTACATAAGAAATTTTAGCTAATAAATTATGATTGTACTTTCTCGTTCTTGTGAAATTTACACCCCAGTCAAAACGAGTCATTTCATTTCTAAAAACCGTTGAGGACTGAAATTCGTTAGCAGCATACTCAAAACTATCACTAAAATCTTTTCCTCTTTGCGCTGACATAACATTTCCGCCATGCAAAAAATAGGTAAATCGCTGACTTTGAATAATCCCTTCTTTAAACTGATATCCATCATCTTTGAAAAAATTTAAAAAACTCTGCTTCTCCTCTTTAAACGGATTAACTGTCGGCTCCGCAGGCATTAATTCAAATGACTCATCAATCTTTAAACGAATTCCGCCACTTTCACTTCCCTCATCTCCGTCATCTATATCCGTTATAGAAAAATTGCTCCTTATTTTTGAAACATCATCGCCTTCTTCATTAAAAAAATAATTTTTTCGTTGCATTTCATATTCGCTTACAGAAAAAAGCTCTTCATCAATTCCTTCATCTTGATACTCAAAAATAGAATTTTCATCAGCAAAACAAGGATTTGACAAAAATAGAATTGCAAAAAATAATACTAAACTTTTGAAAAATTTTTGTGAAAAAAACTTCATAACACAGTCTATCAGTAACTTAAAATGAATTTTACTATAAAAAAAAACAAAATAACAATATTTCAACAGAAAACTACAAAACTAATAACCGTAATGTTCTCGTTTTTGAAGATACTCACGAACATAATTTAAAGCAGATTGAACAATTCTCGTAATTCTTGATGAAGACAAGCCGACTTGAGCAGCAATCTCCTTAACTTGCATGTTTCTGTAAAAACGATATTCAACAATAGTTCTGTCTTTTTGAGGAAGAGTTGCAATTGCTTCCCTGATAACTTTTCCAAGTTCCGAAATTTCAGCTCTCTCATCAGGAAGAGCTGAAGTGTCCCTAATAAAATCAAACGGCGACTCACTATCTCCGTTTGCTTGCTGCAAACTGTCTATCGACAAAATGGTCGTATATATTGCCTCTCTGACTTTATGCGGTGAAATTTTTTCATCATCGGAAGAAGAACCGTCAGATACAATTTCTCCTTCCTCTCCACTTTCAACCTCTTTTGTATTCTTTAAAGAATACCATTTGTATCGGTTTCTGAGTTCGTTTCTTATAGCCCATCTGACAGCAGTCGATATATATGCGTTATTGTAACGTGCAAGTTGTTGTTCCGTTTTTCCCTTTATCATGGTCTGAATAGCAATAATACCAATGCTGACAAGTTCCTCATACTCAACCATATGAGAAGGAATTCGTCGCTGCTCAACCTTCGCAACTTTTTCAATAAGTTCAATGTAATTTTGTATTTTTGCTTGCACTTGACTTGCTACCACCGCACACATGCGCTTTTCTCGACCATAAAAATTTAAAGCATAGTACTACTTATTTTGCTTCTTACGTAAACTATACACGAAAAGCAAAATTTCTGCAACCGCTTTATATAAGTCGGGAGGAATATAACAATTCGGCTCTACTAAGCGAAATAAAGCCCTCGCTACAGGGGGATTTTCAATAACGGGAACATCATTTTCTCTCGCTATTTCAATTATCTTTTTTGCAATCAACTCTGTCCCTTTTGCAACAAGTTTGGGCGATTCCATACTTTCTTGCTCGTACTTCAATGCGCAAGCAACGTGAGTCGGGTTTGTAACTACAAAATCAGAATCAGGAACGGCATCCATCATTCCTTTATGCAACATTTGTTGTCGTCTTTGCCTTAATGCTGCTTTCACATTCGGATCACCTTCTTGGTTCTTATATTCATCTTTAACTTCTTTGAACGACATCTTTTGGTCATTCATAAACTTCCATCTGGTCATTCCATAATCCGCTGCCGCAATCACCAGAAATGCCATTCCAGCCTTCATAACGAAATCTGTAACTAAATTCCCAAATTCCATCATTACTGCAAAATTATTATCAATTGCAATTAAAGACAATATTGCCTCAAGATGCGCTTTATAAACCATATAACCGATTGCTCCCAATAAAACAACTTTAACTATGTTTTTTACAAGTTCAAACATTGTCTTTGGCGAAAATAAATTTTTAAAATATTTACTTGGGTCTAATTTATCCAACTTCGGCACCAACGGAGTTGTTGTAACCAATGGACCTACCTGTATAAAATCTCCCAATATAGCCACAAATGCTGCCACAAACAATATCGGTAATATAATTAATAATGTCGGAACCAATGCAACCGTCAATAAATACGGCAATCCAATATCTTCAATATGCGCTGACGGTATTTGCTCGTACAATAATACAAAAAGTTTTGTGATTTGATCCCAAACCAGTGGCGATGTTTTGACGATAATTACAAACATTACCATCAATGAAAGTGCCGTCGAAAAGTCTTTCGACTTTACAACCTGTCCTTCCTTTCTCGCTTTTTGCAGTTTCTGCTGAGATGCCTCAAACTGCTTATCTTCATCACCCATAGCCTACCGTCTTAAACTTCGGGAGAAGTTTTGACTTCCCCCGATTATTATTATAATTATTTTTTTGAATTAATAAACCAGCATAGATGTAACTTCTACATCTTTCGGCATCTTTTCTCTGCCATTAAGCTCTGCTAACTCAATAACAAACGCCATTCCAACGACTTCCGCTCCGACTTTTCTGATTAAGTTACAAGCTGCAAGCGCCGTTCCGCCGGTTGCCAACAAATCATCAACTATTAATACCCGTTTACCTTCTTCTATCGCATCTTTATGTATTTCTAAAGTGTTTTTTCCGTATTCTAAATCGTAACTTTCACTTATTACCTCTGCCGGCAATTTTCCGGGCTTCCTCAACGGAACAAATCCACAGCCTAATTCATATGCCAACGTTGCTCCGAAAATAAAACCTCTCGACTCCATTCCGGCTATATAATCTATCTTCCTATCAGCATATTTTTCTTTCAAAAAATCTATAATTGCTCTATAACCTTCTTTATCTCTTAATGCAGTCGTTATATCGTAAAAATATATTCCCTTCTTCGGAAAATCTTGAATACCTCTGATTAATGATTTTACTGTTTCAACAGTATTAGCAGTCGCCATGTCTAATCCTTTCTCGTATTTTATACATATAAACACATCTCGACTATATCATAAACATTCTCTTATTTCATATCCTCTAAAATGTTTATTAAAATTTTTGTCGGCAATCCCATAACATTATCAAATTCACCGTCAATCGATTTTACAAAATTATCGGGCAACTCCTGTATTCCATACGAACCTGCCTTGTCATAAGGCTTTTTGCTATCTATATAACCGTAAATATCCTCATCTGATAATTCGTTAAAAGTTACATACGTTATATCGTGATTTGTCTTGTATGCTCCTATTTCTGCATCAACAACCGCTACTCCGGTAATAACATAATGCGTTTTCCCGCTAAGCGTCTTTATCATCTCATATGCCTCACTTCGGCTTTTAGGCTTCCCCATAATCCTGTCACCGTAAATTACAACAGTATCCGCACTTATTACCAATGCGGATATTGTTAATTTAATAGAGATAGATTTCGCTTTAGATAGAGAGAGTTCTTCGATAGAGATAGGATTGATAGAGAGAGAAAATTTTGACTCGTCAAAAGTCGGGGTTACTATTTCAAAATCTTTGTTAATCTTGGCTAATAATTCACGTCGCCTTGGCGATGACGATGCGAGTATAATCTTTTTCATTGTTATTCCTACAGAACGCCCCTACTTCGTAGGTTGTGACGCTCTCATTCTGTTTGCATAAATTGCCGATTTCGCATTAATTGCAGAACATACATTTTGCAATCTGGCGTTCAATGCCAACATATTCCTTTGCATATCTGCATAATCCGTAATCGTTTCTAACATCTTATTTGAATCTACTAACGTTGATAGCGAAGAATTATCTACTTTTTCCATCGCATACTTTTGTACCAACATTTTGTCAATTTGATCTTTTGCGCCTATCATAATTTTCTCTCCTTTGAATATCTATCTTTCTATCTTCTATTTTAAATTGTCAATCTCTCCAAATGGATTATTTCTCTCCATTTGTTTTTCTTTACACATATATAAAAAAGAAAAGATTTTTAAAATTGCCTTTTTATTTCACAAATATTACAAAATGTTAACATGCAAAATTCAATAATAACATGCAATTCGGCTTTTTTGTTTTTAAAAATATACCTGAGTATATACTCAAAGCCTTATCAGTTTATATTATTGCAAATCAAAACTTTAAATTATATAATCGTTATTGCAGGAGAAAAAAATGTTAATTGACTGTTCATATTTATTTGATTTTATTAGAACCACTTATTCTAATTGGTCTTTTAATGAGAAAGACGGCAGCGTCAAAACTCCTATTCGATATTTTATAGACATAACTTACAGATGTAATTTAAGGTGTCCTTATTGTTATTTGGGACAAAAAGAGAAGCAACTTCAAAACGAGCTTTCCGCAGAGGAATGGCTTGATGTTATCAAACAAATACCGAGATTTGCAAATATTTCTATCATAGGCGGAGAACCTTTTGTAAAAAAAGGCTTTCTTGATGTTTATCATGCCGCATCAAAGAGAACTCCCGGAAGAGTAAATATTTATTCAAACGGAATTTTATTAACAGAAGAGTTAGTTGAAGACTTTATAAAAAATAAATTATTGTTATATTCATTTTCTATTGATGCTTGGGGAGAAAACCATGACAGAAGCAGGTGTTGTTCGGGGGCTTTTGATACATTAGTCGAAAAGACAGAAATGATGATGTCAATAATGAAAAAGAGGCACCATAAATTTTTGACAGACGTAAAAACACTTCTTCTTCCCGATAACCACGAAGATTTGCTAAAATTGTACGAATGGTGTTCAAAAGTCGGTATTGATTTTTTCTCAATAACTTTATTAAGAAACAACCAATTAAGGCAATATCCTATTTTAAGGGAAGAATTTACGGAAGAATTTTACAAGACAAAATATCCTCTTGAATTGTATTTTGACATAAATTCTTTTGAGGCAGTGTATAAAGAGTTGTTAAAAATAGCGAAACATTCCTCGACAAAAATTCGTTGGGCACCCAGATTTAAGCCAAATGAAGAGGGAATTAAGCAAATGAGATATTTCTATGAACACGGTCAAGATGATGTTAAAGAACTTTACGAACCTTGTGTAATTCCTTTTAGCGGCTTATTTATAAATCCCGAAGGAGATGTATATCCTTGTTTAGCATACAAAGTTGGCTCCGTCAGGGAAACTTCACTTAAAGAAATTATAAATGGAACAAAATATAAATGTTTTAGAAAAAATTTAAAAGCATCAAAGGTATTTTCCGCATGCCAACTTTGTTGTGATGCATTCCCAAAGAAGAAGAAAGAGGTTTAAAATGGCAATAGAAACAATTAAATACCAAACATCAGGAACTTGTTGCAAAATGATGTTAGTTCAAATTGAAAACGAAGAAACAATTGTTGACGCAGAGTTTTTAGGAGGTTGTAACGGCAATTTACAAGGAATAAAAAGTCTTATAAAAGGAATGAAACTCAAAGATGTTGCCGAAAAATTAAAAGGAATTGATTGCGGAGGGAAAGGGACAAGTTGCCCTGATCAATTGGCAAAATGTCTTATTGAATATGCAGCAGCGAAAACTCAAGCATAAAATACATTCGTTAAACAAAGAAGTTGCATTTCTTCACTAATGCAACTTCTTTTTATTATTTTTCAACAATTTATTTAAGATAATCAAAATAATTTATCTTAAGTGCATTTCTAACATCATTCAATGTTTCTGCGGCAACTTCTTTTGCTGCAAATGTACCTTGTTTTAGAAATTCATAAACATCGGAAGTTTTCTTTTCCCATTCTTTACGACGATTTCTAATAGGTTCTAACTCTGCTTGAATAACGTTATTCAAGAATTTCTTAACCTTAACATCGCCAAGACCGCCTCTTTGGTAGTGTGCTTTTAATTCATCAAGATTTTTGTATTCCGGTAAAAATTCTTCAAAATGTTCATCTTTGCTGAAAGCATCAAGGTAAATAAACACAGGATTATTATCGGTTTCCCCCGGATCTTCGACTCTTAAATGGTTTGGATCGGTAAACATGGACATAATTTTTTTCTTAATATCTTCAGGCTCATCAGAAAGATAAATACAATTACCCAAAGACTTACTCATTTTTGCCTTACCGTCAAGTCCGGGCAATCTAAGGCAAGCATTATTTTTTGGTAATAAAATATCAGGTTCAACTAAAGTTTCACCATAAAGAGAATTAAACTTATGAACGATTTCCCTACATTGTTCAATCATAGGTTTTTGATCTTCGCCTGCAGGCACTGTTGTAGCCTTAAATGCGGTAATATCGGCAGCCTGACTTATCGGATATGCTAAAAAACCTACAGGAATATTCGCCTCAAAATTTCTCATTTTAATTTCTGATTTAACTGTTGGATTTCTTTGCGCTCTCGAAACAGTAACCAAATTCATGTAATAAAACATTAATTCCGTCAATTCAGAAATCATAGATTGAATAAAAATTGTTGATTTTTCCGGATTTATACCGCATGCCAAATAATCCAAAGCCACTTCAATAATATTATCTCTGACTTTTTGAGGATTTTCGGCATTATCAGTTAATGCTTGAGCATCAGCAATCATTATATATATTTTGTCAAAATCATTTGTTTCTTGAAGCCTTACCCGTTCTCTCAAAGAGCCGACATAATGTCCTACGTGGAGTTTACCTGTCGGTCTGTCGCCCGTTAAAATTATTTTTCCCATTATTTTTCCTTTATTCTAGTTAAATGTTAAAACAAACCCTTATTTTGTGTCAATTAAAAGACTAAAAATTAAAAAACTTCACATTTAAAAAAAATCACTAAAGTTTATAATTTTTTAGCCGACAACATGCCTGTAACAAATTATTTTGTTATGAGTAAGTGTAAGGTATAACAAGTGGACGGAATCAAAAAATATACAAAAGAATGGTTCACCTTGAATGGCAAAGAAAACGACTTCAAAGATGCTAAATCTATTGAAGGGAAGAGTGCCGTTAATACAAACACGACATTAAGCAGAAGCGTTTTTGAAGGCACGCTTGACGATGCAAAAACCAAATTAAACAAATTAAAGGGAGAATCGAAGGGTTTTCCTTGTCCTATGGGACAGCAAACCGATGCATACGGATTAGAAAATATTTTCAACATTCTTGACAGAGATAAGGACGGAATAGTAACTCAAGAAGAAATTCATGACGTAGCGTCATTATATTCTGAAGGAGATGAGCAAACTGACGAACTTTTGACGACAGAAGATTTAGATATTTTTTATGAAAATGCAATGGCAGCGGTCAATGCCTCTTTTGAAACAATCGGCAACGAAACAAAATTTACATACGAAAATGGTACATCATTAATAAACACTGACGAGAACGGCAATTTTGTTAAAATAAAAGAAACAATTCAAAACCCTGACGGAACAACAACAGTAAAAGATACAAACAAAAATGATGAAGTTATTGTTTCCGTTTATAATGCAGATGGCAAATTAATTTCTAAAGATGAAAACTACGAAGGAAAATTAAACGACAAAACAACGTCATATAATTACAAAGAGGACGGAACAAAAACTGAAACCATTGATACAATAGGAAAGAATATTGTTACGGAATATGATGAAAATGGAAAAATCGTAGATTCTCAAGTTAAAGTCAAGTACAACAGCGACGGAATTATTGGAAACACTAAACAAGAAAGTATAAATGACTGTTGGGTTTTAGCAGGAGTCAACGCACTGGCATTTTCTGAAAAAGGGCAAGAAATTCTTAATAAAGCCGTAACACATAATGAAGATGGAAGTGTAACCGTTAATTTAGTTGGCGGAGGGAAAGAATACACCTTCTCAGCAGAAGAAATTGCACTTCATCAATATACAGAAGGAGAAAAGAGTTTTTCTTCAGGCGATATTGATATGAACATTTTGGAAATGGCTTTCGCTGAATACAGAAAGGAAAACATACAAAACAAAGAGGCAACTATTATACCTTTTGACAGAGCTCATAATAAATCAATAGGAGCAACCGAAGCAGATCCTCTTAACAACGGAATGACCGACGAAGCAATATACTTGCTCACCGGAACAAAAGCAGAATACTGGCTTGAGCCCAGAATTATTAATGTTGATAAAGCAGGGGAAAAACTTTTAAATAAATTCAAAGAAAACCCTGAAGATTACGCTTTTGTTTGCAGTTTCAAATCAAAGGATTCATCAATCCCCAACGGAGAAATTGTAAATAGTCACGTTTACAGTATAAAATCTGTTGATGACGAAAATGTTTATGTTGTAAACCCTTGGGATTCAAGTAAAACAATAACTTATCCAAAAGATGACTTTATGAAAAATGTAAACGATCTTTCTTTAACGGACTTGAAAGAAGCGACAACAGCAAAGAAATTAGATTCAGAAAAAATGGGAACAAAAATTCAAGAAAAAATATCGCACGGGCTTGGAAAAGTTGACTATGTTCTTCGTCCAAAAGTAAACGAAGGAATAGACAAAGCGAAAGACTTATATAAAGACGGAAAAGAATTTGTCGAAGATACCGTTGACAAAGCAAAGGATTTATACGACGACGGAAAAGAATTTGTCGGAGATAAAGTCGATAAAGCAAAATCTTGGTGGAAAAAAGTTAAGAGCAATTTTTAATTATCAAATGTATTTATAACATTTGAACAGAATGAAAAATAAAGAATTACAAAACGACTTGAGAGCATAATGCGGATTTTTCATCTAAAATCGGTATTTCAATTTCAAATTTGTTCAAATTTTTATTGTTAAATAAATGAATTTTGCCGTCATGCGCCTCAACTATTTTGCGACAAAAATAAAGACCCAATCCTGTTTGACAATTCCCGATATTATCACCGCAAACATATTTATCAAAAATATGTTTTTTTAGTTTATCTGAAATTTCATTACTTTTATTTTCAATATTCATTGTAAATTTATTATTTAGAGAAAACAAAGATATTTTTATCTCAGAATTTTCAAAGGCATAACTTGCAGCATTATTTAACAAATTGCCGACGA
Organism: uncultured Muribaculaceae bacterium; assembly: GCA_964550875.1. Classification (GTDB taxonomy): domain Bacteria; phylum Cyanobacteriota; class Vampirovibrionia; order Gastranaerophilales; family Gastranaerophilaceae; genus RUG841. Next base: position 78,996 of record CAZKAS010000002.1, on the reverse strand, counting down.
CTCTGCGCATTTGATTTTCGTCAGCATAAATAACATTTGTGTCAGAATGAGTATCAACGGATAATTTAATATTTCTATTTGCAGCAAGACTTGATATTTCTTTTACGGAATGTTTCACAACATTTTGCATATCAAAATTTTTTCGTTCAAGTTGAATAACTCCATCACTTTCCTTACAAGTTTTCAAAAGACTGTACAGCATAGATTTCATAAACTTTGAGGAATCAACAACCAATTCAAAAATTTCTTTTTGTTCCTCATTCAATTTTGAAATTAATTGTTTATATAACATTTCCAAAGAACATATCTGTGAAAGCAGTGGGTTTTTCAAATCGTGAGAAATTGTAGCTAAGAACAAATTTTTCTGAGTTTCTAATTGTTTTTCTTTGTCAATATTTTGTGAAATTGTCAAAATTCCATTAACTTCATTTGAAGAAGTTAATATCGGTGACTTATGAACTCGGTACCAATGAAGATTACCCTTATTGTCCAATACTGATTTTTCTTTTTTTAGTGATTTTTTATTTTGCAAAACATAATTATCTTCATTGTTTGTTTCAGGCAAAGATTGTTTAACATCAATTTGCAAACCGTTAGAAAACTTATCAATACCGTTTTCCAGAAAATTTTTAGAATCTTTGGTAGCAACAACAAGTTTTTTTTCCTTATCTTTCAAGAAAACAAAAAACGGCAAATTTTCAAGCAGCGTATTCAATTGGTAATTTTTATCAAGCAACTTTGTTTTTAAATTTTCTTCATTGGTAACATCGGAAGAAACCGTGAGAATACTTTGAACAACACCATTTTTAATGATAGGAGTAATTGTTTGTTTTACAATTTTTGAAACACCGTTTTTTACATAAACAAAAGTAGAACAATATGGCTTAAAATTCTTTACAACCTTTTTTAAATTATTCAAAAGAATATCACAATCAGCAGGACAAAAGAATGCATCAACGGATTTGCCGACAACTTCATTTCCTTTTTCAACATCAATATGTTTAAGAAAAGCTTTGTTGAAAGCAATATATTTAAAATCTAAATCTTTAACAGTAATAATATCATCACAATATTCTAAAATAGCATCTAATAAATAATCACTGCCCGTAGTTTGTATCATTTTATAACCAATCTTTTGATTTATTTTAACGGTACAAAAAGCAAGCGACAATTACCCGACTGGGTAATATTTATTAGTATCAAGGAATTTGAAATTTATAACAACTGTTTATACTTCAGATTTAACGACTCTTGTTTCACAGGAATATTGAACAATCTCGTTATTTTAACACTTTGCTGCAAAATTCTTTATCTTCAAATTTATTTCATTTCTGTAATGTTTTTTGGGAAAAAGTTAAAGATTGTAAACGAAGAAACCGATTGTTGAGTATATTTTTTTGTTAATTTTCTTTCTATTTATTATCACTGTTATTAAAAAACTGCGGATTGTTTTAAGTTTTATTTGTATTACCATAGAGAAAAGAGGTAAATATGAAGAAAATATTTTGTTTGTTAGTATTTATTGCAGTAATTATATTTAGCGGTTGTTCACTTGAACCAAAAGAAGAGCAAGCAAAAGATATTTTACAAGTTGCGAAAGAGCGTGGCTACTTTATAGTTGCGGTAAGTGACGATACAAAACCATTTGGATACATAGACACGAAAACAGGAAAATCAATAGGATTTGAAATTGACATTGCAAAAAAACTTGCACTTGCTCAATTTGGGAGTGAGGATAAAATTCAATTCATAAAATCAAGCGGTTTTGAAGCAATTGCGATGGTTTCAGAAGGAAAAGTAGATTTTGCGCTTTCAGCAATAACAATAACACCTCAAAGGCTTATGACAATTGATTTTTCAACACCATATTATTTAACTGGACAAGCAATCATAGTCAAAGAAAATAGTCCTATAAAAACAGTCAAAGACCTGAATAAGAGAAAAGTACTGGTTAGATTAACATCTACGGCAGAAAAAACACCCAAAAAGTTTGCTCCGGCGGCGATACTTGTTGGATACAAAACAAGACAGGAATGTTACGAAGCATTCACAAACGGACAAGCCGAGGCAATGATTTCAGACGAATCATTACTTAAAGGATTTTTAATGGATTATAAAGGGTACAAAATTCTTCCGCAAAAATTGTCAGAAGAATATTATGGGATTGCATTCAAAACAACACCGGAAGCAAGCGGTCTTAAACAATTTATCAATAGTGAACTCGAACAAATGCACATTGATAAGACTCTTGAAAAATTAAAGAAAAAATGGAATGTATAAATAATTTCATAATAATAATCCTTTAACTTAATACGAAGTAGCAATGAACACTATGCAAAAATTAGAGAGCAACTTGTTTCAGTAAATCTTGGAAATTTTTGCTTAAAATTTGAGCGAATACTTCAGGGTCAATTTGAGAAACAACCATCGGCATTACATCTTTAGGTAAAGCAGACAACATTTCCAAGTGGTCTTGAGGTTGAAGAACACTTAAAGTCTTCAAAAATTCAGGTTTTTGAAGTTGAGTAAGAGGTTTCATCATTGCTTCGGAAGAAAATTCTAAAAGGTATTCAGGATTTTCTTCAATCATACCTAAAGCCATTGCTGATTTTGTTTCAGGAGTAAATGACAACAAAGTTTTTTGAAATTTTCTGTCGTCCATTGACGCCAACATAGTTTGAACTTCTTCAGAACTACAATGTTTACAAGGCTCACCGGTCATAATTTCCATCATACTTTGCAACTTATCTTGTTGTAAGGTAGCAACAGAATTTAAGATTTTATTTTTTTCAATTTTAGAAGATTGGAAAAATTTGTTAATTTCTTTTTCGTTAGTAATTTTCAAGAACTTTTCAGGAGAAAAAGCACTAAAAACAATTGTAGCTAACTTTTCTTTAGGCAATTCGCTGACAATTTTCATCAACTTATCTTGACCGATAAATCTTAAAGCATTATATAAAACCTCAGGCTCCAAGTATTGCATAATTTCTTGCAATTGAGCCGGTTTCATTTGTTTTAAGAGTAATAATCTGTTTTTAGGACTTGTCAACTGATATAATTCAAGAACGGAATCAGGATCTTGGAAGATTTCTTTTTCTAATTTTGCAGCCTGAGTATTACCTTGCGCCGCCTCAGCTTCCATAAACTCATCAATAGTAGATAGAAACGTTGAATTAAGACGTTTTGTGTCAACGCCTAAAGCCTTTCTCAAATATGAATAATTTACATCTATTGCTATCATTTCTATCTCCGATACTACTATAAACGTTATTTTCTTTGATAGATTGACTTTTTATGGAAATCATGCCGATAAATTTTTACAAATATTTACAATGTTTTCAATAATTTTTACATCTGATAAAGAAAGATAATATAATGTTAATATGAAGAAGTTTTGTATATATTTAACAGTAATAAGTTTTCTTTTATCGGCACAAATTTGTATTTCAGCGCCCGAAAATGGTTTAGGAGTACAGCAGTCAGAAAATGCCTTAATAAAACAAGAGATAATTATTTTATACAATACCAATAAGATAAAAGAGGCATATCGTTTAATTTCAACAATACCAGAGAGTCAAAGGGATTCAGAGTTATGGCTTTTAGCGGCAAATATAACCGAAGATTACGGAAGAGATTTAGATGCGGAAACGCTTTTAGAGAAGGCTATTTCAGTAGATTGTAACAATTATAAAGCATATTATAATCTGGGCAATATACAATTCAAAGGCAACAAATATTATTCAGCGATAAATTCTTATAAAAAATGTTTAAAGATTAAGAAAGATTTTTCATTTGCTTGGTACAATTTGGGAAATGTTTATTTAGCGATTAACGACTATACGAGGGCGAAATCCGCATTTATGAGAGCAATTTCTTTTGACACGGTAAATCCTGATTTTTATTACAACTTAGCATACACGTATAAGAAGTTAAATAAGACGAAACAAGCAGAAAAAATGTTAAATATTTACAATACTTTAATTGAAGAGAAATAAGATTTGCAAAATAATCGTAATATAGGTTATTATTGTAATTGAAATGTACGATTATATAAAAGGCTTATTAACATCAAAGAAGAATTTGCCGACGGGAATTTCAATAACGGTTGAAACGTGCGGTATTGGTTATCTTGCGAAAACGACAGAGAGAACTCTTTCAGAAATGCCTGATATTAACAGTGATGTTAAAGTTTATGTTTCATTAATTCATAGAGAGGAATCTATGGATTTATGCGGATTTTTGCATAAAGAAGAACGAGATTTATTTGAGATTTTGCAGACGGTATCTGGAGTTGGTGTCAAAGCGGCATTAACAATGATTAATGAATTTTCAGTCAGTGAACTCATAGGGATAGTAATTAATGAAAATTACAGAGAATTGTCGAGGGCAAAAGGAATAGGTCAAAAATCAGCACAAAAAATTGTTTTAGAATTAAAGGATAAATTATTGGCTCGTCAGGATTATTTAATTCCGGAAGCGGCAGATGTTCCGCAGAACGAACCTGAATGCGCAATTGATGCAAAGAATGTTCTTTTCTCACTGGGATATTCGAGAGAGGAAATTGAAGCGGCAATCAAATATGCAATTTCTGCTTGTGGAGAAAAGATTAATTCAGAAGAAATTTTAAAAATGTCATTACAATATTTGGCTCAACAATAGGAGGCAGCATGAATATTTTATTTTCAACATTTGAAATCGCACCATTTACAAAAGTCGGAGGCTTGGCAGACGTAATGGGAAGTATGCCGAAAGCGCTTCGCAAATTAGGTTGTAACATCAAGATTTTTGCCCCGTTTATCGGTTCAATTGATCAGGAGAAATACGGAATAAAGGAAGTTCCGGGTTCAGAGATGTCAATTCGTTTTGGAAATGCACTTTATACATTTACGTTAAGAACGACGAAACTGCCAAATACAGATATTGATGTTTATTTTATAGAAAATTATAAATATTTTGGTTGCACACATGAAGTTTATCCGAAGAACATAGACCACAGATATGAGCAAGAGCGTTTTGTATGTTTTTCACTTGCTTGTTTAGAATACGCAAAGAGAATAGGTTATCGACCGGATATATTCCATGTTAATGACTGGCATACGGCGATGATTCCAATTTATTTAAAGAACAGTTACAGATATGATGAATTTTACAAAGATACAAAATGTGTATTTTCAATTCATAACTTAGCATATCAAGGACAATACAATTATGACATATTAAATTTTGCAAATATGTATGTTTGTGACGTATTCCACAGTTACGGCTGTGAACATTTTGGAAGTTTAAATTGGTTAAAAGGAGCCGTAAACTATTCAGACAGAATTGTTGCCGTTTCACCGAAATATGCGGAAGAAATTTTGACGAACGAATACGGAGAAGGAATGGATTATACATTGCGTTGTAATCAGGGCAAAATCAGAGGTATCCTAAACGGTATTGATTACAGCGTATTTGACCCATCAAAAGATAAAACAATTCCGAAAAACTATACAACAAAAACTTTTGAAAAAGGTAAAGCAGAATGTAAAAAAGAACTTTGCAAAGAATTTAATCTCCCTTATTATCCGGAAAAACCCGTTATTGGATTTGTATCAAGACTTGTTGATCAAAAGGGATTAGACCTATTTTATGCAGCGGAACAAGAACTTCGGAATATGGACGCACAACTCATTATTTTGGGTTCAGGAGAAAAGCGCTATGAAGAGTACCTTGACTGGCTTTGCAAGACATCGGATAATATCAGAGTTTATGTCGGATATAACGGAAAATTGGCTAATAAAATATATGCAGGAGCGGATATGTTCTTAATGCCGTCAAAATTTGAACCTTGCGGATTGAGCCAATTGGTTGCATTAAAATACGGAACACTACCGATAGTTCGAGCAACAGGCGGCTTGGATAACACTATAGTGGGCTATCCTTTGGATAACAGTAACGGCTTCAAATTCTGGAGATACGATTCTTGGGATATGATGCAGGCTATATATTGCGCAATTGGGGTTTACCACAATAAAGATACAAGAAATGCAATGATTAATTCAGCAATGAATTATGATTATTCTTGGGATAAGAGCGCAAGAGAATACTATCAAATGTACAAAGAACTTTGCAACAAATAGTGTTTTCTATTGCAACACAAAGCATTTCAAAACGAATATAAATAGTGTTATTTTAAACGAGGACTTATATAAGTCCTCGTTTTTGTTGATTTTAGACATAAAAAAGCCCCACTCAAGCATGATTTTGTTGCCTGCGAGTCTCGCAGGTGGGCGAGTGCCTAAGCCAATCCGTTTCCTGCTACGAGGCAGGTATACTGCATGACTTATAAGAAGCTTACTCTCCCGATTAATCATAATGTAGGAACAAAATAAATACCCGAGTGAGGCAATAATATTATGACACAAATTTCAAAAAAAATAACCCCATTACGAGGATAAAATTTTAAAAAATAAATTGATAAAGTGCTCAAGTCCAATGATAAACTTGCAACAGGGTTCTAAAAAATGTATAATTTTCGAGAGTAACAAATTGCAATTCGTATATTTACCTTAATAATACATTTAAACAATCGCCCGAAGCAGAGTGGAAAAGAGGTTATTTTACATAACTTTTCATTTTTAGAGAAAGTATTTAAGGAAAGGAATAAAACATCAATAATTGTTTATTTTCTTTTTGCGGTTGGTATAATTTTGTTTATATGGTCATTTTTTTGTAGAACCAAATTTGTTGATAGTAAATCAAAAATGTAAAATTAAAAGGGATAAAGATTGCGGTAGCAGGTGATTTTCATCTTGCAAAAACAGATGAAAAAAGATTACAAAAAGCAGTCAAACCCATAAACGAAACCAATGCAGATTTAATACTGCTTGTAGGAGATTATGTCAAAGGAATTTCAGAACTACAAACTTTACCTTTTAAGAAAATTTCCGATAATTTTAAGCAATTAAAATCACAAAAAGGCGTATATGCAATTATGGGGAACCACGATATTTGGCTTAACGAAGATAAGGTAAAAAACACTTTGAGAAGCGCAAATATAACCATTTTAGATAATTCCAATACAAAAATTAACGTAAAAGGAAAAAACATTACACTTGCAGGAACGAATGACTTCACGGAGAACAAAGCGGATATAGTCAAAACGCTCAAAAATGCCCAATCACCGACAATTTTAATGACACATAACCCTGATATTTTTCCATTTATTCCGCAAAACATTGATATAGCAATCGCAGGGCATACACACGGAGGACAGGTTTTTTTACCGTTCATAGGAGCACTGATTGTACCATCACAATACGGAAAGAGGTACGCATCAGGATTAGTTGAAGAAAACGGACATATAATATTTGCTACAAAAGGGATAGGAACAAGCATATTACCTGTGAGATTTAACTGTACACCGAAAATCGTCATTATTACGTTTGAATAAATATAAATCATTGATTAAAACAAAACTCTTAAAAACACAATTTGCATAATAACACAAATAGTCTGTAGCGTGCATTATAATGCACGAAAAATCAAGTCAACAAAAAAAAGACCTCTTTTGAGGTCTTTTTGAAGTTTGGAGATTGGTGTATAATCTTAGAACTTTTTTAATCGAAAAAGAATTTTCTCGAACTCTTGAAACCGTTGCGTAGCAATAAAAAATACCGATTAAAAACCGGTCTTTTTAAAAATTTGGGCTTGGAGAGACTCCCCTGAATCGTTTGCGAACCAACGTGAGCAATACGAGTCAGGATACCCGTAGGGCAGAACTCCGTAATTTGCGACTTCGAGAGCAAATTACCGGTTCGAGTCAAAAATTAAGTCAACAAAAAAAGACCTCTTTTGAGGTCTTTTTTAAAGTATGGGCTTGGAGAGACTCGAACTCTCGACCAATTGATTAAGAGTCAACTGCTCTACCAACTGAGCTACAAACCCTTACCTCTCCATATTACCCTCTAAAAAAAATTTTTCAAGTTTTTTCTTTTCTTTTTATTTCCTATCTTTTTAATATTCATCTGTTCCATTTTAAATTTTGTAAAAAATCCCAAAAAACTTGTTTAATCAGTTGTTTTAATATATAATGCTCTCAGAATAAGTAAGGAGATTTTTCATGAAAAAGATATTCGGATTTTTTATCGCTCTTTCCCTAATGTTCTTCGGTTCTTCATATGCGCAAGCTAAACAACTTGCTGATGTTACAGCTGAACATTGGGCTGCTCAGGAAATCTTAACCGTAATTAATGGTGGTGTCATGGGTATCACCGAAGACGGTCATTTTAATCCTGATGAAGTTATGACAAGAGCTGATTTTAACACTACTCTTTTGAGATTGCTCGGTCACAGAGATAACGCAAATGAAAATGATAATATTTTCTCTGACGTATCTGAAGATTTTTGGGCTTACAACGATATTTTAAAATCACAAAGACTTGGTCTTATTTATGGCTATGGGGACAACACTTTTAGACCTTTGAACAATATTTCAAAATCTGAAGTTGAGTCTATTGTCAGCCATATTACAGAAGATGTTGATTATATTGACACTTCAGTTTTAGATGTTTTTACCGATAAAGATGATATTCCTGATTGGGCTGTTGAAAGATACGCTAAAGCCGTAGGAATGAATGTTTACGTTAATTATCCGGACAAAGATACTCTTTTGCCAAATAAACTCTTAACAAGAGCTGAATGCGCCGTTATATTATACAAGTTGCGTGATGCTCTTAATAGTGTTAAAAAAGAATTTGTTGCTGAAGAAACTGTTATGGGTATAGATCATCTAAATGTATCTCCCGATGCAAAATGTAATGAAGTTAAACTCACTAACTTTAGAAAAATTATTCTTGCAGGCAATGTTCTCAAAATAAGATTTGCTGAAGAATTTGCATCAAAAAGATATGTTGATGGCAACACTATCAAATTTATCACTCAAGAAGACATTATCACTGAAGAAGGAAGAATGTTAATTCCTGCTAATTCTCAATTTATTGGAAAAGTTTCCTCTATGACTGCTCAAAAAGCATTCAACAAAAATGCAAAAGTCGGTATAGAAATTAATCAATTAATTCTTCCTAATGGAGAACAAATTGATTTCTCTGCTCAAACAGTTAAGGATTTAACTCCTTCCAAAGCTGCAACCTTCGGTAAAGTTGCTGCCTACACTCTCGGTGGTACTGCTGTTGGTGGTGGTATTGGTGTTGCTGCTGCATCAGGTAGTGGCAAATATGGCACAGGTGTTGCTGTTGGCTTGCCTGTCGGTGCCGGCGTCGGTCTTGCAACAGGTTTAATCACTCCGGGTTTGCAATACAAAGGTCGAGTTGGTGATGTTGTTTATGTTGAACTCTTAAGTGATTTAGTACTCAGAAACTAATAACTAAAGTCCAATTTTAAAAGAGGTTCAAACGAACCTCTTTTTTGTATCAAAAAATTTATAAAATTTGGCAAAATTGTTAATTTCCTTTAAAATATAAGCTATATATTATGAACAAAGAACAAATTAACATAAACGAAAAAAGACTTGAAATAATTGAAAACTGTCTTATTTCTCGATTATCAGGATTTGAAACGAATAAAGTTTTAAAAGAAAACAATCTACAGGAACTTCAGCAAGGGGAACAAGATTGTTATGATGTCGTATTCAACTGCAATATCGGGAAAAGCGTACGGGACAAAATTATTGCAGGTTGTTTACTGCAAGGATTATCCAGAACTGATGCAAATTTAGAAATCATAAATAATAATTTTCGTAGAATGGACGAAGCAGAATCCGAGAAATATGACGATTATCTTAGTCGTGTTCGATATTTTGGAATTGGTATTTTCAAAAAAATAAAAAAAGAAAAAATTCTTCCTTCAAGAGAAAATATAATAACAAATTCAATCAAAAATGCTCTTTCTACCTACGCCGTAAATCAGCTACTAACGAAAAATGGGTTCAAAATACTCTCAAACAATGAAGATGAACTCTATAGAAAAAAATTTAATGAATATCATCACAAACGACAAACTATCATTCGAGAGTGTTACGAAAAAGAAAGCACAATTCCTCAAGTTAATAAAATTTTATTAAACAATAACCAATCTACACTATCCTTCGTTGAAGAAATGGAATTTCAAAAAGAAAGAGAAAAAATTCAACAAAAACGTCGTGAAAACTTAATAAAAGAATGTCTTGAAGAAAATATGAATTTTCACCAGATTAATTTGATACTAAACAATAACAGTTTTGAACGACTTTCAGAACAAGAATATGACAATATTAAAAAATTCATTTCAAAAAATAATAAAATCGGTACAAAAAAAACAACGGAACTTTCTTCTCAATTCAGGAAGTTATATAGAAGTGCAACAAAAAAATATCACCCTGACAAATGTAATGACAAAATAAAAAAAGAACGTGCAACTCGCAGAATGAAAGAAATTAACGACGCAAAAGAAAAAAATGATTATTTCTTACTAAAAGAATTAATTAGACAATTTGAAGAGCAAGACAAAAGAGAGGCTTCGGAATAAAACCTCTCCTTATAGTGAATATAAAATTTTAATTAATGATGACAACTTCCGCAAGTGTGATGATGATTTTCACCATGATGATTGCAATTTGCACCTGTTTGATATTCTAAAGTACCACTCAAAAATTTTTCAACCGCTTCATCTGCACTACCTGTAATGCCTGCACATAGAACGATTCCGTATTCTTGCAAAGCAGAAATTGCACAAGGTCCAATTCCGCCACAAATTAACACTTTTGCCTCAACATCGTTCAAAAAATCAGCAATAACACTGTGTCCATGACCTTCCGTTGATAAAACTTCTGTACTAACTACTCTGTTATCTTCAACATTATAAACTTTCAAAGCCTCTGTATGTCCAAAATGTTGAAAAATTTGTTCACTGTTTTCTTCATAAGTAACCGCTATTTTCATAAAAAATCCTTCTCATTGGGGCAAAATACACCTAATAAGCCCTTACTGTTATTCTAGCATTAAAAAATATAAAAACTACTTTTCTACACTAAATTTATAATCTATTTCCCGACAAAAGATTTCTCCTGCCTTTAAAATCGGCTTTTCAAAATTTTCTGTATTTATGGCATTTGGGAAAAATTGAGGTTCTACACACAATGCAGAACGTTTTTCATAACGTTTACCAGATTTGCCGAGAGGTTGAACAGGTTTCCCCAAATGGTTTGCCGTATAAAACTGAAATCCGGGAAGATTTGTCGCAACCGTTAGGACAATGCCTGTATCAGATGATTTTACCTTTGCAACCTCTACCAATTTTTGTCCATCATAACCGTCTATGCAAAAATTTTGGTCAAATCCTGCTCCGATTTTCAGTTGCTCATCGTCTTGTCCTATCACATCAGAAATTTTTGTTTCCTTACTAAAATCAAACGGAGTTCCTTTTGTTTCTCTAATTTCTCCCGTCGGAACGGCAACTTCGTTGCAAACCGTGAATTTTGTAGACGCAGGAAGTTGAACAATATGATTCAAAACTGCACCCTCTTGAGCATTTTGCTCGCCGTCAAGATTAAAATATGAGTGATTAGTAAGATTGATAACTGTATCTTTATCAGTTTTAGCATTATAAATAATTTTTATTGTGTTATCGTCAGTTAATTTATATGTTGTAGTAAATTCTATGTTAGCAGGGTGTCCGCCTACGCCGTCTTTTTTCAAATACGTAAATTTTACTCCATTATCAATTAATTCATAATTCCAATTCTTAATGTCAATTCCGTCAGACGCACCATGACAATGCGTTCTACCGCCATCTTTATTCTTCTCTAATTCGTATTTTTGTCCATTTAAAATAAAAGTACCATAATCAATTTTATTTGCAATCGGCCCTATCGTACCCCCTGCATGCCCTACAGGATAATCAGTATAACATTCTGCTGAACCATAGCCTTGCGCAACATCGACAAGATTCCCGTTTTTATCCTTCACTCGAATTGAAACTATCGTCGCACCAAGCGTTGAAAAATCAACACTCATACCGTTTTTGTTCTCAACCGTAAACAAATATGCCTGCTCATTTGTAGATTTTACAAGACCAAATTCTCTCATTTTATATTTCTCCGATAAATTATTATTCTTCAATTTTTTCTTAAAAAAACAAGTCGTTTTGTATGACAAAAAATCAGAACTGTTTTCCGTAAAAATTAAAGTTTTTTCAACAAAATTATCAACTAAAAAGTTTTTTTCAAAATCATAATTACAATCGTATATCATTCGATAATTCTATCATATTGCACAATTATCCGCAATGATAAAATTTTTCTACTAATTTCATATTATTTTTTAAAAAACTCTTTACATTCAATATAAAAAAAACTATACTGTGTATGACCCTATAATGGGGAAGAAAGTGTAAGAGAGTGGTAAAGAAATATATTTTAAGTATTTTTGCAATGTTTGCATTCGGGTTACCGATTTTGGCAGAAAATATTGATGAATATAAATGTGATTTAATGCTAAAGGGTTACGAATTTACAAATGACGGTCTTTCTGAGGCAATTATAAAAAAAGATAAAGAAGCCGTTGAGCTTTTTGTAAAAGCCGATTTAAACATAAACTTGCCGGATACCGAAGGCTACAGCGCATTAGACAGAGCAATCAAAGTTCAAAATAACGAAGTTACCACGTTAATTGCAAAAGCAGGCGGAGAAACAAAAAAACTTACACAAACCAATATTGACGAAATGACAGAAAGTTCCTCTCAAATTGAGGAAAAACCTTCCGTAACAATTCCTAAAATAAACAAAGAAGAACAAATTGATAAAAATACGGAACAAAATACTTTAAAAAAATTTTGTGAATTAGTATCCGAAAATAATTTTTTAGAAGTTGAAAAAATTGCCCAAACAACAGAAGAAATAAATCTTCTCTCAGAAGAAGGTCTTGCACCAATTCACTATGCAGTATTCAACAATAATGAAGAAATGATAAAACTTCTCCTTAAACACGGAGCAGATGTTAATATATCCGCTGATGACGGATTAACCCCTTTAGACATTACTGTTTTGAACAATCAAAAAGAAATAGCAAAAATTTTGATTGAACAAGGAGCAGAATTGAGCGAAAATGTTGCAGATGAACTTGAAAAATTTGGCTGTCCTATGAAATATGATGAAATACTTAACCTTTATCAAGCAGATTTTAATGATATTTTTGAGGCAATGAATAAAATTCAACAAAAAATTGATAATGAAAAAAATTAAGAGTAATTCATTTACACGAATTAAAAAGTTTTCTGATGAAAAAATAATAATTTTGTTATAAAATATATTACAACAACAGGGCAGAATAAAGAAACAGATATGATTACGACAGTAAAAAACATTCTCGAAAAATATATTTCTTTAACACCGCAAACAACAATAATTGTCGGATTTTCAGGTGGCTGGGACTCCATGTGTTTGCTACACATAATTAAACAATTGTCTGATGAATACGGTTTCAACCTCGTTGCAGCGCACTTAAATCATGCTTGGAGAGGCGAAGAATCTGATGATGAAGAAGCAAATGCTCAACGCTTTTGCGCTGAATTTGACATAAAATTCAGAGCGGAAAGAGTTGATGAAGAAATCAAACAGACTGAAGCAGCCGCAAGAGAACAACGTTATGAATTTTTCAAAAGAACTTATGATTACAATAAAGCAAATGTTCTTTTGACTGCGCATACAAAAACTGACAATGCAGAAACCATTTTATACCGAATTGCAAAAGGTACCGGTTTGAATGGGCTGGAAGGAATTAGAGAATTTCGTAAACTTAATGATATGAATATTGTTCGTCCTCTGCTTTCTTTCTCAAGAGCAGAAATTGAAGCATATTGCCTGCAAAATGAACTTTTACCAAACAATGATTCCAGTAATCAGGATACAAGATTTGCAAGAAATAATATTCGCCATAACATAATGCCAAGATTAAGAGAAATTAATCCAAATGTGGAAAATTCATTGATAAATTTAGCGGATATTGCAATCGGAAATAATAACATTATCGACGAATTAATGGAAAATATTGAAGGTCAAATCGTACTTAACAAAAAATGGCTTACTCAAAATTTCATGAGGCTGAACTCCGCAATTCGTCGCCACTTCGTCTATAATTTACTTTTGAAAAATGATATTGAACCAAGTTTCACTAAAGTTCAAGAAGTTATGAATTTTATCGGGGAAAATAATTTGTCAAAATCAGGCAAAACTCTTTCTTTAACCGCCTCTTTATCTTTATTTGTTTCCCATAAATTTACATATATTTTGGACGAAAATGAAAGAGCCGAAAAATCATTAAGAGAAGTCGTTATAACAGGAGAAGGTGATTTCCCTTTTGAAAATCGGGAAAGTCTTGTTATAGAAAAAAATGAAAAAGATATTGAATATTTCCCCAAAAAAACGGCTAAATTTATTTTTGCGGATTTGACACAAGTAAAATTTCCTTTAACCTTGAGAACAAGACGTGACGGAGATATTATTCAACCTTTTGGAATGAACGGGAAAATGAAATTAAAAAAATATTTCATTAACAAAAATATTCCGGGGCATCAAAGAGATAAATTGTTACTATTATGTCAGGGTCAAGAAGTCTTGTGGATTGCCGGTGTCGGCATGAGCGAAAAATTAAGAGTAACAAATAATGCAACACACAAAATAGAACTTAAAACGGAGATATAAACATGGTAGATATAGACTTTTTAAATATGCCTGATAGGGATATCAGAGAATTACAAGTTCTTTTTTCAGCAGAAGAAATTGATAAAAGAACTCAAGAATTAGCAGATATAATTGATGAAGAATTTCCTCAAGATGAACCGCTTTACGTCATTAGTATTTTAAAAGGCTCTGTTCTTTTTACTTGTGATTTGATAAAAAAAATGAAAACACCTATTCAACTTGAATTTATCAAAGTTTCAAGCTACGGAAACGAATTTAAATCAACAGGAAACGTTAAGATTATTGATTCAAAAATACCTAATTTAAATGACCAAAATGTATTAATCGTCGATGACATCTGCGATACAGGAAATACAGGTAAAGAATTACTTAGTATTTTTAAAAATGACTATCACATAAAAAAACTAAGATTTGTTACCTTAATAAATAAAAAATGTAATAGAGTTATTGATATTGATCCTGATTTTTACGGATTTGAAGTTGATAATAAGTTCCTTGTCGGGTACGGATTAGACTACATAGGATTTTACAGAAATCTTCCTTTTGTTGGTTGGTTTCCGCAATAAAGGTCAAATATATTAATAAAAGGCGGTTTATTTCCGCCTTTTGTTTTATGAATAATTCATGATAAAATAGACAAAAAGCGAGGAATTATGACAACAATTGAAAATTTAACAGCAGAAATAGAAAAAAATCCGAACCTTTCTGTCAATTATATTAATAGAGCCGATTGGTACTATCAAGAAAAAAATTTTGCAAAAGCGCTTTTAGACTACGAAAAAGCTATCGAACTTGGCGAAGACTTAGAAGATGATGTTTGCTATTTAGAATGTCTGGATTTTAAAAAAGCAGACAGTAAAATCGCTGAATTTACTCAAAAAATCAGACAAAATCCTGAAGAAATAAACAACTACACTGCAAGAGCATATTTTTACAGTTTGAAAAAATTATTTGTTAATGCAATAAATGACATATCTTCTGCAATTCAAATAACACCTTCTCCCGTTTTATTTCACGCAAGAACTGTTCTTTGCGAAGATTTAATTGAGTACGATTTATCGCAGGCTATAGAATCGGCAGATGATGAAAAAAAATATGCAAGTTTATGGTTTAGAGGCAATCATTATAAAGAAAAATATCTTGCTAATAACGAAGAATTGATTTTCTTGAAAAAAGCGGAAGAAGATTACAAAACTGCCGTAACTTATGCAAAAGATAAAGATTGTGCATATTTTGAATTATCTCGTTTTTATGAAGATATTGAAAATTTTGATGCTGCAATTAATGCGTGTTCTTTAGCGGTAAAATTTGCTGATGAAGAAAACAAGGTTTTATTTTTGGCAAAATATACAGAACAACTTGCTTCTTTATATTATCGTGAAAAAAATTATCAAAAAGCAGAAAAATATGCAACAAAAGCAATGCAACTCAATGACAATGAACATAATCTAATGCATCTTTTAGAACTTCGGGCTGACTGCTACGAACATTTAAAAGAACCATTCAAGGCTTTTGAGGACAGGGAAGAACTTGAACATTTAATTTCTCACCACCATTGCCACGATGAAAATTGTCATTGCCATAATTAAGAATAATCAAAAAGGACTAATTTATATATTTTAGTCCTTTTTTAATCAAAATTGCTCGAATATTTATTCATCTTCATCTAAATATTCTATCAATCTTGCCATATACTGTTCCAAAGATGATAATTTCGTTTCTATAGTATCAATTTTACGAGAAAGCGTTTCTGTTTTTAAACTGTTTTCATTTGCGTTAACAACTTGAGCTGCGATAAAATCCAATAAATTCTTAACCTCTGAATTATCCGGTTTAAGAGTTGAAATTTTTTCTTCTATTGATTCTACTATCTGTTGCGATTCATCTTTTTGTTCAATATATTCAGCAATCACGCCAAGTTTTTCAAGAATTTCTTCATTATTTGAACTTACAGAAGATGGCTGCTGTAAATCTTGAATTTCTGAAGAAATATCTGATTGTGAATTTTGCATATTTTGAATATTTTGTAAAAGTTTATCTGACTGTTCATTCATCTGACTTAGTGAAACTACTGCCTGCTCTTGCAATTGCTCCAGATTTTGAAGCATTTGTTCGGATTGAATTTGATATTGTTGAACATTATCACATGTTTGCGCTAACTGATTTTGTAAATCAATTATCCTTTGCGAGTTAAGTTGTTGTCCTTCCAATACTTTTCCTATTTGTTCACTCTGTATTTCAAAATGTTGTTGATTATAATCCTGATTCGATATTTCTTCATTTTGAACAGCAAAATTTTGTTGCTCTTCTAATTTCTTTTGAATTTGTAAATTTTGAGAAATTAAGTTTTGTTGTTCTTCCAATATTTTTTTGATTTGAACATTTTGAAGTGCTAAAATCTCCTGAAATTCTTGATTTTGTTTCTTTACAATATTTTGAATTGCCAAATTATTTTGCGTGAAAATTTCAGCGATACTTTCTGCAATACTATTTTCTGTCTTGTCGTCTTTTTGAACAAGATTTTCAAAAGAAGTTTTGATTTCTTCCAATCTGTCAACTTGTTCATTATATTGCTTATTAATTTGTTCTACTTGTTCATCTTGTCTGTATTGAACATTATTAAGTTCTTTTTGAATTTGATTAATCGTAACTCCCGCAGAATCAATCCATTCCGCAAGATAACCAAAAGCTTCGGTTATAATTAATTCAAAATTTGAATTTTTTGTTGAAGAATCTTTTATTTCTTCTATTTTATTTTTTATTTCATCAAATTCAAAAGAGTTTGATGTAGTGCGAAGTGTTTCTATTATTGAATTAAGATTTTCTAAATGAGCAACCATCTTGTCATTTGTTTTATCCGTATCCAATATCATCTTATTAGTTCTGCTACTCAAATTTGACATATCTTCTGTCATTTGAGTAAACAATTCTCTAATATCCGCAAGATTTTGAGAATTTATTGTTGATTCTGTTTCACTAATCTGAACAGACAGTGCTCTAACTTGCAACGCAAGTGCATCTGCCTTTTTGCTCCAATCTTTTATTGCATTTATGTTCGTATAAAGACTGTCAATCTTTTCTGTGAGCTTTTCATCTCGTTCAAAATCACTCTTTAAATCTTCTATATCTTTTGCAAATTTATCAAGTTTTTTTACCCAATCGTTTATAAATGTCAAATTGTCATAAATAATATCGACTTTGTCGCTATTAATATCAAAATCTTCTCGAAGTATATCAAAATCTTCTATCAATTTATCGGACTTGTTCGCCCATTCATTGAGCATTCCGATATTTTCGTAAATAATATCAACTTTATCTGATGCTTCATTTAGTTCGTACTCTGATAAATCTTCAACTAAAATACGTATCTCATCTAAAAGCTCTTCTTGTCGCTGTTCTACAGCTTGTGTAGCCTTCATAAACTTTCGTACTACACCGATTTCGCTATTATTATTCCTTATCTCCGTTAATGCATCTTCACACAACGATTTTATTTCATCTTGAATAACTATTTTTCGCAAAACTTCTTGAATTTGCGTATGCAAGTTTTGCCTTACCTGTGAAAGTTCGTTCTTTACTGTCGCAAGACTTTCAGCTGAACGAGTTTCAAAAAGTGCTATATTCTCTGCATTTGTCTTATTGAATAACTCTATATTTTGTTTGTTTGTTTTTTCAAACGTTAATTTGTTTTCTTCATTATATGTTTCTAAAACATCTGCTCTTGATACTACATTCTTTAAATTTTGTATTTCTGTAAGTAGTTCATCTTTCGTTTTTTTAGTCAATCCGATTATTTGTTTTGTTCTTTTTTCGGTATCAAATATTGATTGCTTATCAATAGATTTTACTTCGTTAGAAATTGAATCTACTTCCGCTTTAACGGTTTTTATACCACTTATAACCGTCTTTATTTGCTTTGTAGTATCTTGTTCAACATAATCCTGCATCTCTGAAATTCTGTTCTTCAATTCCAAAATTACAGATGTTACAGTTTCACTTAAATCGCTGAATTGACCATGAATACCTTCTTCCAATTCGTTCTGGAAAAAAGTTAATTCGTTTTTAAACTTTTTGAATTGAAATTCATCGCCAACTATATCTATTTCATTCTCTCTTTCAGCCTGAACTTTTGCAAGTTTATCAACTCTTTTATCAACCCTTGACAAAAATTCTTGCAATTGTTGTACTGCTTCATCTGAATTTGTTTTGTTTTTTTCCTCAACAGAATTTAAAATTTCATCAGCATTTTTTAAAAAATCGTCTGCCTCTACTGTAGAAAGTTTTTCTGTTATTTCCGCTTCTACGTCTTTTAAATTTTCTTTTGTTTTCTCCGGATTATCTTTTTCGACTTCTTCAAAGTCTTCTTCAATAGGCTTAGAAAAATCATCAATTTTAACTTCCAATATTTCTTCACCCGAAACAGTTCCTTCATCATTCTTTTTATATTCAACAGTTTCTTCTTTTAACTCTTGATTATCAGATGAAAGTTCTTCTTTCTCAAATTCTTTATCGTTTTTTTTGATTTTATCATCATAATGATGTTTTATTATCAAATCTGCTACCGATTTCTTATTTTTTTTATTAGATTTTTTTTGCCCCATAACTACCTTGAAAACGTTTTCCTTGTCATTATTGTATCAAATACATTCTTTAGGTGCATTTTTTTATAACTATTTTTTTATGGAAAAACAATACACATAAGCAAAAGCAAGGTGTAACTAAGGCTTTAGGCCTCCGAGAAATATTACGATACTTTACAAACTATTTTAAGTTTTCAATAAATTTTTTAACAGCCGTTAAATCTTTTTTTGTAAGCCAACGTGGAGAATTAGGTTCTTCCGAATGGTTTCTCAATAAATATGATGGGTGGAAAATAACTGTTGCCGGTATTTTGTCAAAAAGCATGTATTTATTTCCTCGAATTTGAGAAATTTTTATATTTTCTCCCAAAAAGGACTTTGCTGCTGTTGCTCCGCATAAAACTATCAACTTTGGACGAACTATATTAATTTGCGCCTCTAAATATTTCTCACAAACTTCTTTTTCTTCCGGTTTAGGGTCACGGTTTTCAGGCGGACGGCATTTCAAAGTATTACAAATATACAAATCTGTTTCCCGATTTATTCCGCACTCTTCGAGCAATTGTGTCAAAAGTTTACCTGCTCTTCCGACGAAAGGAATACCGCTTGCATCTTCATCAGCTCCGGGGGCTTCTCCTATCAGCATTACAGGTGCATTTGCATATCCGTCGGAAAAAACAATGTTTGTTCTCGTCTTTGCCAAAGAACAATTCTGACATTGCATACATACATTTCTTATTTCAAGCAGTGACATCTCTTTTACTTCTGCGGTTAATTCTTCTTCTTTAAAATTCAAATATTCCATTAATTTCCCTTTTCAACTTGTTCAAAAACTTTTCTCAATATTCCATCATTTTCATTAAGAAGTTTTTCTGCATTTTGCTCTTCAATATTGTATTTTAAGTATAAAATTGCGGGTTTAAGTTTAAAATTGTTTTCTTGTAAAACTTTAAGAGCCGTTTCTTCCGTAACATCTGCTATTTTAGAAACAATTTTAACCGCACGATTTTTAAGTTTAATATTTGTTGGTTTAACATCAATCATATAGTTTTTATAAACTTTACCGATTTTAACCATTGAAGCAGTTGTCAACATATTCAAAATTAATTTTTGCGCCGTTCCGGCTTTCATTCTTGTTGAACCGGAAATAGCTTCTGCACCTGTTTCCGGACAAATAAAAATATTTGCAAATTCTTTTGTTTTTGCATTTTTATTTGAAGAAACGGCAATCGTCTTGCAACCATTCTCTTTCGCCTGTTTTAAAACTTCAACAACATAATTTGCATTTCCACTGGCAGAAATAGCAACTACTGTATCTTTTTCAGAAATATTCAGTTTTCCAAAATCAATTTTTGCACCGTCAACACTGTCCTCTGCTCCTTCAACGGCATGCCTCAGCGCAATATCTCCACCTGCTATAATTCCAACTACCATTGACTCAGAAACAGAAAATGTCGGCGGACATTCTGAAGCATCTAAAACTCCTAAACGTCCGCTGGTACCTGCTCCAAAATATATAAGTCTGCCTCCGTTATTAAAATTTTCTGAAATAATATCAACCGCACTCGCTATTTTCGGCAAACATTTTTGAACAGCTTTGACAGCGTTAAAATCTTCGTTGTTAATCATTTCTACCATTTCTAAAGTAGAAGAAATATCAATATTTACCGTATTTTCATTCAAATTCTCTGTTTCAGAAAAATTATTCATTTGAAATTCTGCCTACCACTTTTACACCATTACCAATTGTTCTCAAATGTTCTGCAATAATAAATTCATCAGTGTCAAAAAGAACTTCTAATTCTTCGGTAAACGTATAAAAAATCGGGCCGCTTCCTGACATTACAGAATTTTTAAGATTACATTTTATATTATTTAAACTTGAATATTTATTAATAATCGGCAGTTCTAAATCATTATGTAAAAGATTTTTATCAAAATGACCGCAAACTATAAGATTTGTCAACGCTTCCGTTGAATTTACCGACTTTTTTTCTCCTTGAAAATCATATTCTTCAAATGCTTCTTTTGCACTGATTTTCAAATTTCTTGGTTTAACAATTGACACAGGATATTCTAAAAATGGTATCGGACGAATTTTTTCACCCCTTGATGTACAAATTGCACAACCACCTTTTAAGCAAAAATTTAAATCAGAACCTAATGAGGAACAAAGCATATTAATTTTGTCATCAGATAAAATATCTTCGTACAGTTTATTCAATGCAAACAACGTTGCGGCAGCATCTGTACTACCACCCGCTAATCCCGCCGCAACCGGAATATTCTTTTCAATATAAACATAAAGTTTGGCATTTTTAATATTTGCTGCTTCAAAAAATTTCATCGCCGCTTTATAAACCAAATTATGTTCATTATATGGTATTTCATTAGAGTTTCCCGAAAGCTCAATCGACAAACAATCGTTATCTTCAAGTCTTAATGTTAGAAAATCATACAAACTTATTGCATGCATTATGCTTTTTATATCGTGGAAACCGTCTTCTCTCTTTCCGACAACATCAAGTGTCAAATTAATTTTTGCAGGTGCCTGAACTTTTATTTCCTTCATAAATTTTCCTTTAATTTTTCGGATAATTCACCGATTTTTTCTATAGAAAGAGTTTCTCCTCTTGATGTTTCTGAAATATTTAATTCTACCAATGTTTTCTGTACGGCTTCTTTTGAAAACCCTCCAATCATAAGAGAATTTTTAATGTTCTTTCTTCTCGTTCCAAAACATGCCCGTACGACTTTGCGGAAAAATGAATAATCTTTCAAATTAAGTATAGGTTTTTCTCTGACAACAAATTTCACAACCGCAGAATTAACTTTCGGTGCAGGAAAGAATGATTTTGCCTTAACAAATCTGACAATTTCCGTATAAGCATTGAATTTTGACAAAATTGTCAACGGACCGTATGCTTTTTCCACAGAAAATTCATCTGCCGTAATTCTCAAAGCCGCCTCATATTGTGTCATCATTATAATTTCAGAAATTGATTTTCTGTTTTTGTTGTCTAAATCATCAACTTCTCCCAATAAATGCGCCAATATAGGACTTGTAATATAATAAGGAATATTTGCAACAACTTTAATATTTTTTCCAAATTGAGAAATATCTGTTTTCAAAATATCTGCATGAATAATTTCAAGATTGTCAGCTTCAATTTTTGAAAGTTGCTCAACCATATCCTCGTCAAGTTCAATAACTACAACTTTTTTTGCCAACTCAACAAGTCGCTCGGTCACAAAACCCAAACCACCACCGATTTCAACTACCGTTTCATCAGGCTGAATATCCGCAACTTCAATAATATCGTCAATAACTTCTCCATCTACCAAAAAGTTTTGACCAAGTCTTTTTTTTGCTCTGAATTTCCTTGCTCGTTCAAAATAATTCATAAAATAATCATAATACAAATTTGCATTATCCGCAAAATTTTAATCAAATTTTCTATATGCTTTTGACTCTATCAATACCGATAAAACAGCAATATCAGCAGGTTTTACGCCTCCTATTCTCGATGCTTGACCAAGTGTTACAGGACGTATTTTTTCTAATTTTTCTTTAGTTTCGGTTGAAATTTGTTGGATTTTTTTATAATCAATATCGGCAGGAATTTTTATTCTGTCTGCCTTTGATGATAATTCAACCTGTTCTTTTTGTCGTTTAATATAACCGTCATATTTTAATCTGATTTCGACTTGTTCTCCTATTTCATAAGGGAAATTAAGATTTTTCGTCGTTTCATCAAGTTTTTTTACAACATCATAAGAAACATTAGGTCTTTTTATCAACTCGGAAATCCTTATTCCTTCGTTAATATGCTCTCCGATTTCAGACAAAATCGCATTATTTTCAGCTGTTGCAGAAATTTTTGTTTGCTTAAAACGCTCAATTTCATCATCAACAGTTTGCATTTTTAATTTGAAACGATTGTACTGTTCTTCCTGTATAAGTCCTTGTTTATAACCGATTTCGGTTAATCTTTCGTCCGCATTATCCTGTCTTAATAAAAGCCTGTATTCAGAACGTGATGTCAGCATTCTGTAAGGTTCGTCAATATCTTTTGTAACCAAATCATCAATCAATGTACCTATGTATGAAGATTCTCGACTCAATATCAAAGGTTCTTGCCCCTTGATATAGTTTACTGCATTAATTCCCGCAACAAGACCCTGTGCGGCAGCTTCTTCATATCCGCTTGTTCCGTTGATTTGACCACCCAAAAATAATCCTTGAACATTTTTACTCATTAAAGAATGCATTGTCTGTACCGCAGGAACATAATCATATTCAACCGCATAGGCAGGTTTTATTACATGAACCTTTTCAAGCCCCGGAAGAGTCTTTAGCATTTCTAATTGAACAGGAGCAGGTAAGCTCGTCGAAAATCCGCCTACATAGATTTCATAAGTACTTTTACCCTCAGGCTCAAGAAAAATATGATGTGACAGATTATTCACAAATCTGACAATTTTATCTTCAATAGACGGACAATATCTCGGCCCTCGAGCGTTAATCTTTCCTGAATACATCGGTGATTTATCCAAATTTGATAAAATGATTTCCTTTGTTTTTTCCGTTGTTCTTGTCAAATAGCACGGATACTGCTTTCTAACCGGTCTGTCCTGCAAGAACGAAAAATAATGTAAAATTTCATCTCCGGGTTGAATTTCCGTCTTTGCATAATCTATTGAACGTGCATCTACCCGAGGAGGTGTTCCCGTTTTTAATCTGCCAAGCTTAATTCCGCATTTTTCAAGAGATGCGGACAAACCTTTTGCACTAACTTCTCCCAAACGTCCGAATTGCTGTGATTGAAGTCCGACCCATATCTTTGCCTCAAGAGATGTTCCTGTCGTTAAAACAATCGCAGGAGCGTAATATTCAAGCCCAAATTCATCTTTCATTCCGACAATTTTACCGTTTTCAACCATCAATTCCGAACAAGTACATTGTTTCAAATGAATATTATCTTCACTTTCAAGCAAATTTCTGACAAAAGCAGAATATTCTTTTTTATCTGATTGCGCTCTCAATGCACGAACAGCAGGTCCTTTTGAGGAATTTAACATTTTCATCTGCATATAAGTTGCATCTGCCGCAATTCCCATAATTCCGCCTAAAGCATCTACTTCCCTTGTCAAACAAGATTTTGCAGGCCCGCCGACAGCAGGATTACATGGCATTAACGCTATATTATCAAGATTTAGAGAAACAGCCAAAACCTTTGCACCAAGCCTTGCTGCCGCCATTGCCGCTTCACAACCGGCATGTCCTAATCCTACTACTATTACATCATACTTAAACATACTTTTATTTTAATACAAAAATTTACAAACACATGACAAAAATTATTAAATGATTTATCATTAAAATATAAAGGAAAGGAATTGGTCTAAGTTTCACTATGATTCTTAAGACATCAGACTACAATCAAGATGCCGCAAAGGCTTCTCTAAAGCGCATTTTGGAAGAAGATGCAGTTACTCGTATTGGTGCTGCAGGGCTTCTCGAAAGTGATTTGCTTAATTCTTTGGGTATGGTTGCAATGACCGCAAGAAGTGAAATTCCTCCTTCTCATAGACTTATTGCCGATAGTTATATGTTAGTTAAACAAGTCTATGGATCCTCTGTAGTAAAAGGAAAAATTAATCAAAATGAAATCGCTTTATTAATGAAATACGATTTTGATAACCTTGAAAATACTACAATAAGACAGGTTAATGAAGAACTCGCTTTTCTTCAAAGAGCAGCTGTTTCTATGGATAGAACTCTTCGGGCAGAATCAGAAAAAATTCTTAAAATAAGAATGAAAGAGTTAAAAAGTTTGGAAGCAAAAAAATTTGCACCCGTCACAAACTCTGTATTTAAAGGTTATATGGCTATTGAAGAATATTTTAAGTTGATTTCTTCATATTCAAAGCCGACTAAAGCCGGTATTTGTAAATAGAAAATAAAGCGCCGTTCAAAGAACGGCGCTTTATTAGAATTTCTAATTCTAATTCTTTATTTAATTTCGTATATCCAACCTTCAGGTGCTTCAAGTCTTCCCATTTGAATTCCCGTCAATGTTTCATACAATTTTTGGGTTATTTCTCCCGAACCGTTGTTATATTTGTATTCAACTTCTTCTCCGTGATTTACAATCTTTCCAACCGGTGAAAGAACTGCTGCCGTACCACAAAGAGCGCATTCTTTGAAATCTTTGATTTCTTCATAAGGAATTACTCTTTCTTCAACTTCTAGTCCAAGATAATGTTCTGCTACATAAAGAAGAGAACGTCTTGTAATTGACGGTAAAATTGTACGTGATTTCGGAGTTACAACCTTGTTATCTTTCGTCACAAAGATAATATTTGCTCCTCCTGTTTCTTCAACATTAGTTCTTGTTGCGGAATCGAGATACATATTTTCATTGTAGCCTTGATTGTGAGCATCAACGATTGCGTGCAAACTCATTGCATAGTTTAAACCAGCCTTAACGTGACCTGTTCCTAACGGTGCTGCTCTGTCAAAATCAGGAACTCTCAATGTAATTGCTTCTGCACCTCCTTTAAAATAGGGTCCGACAGGTGTGCAGAAAAGTCTGAATTGGTACTCATGAGCAGGTTTTACACCAATAATTGCATCAGAACCAAACATATAAGGTCTTAAGTACAATGATGCACCGGTTCCGTATGGCGGAACAAAATCAACATTCGCTTTAACCGTTTTTAAAACCGCTTCAATAAATCTTTCTTTCGGAAACGCAGGCATTTCTAACCTTTCACAAGATTTTACCATTCTTTCCGCATTCAAATCCGGACGAAAACATACTGTCCTTCCATCAACTGTCGTATATGCCTTTAATCCTTCAAAACAAGTTTGTGCGTATTGAAGAACACAAGCGCATTCGCTCATTGTTATCATATCTTCGGTTGAAAGTTCACCGTCGTCCCATTTTCCGTCCTTGAAATTTGAAACATATCTATAGTCTGTTTTAATATATCCAAAACCAAGATTTTTCCAATCTATATCTTTTTTCATAACCTTCTCCTTGTGGAAAATTTCTTCACTCTGAAATTATACAACGATTTAAAAATTTTTTCATGAATTTTTTTATTTTGAATTACCTTTCCTCTAAAAATAATATTAGTCGCTCGATTATTTCTTTATCAGTCTGTTGGCATATCGATATGAGTATTGTTTGACGTTTAAAAAAAATGTTTAATAATAATATCTTTTTCATACTTCCAACTATTCTTAATTCCAGACAGCAGGGCGAGAAATCGCCCTTTTTTTTTATTGTTTTTTCGTGATAAACTAAAATTATGAGTAAAGAAAAAATATTTATTTTAGTTCTATTGTATATTGCCTTTATTGCGCTTGGTTTACCTGACCAACTTTTGGGGGTTGCTTGGCCTACAATGAGAATTGGTTTTGGGAAAAATCTTGATGCTGCTGGTGTTGTAACTTTTTCTTGTACTTTATTCACTGCTCTCGCAGGTTTTTTAAACGGATATATAGCAAAAAAATTTTCTATTTCTAAAATTGTTGCAGTTAGCGTTCTCCTAACTGCTATCGGCTGTTTCGGTTTTGCTTTAGCACCAAATTGGTTGATTTTTTTATTGTTTGTTATTCCCTCCGGACTCGGTGCCGGCAGTGTTGACAGTTCATTGAATAATTATGTTGCCCTTAATTATTCATCAAGACATATGAGTTGGCTACACGGATTTTGGGGAATAGGAACAACTTTAGGTCCTTTAATTATGACCTTTGCTTTTTTAAAAAACTTAACGTGGAGAAGCGGTTATGCCTTTGTCGGCTTAATCCTTATGTTAATATCTCTTCTATTCTTCTTCAAACCGTTTCAAAATACTAATAAAAAATCCTCCGAAAAAGAAAAAAATTCCGAAAAACACGTTAACATGATTTCTCTAAATACATTTTTGAGTGCAGCTTTTTTCTTCTTTTATACGGCAAGTGAAGGCGGTATCGGGCTTTGGATTTATTCAGTAATGACCGAACAAAGAGGATTTGACCCGATTTTTGCAGGAACTTTAGCGGCTGCATATTGGGGTGCTTTAACTCTAGGGCGGTTTTTAGTAGGTTTTATAACGAAATATTTCTCTGATAAAACAATTATTATCTTCAGTATTATTGGTGCTCTAATCTCGATGCTTTTGCTTTGCATTCCCTACCATTCAACGACTATTATCGGACTTATTGCTCTTGGATTATGCTTTTCGGGAATTTATCCCTGTACGATGAATGACACTCATAAACGTTACGAAATAGAAAAAGCCAAAATTTTAATGGGACACCAAGTAGGTTCGGCAAATCTGGGTTTTGCCATTATGACTCCTCTTTTGGGAATAATAATTCAAAGAATAGGATTAAATTACTTACCTGTTATTACAACCATTTTCGTCTTAATTTTGCTATTAATTGAATTAAGATTAAGAAAATTAAGTCACTAAAATTTGTTTTTAGCTATAAAAACATAAGAAAAGTCTGCTTTATTGATATTCAAATTAATCAATTAATACCAATATTTTGAATTAATTCCTGTCGGTATAGAGTAACCGTTAATCAAGCCTTCTTCATCTTTAATGGAAATTCTGACCTCATTATGGTCTACTCCTATAACTCCGTCATTTTGTTCTTTTACTGTTTCCATACCTTTTTCGAGGATTTTTGTAAGCTCAATTCCGGGTTTTTGGAAGTTATATTCTAAACTTTCTATTCCGTTTGTATGAGCAAAAAAGTCACTTGTTACACATTTAATGGTTTGACCTTCGTAGTCACCTCTTGCTATTGCTTTTGGATTAATCTTTAATTCTGAACCGTCTGCATTCAAAATCATTATCTTTTCAACACATCTCGGAAGTGCATTATAATCAGCTTTTGCTTGAGCAAGATTTGCTTCCGCTTTTTCAATGTCACCACCGTTTGTTTTTACCTTTGATAAATTATATTCGGCTTGCAGAACTGCAATATTTGCCATACGTCTTGTTTCTGCTTTTTTTGCATTTACGGAATAAACCATACCGCCAACTTGACAGAGTTGCGAACCATCTTTAGAAGCAATACCTTGTGCGGATTTTTCTATCATTTCATACATTTTATCAACGGGCAAATCTACAACGACAACTTCTCCTCCGAACGGCATCATTCTGCTCATAATGTCATAATTTGTAAGAGTTTTTTGTTCTTCAATCGTAGTATCTTTTACAGAAGGAGCATTGAAAAATGAAACTTGAGTTCCTAAATGAGCTGTATTCGCAAGCATCGCATCAGCCATAATATTAGCAACAGGATTTGAATATTTTCTGTCTGAATCTGAAATTGCAGGGTCTTTCGTATAACCGTATCCTTCGGGAACGTATGCAATGTCATTTCTTTCCCCTACATTATCGGTAACTGCTTTTGTTGCAACAGTTTCACCCTCTTTTGCCGCAGAGATAACATCTTTTGATACTTCGCTTCCGTAAAAATCTCCGGCTTGTTTACAAATTCCGTCTATATTGTCTTTTAAATCAAGGATTTTTGCATCTGAGGTAACCGTTCCGTCCTCTGCAATATTCATCTTAACAACTTGAGCGTGAGCATTATTTTGACCGCCTTGCAATACTAAAACCTCATTTCCGCTTTCTGATGTTATTTTTGTGTTTTCCAAAAGGTGAGTGTGTCCGCCTAAAATCACGTTGACAGTTTTACTTTTTTCTGCAATCGTTTTGTCGTTTGAAAGTCCTACATGGCTCAAAAAGACAACAGGAAGATTTTCGCTTAAACCTTTTTCTTTTCTGTTCGCTTTGATTTTTAATACTTCTTCGTCAATTGCTGTTGCAAGGTCTTCGGCTTTTTGAACAGGTGTTAAAGGAGTTGCACCGACAACGATAAATTCTTGGTCACCTTGTTTAAGAACTTTTGATGTTGCTATTTGACAATCAGCTTGTTCTGAATTTGAGGCATTAATTGCAAGCATTTCAGGAGCTAAGTTTTCGTTAAGAGCATTTAATTTCTCATCGGAACGACTTCTTTCATGATTTCCCATTGCGGTTGCTTCCATTCCTAACGCATTTACAACTTCTACTGTCGCATTAATAACGGGTTGCTGACTGCCTGCAATCAAATCGCCTGCACCTAAAAATGTTAAATTTCCACCACAAAATGCATTGCATGCTTCTTTCGCAGAAGCCAGTTTAGGTAGCCCAGTAAGTTCTCCGTGAGTATCGCTGAAATAAAATAAATTTATGGTTTTAACACCGTTTTGTGCCTCTGCAGGTTTATTCGCAACTTTCTGAACTGTTCCAAACGAAATGTGTGCTAAACCGTATGACAAAGCGGCTGAACTTGTTTTTTGAGAAAACTGCTGAATGCTTTGTGTTTCTTCTGTTTTTACTTTTTTAGTATCTTTTTTACTCAAATTTTGAGAAACTACGGTATTAGCATTTACGTTAATATTCATTACGAACTCCCGGATAAATATTGGCATTTACAATTCTAAATATTGCTATCAAAACAATACATTTAAAAATTTTGCTACATGTATTAATATATGTAAAGTTAAGTTTAATGCCCACTTA
The DNA here is from genome assembly GCA_964550875.1 of uncultured Muribaculaceae bacterium. GTDB lineage: Bacteria > Cyanobacteriota > Vampirovibrionia > Gastranaerophilales > Gastranaerophilaceae > RUG841. The sequence goes on along the minus strand of CAZKAS010000002.1, from coordinate 49,164 downwards.
TTACAAAGAACCTTTTTGTTTTATTATAAGATTTTTGAAATTTTCTTTTGAACAATTGTACAAATACTCAACGTATTGTCGTAAATATTGACGTTTTTGCGCATAATCTTCTTTCGGCATTTCAATACATCTTATCAATGCATTTTTAAAATCTTCATTATTCTCATATATCACTGCATTTCCTTCATCAAATCCGTTTATAGCCGCAAAACTTCTGATAATTACACAAGATTTTAAAAATCCGTAAACTAATTGAAAACAACCACTGGTACTTGATGTTATATAGCCAAGATGTTCTTCTTTAGTATCATCATACGCCGTCAACATAAAATCTGACTTTTCTATCTCATCATACATATCGGTAAAAGATAGACGACCCTTTATATCTATATACTTTTTGACTTCTTCAGGAACACAGTCTAAGTCACCTTTCCCAATAACGGTTATTTTAAAATTTTGATAACCGCTTTTTACAAGTTCTTCTACCGTATTAACTATCAATCCGGTGTCCTTCTTTGAAGCAGAAAATTTACCTACTACAACAAAATTCGTAATTTCATTTTTAACATTGTTTTTAAACTCTCCAAAATAATGAGGATTAACAACTACCGATGAAGCATTTTTATAATTTAATTTTCTCAATGTGATAAGATTTTCATTCCATGTTCCGTTATCTACTGACGGTTTCGCTTCATGTTCTACATAAAATAACTTCCTTTTATCCGCTTTTTTGAAAAAATTGTTCGCCTGCTCAAAATCTACACTGTCACATATCTTTCCGACCGTAGTTACAAGAATGCCTTCAACTTCTTCCAGAGTACTGTTTCTTAAATATTTTTCTATCTGATTTCTGGTCATGGCATTATAAGAAATATTCTCCTCGCCATATCGACTAAATAATCCTTCCCGCAATCTGTCCGGCTCTACCAATACAGAAACATGATATCCTAATTCCAATAAATACTTTGCATATCCGGGAACTACTTCTGCATGACTTTTAGAACAAGGTTCCCAAACGAGAAATGTTTTTTCTTTTATTATCGGCTTTTTTTCTTTAAATATGTCTTTTATAAAATTTAAAAAATTACTCATTTTCTGTTTGTCCCTTCTTTTCCGTATAAAATGTATCATACAATTTTATTGCTTCTTCTCCTTCTAATAACCAAAAGGCTTCTGCATATTCGATGTTTTTTGTTAATCCTCGATATTTATTTAATCCCAATATTGCATTCAAATAATCTTTTCTTTCCTGTTGAGATTTGTAAGATTTTATCATTTGCTCTTTAATTGCAACAAATTCGGTAATATTTACCAAAACATTGGGATTTGTCAACGTTCCCCATACCTCGTAAAATAATATCTTCAATTTGTGTTTATGTTTCTTTTCTCGCAACATTTTTTGCAAATGTATAAAACAAGCCCTATGATCATAATGAGTATCTATAAAATTCGGTATAAAAATATAATCATATTTTTCAATATCTATTTGCTCAAACTTTTCATATGAATTAAAAACTTCTTTGTCTGCAATACCTAAATTTCTGAAATTTTCAATACCTGCAACTTTCAACGCTTTCTCAAATTCAATTTTTCTGGTTTGAACAATAATTTCTTCACTCTGATTTTTTATACCCTTCGCTCCGTCCGTTAGACAAATAACATCAATTCTGTCTTTGTACCTCGCCAAAACTCCACCCATTCCAATACTCTCATCGTCAGGATGCGGCGCAATACATAATGCACGCTCTCCTTCTTTAATTTCAAATACCTTCGCTGTGAAGTTTATTGTCATCAAATATCTGTTAAATGCACTTAAAAATTTATTATAAAATTTTTGAAAAATTCTTTTCTTCATCTTTTATCTCTCAAAACTTGACTTGTTGGAAAACTTTTCTTCTAAAATTTTGATAATCTCTATTCTGTCACTATCCGTGGTTTTTCGATTATCATTTATGCATACCAATTTGGCTCCGGTCCTTTTTATTTTACTTAATGTCGATTTCCTTAATCCGAAATACTCCGAGTCAGGTTGTTCTAACCCTAAAAACTTCTTTATCTGATTGACTTGCACTCTTTTTATAATTGCATGATTTTTTAACACTGAATAATAAGAAACTGCTATTCTCTGAACATCATTCGATGTCCTGAATTTATGATTTAATGTTTCATCAAATTCCGTCTGAAATTCTTTAATACAATCCGAAAAATCCGATTTCAAATATGAATCAATATTATGATGAGGAAAGAATGGAACAGACTCTCCAAACCTCTGCTTTACCATTTGATAAGATTTATAAATAGAATGTCCGTATAAATGCCGATATTGTTTGTTCTTTATCCTTTTACCGACTCTAAAAACAACTTTTCCGTCACTAAAGAAAAAATTTGGATTAACATCATTCCAAAATAACGTATCATCATTCGCAAGTAAAAAATATTCAGACAATTCTTGTATAAAAGGAACTCTGTTTTCAATAACACAAGAATTGAATATCGGCAATTTATCTTTTGGAATAATTTCCGAATGATCAACTATTCTTATTCTTTCATTTGAGGTATTTAGCCAAGTTGGAATTTGATTATCAGTAACAATGAATATTTTATTAATCCAATTCGCATACTTTTCAACAGAACGAAGAGAATACTTTAATTCATCGTTATTCCTAAATCTACAATCATCTGCCGATTCTCTTTCAACATTATTTCCTATATATTTATTCCTCTTTTCAAACCATTGCCCATCACTATCATCAACCCACAAATACACTAAATCAACTTTCATCTGAAAAATGCCCTGAATATATGCTAAATACTAAATAGAATTTAACATACATTAATACAAAGAACAATCTTTTAACGTATTTTTAACAATACAAAATTCTTTGATGACAGTATTCAAAATATTATGGTAAAATCTACTTATGAAAATGAAATCTAAAGTCATTAATTTGTTGTGTTATTTAGGAATATTTACGATTATTTATTTTGTAATGCACCCTTTCTACACAGATTTTACTCTTTATGGTGATAGTTTGGCTTGGAATTGGTATTTAGACAACAATTTTTGGAATCCCTTTCTCCAAAATGAACACGGTTGGATTTTCTATTCAGCAATTTTTTGTCTAAATAACAGATTTTTGCCCGTTCTGCTTGATATGCACCCTCAAATGTATTATAAACATTTTTATTCTTTACTTGTATTTTCTTATTATCTTGTATTTTTTCTTGCAATGAAAAATAATTTTGTAAAGTATTTTACGCCAAAATATGGGGTTCTGTGGACTCTTGCAATTTTTCCGATAATCTTACAAGCATTAAGAAACAGCGGTTTTCTATGGGCGCTCCAACATGATGCCTACTCACTTGGCTACGTTTTTTTACCTTTGTTCTTTATAATTTTTTCAGGTACATTAGAAAAAATCTATGTGAAAAATTTGTTTGAATATACAACAAAAAAGACTTGGATAATATTAATTTGTCTTCTCGTTATTATTCTCTTTTCGTATGAAATGCCAAGATTTATTCTGTGTCTTGCACCCTTATTTGGACTATTTTTTAACAAGTTTTTAATACCTCAAAAAATAAACTTTAAAGAAAATAAATTTGCTAAAAAATTTTTAACATCATATTTATTATTTGTTTTTTTTAACTTTGCTTTGATTTTTACTCCAAACTATACAACTTGGTTTGGAGAAAGAAATAATCATTTATCCATTCAATCACTGATTGCTGACTTACCAAACATGTTACCGTCTTATTTTCAAACACTTATCGTGGAAAATTGTATATATCTGTTTGTTTTAACAATAATGTTGATTTTGTTGAAAATTTTTGCAAAAACAAAAACAGAAAAACGAAAAATTTTTATCTGGACCTTTTCAATCTTAATTTCCATATTTGCATTTTCTCTTGCAATAATTATCGGTTCGGAAACTTATGAATATTATTTTATGCACCCCGGCATAAGATTTTTAACTAAAGCTTATTTATTGTATCTGATTTTTTCATTATCCGGATATTTAATTTCTGTTTCTGAAAATTTAAAGAAAAAAATTACCGTAATATTTTTATGTTTTATCCCGCTTCTTCTGAATGTACAAAAAGAATCTCTGGATTTGTCTTATTATCACGAAGAAATATATAAAAGTCGCTATAGAGCTTATATCCTCGAAAGATTTTTCCTTCTCTATGAAAAGCCTCAAAAAACATATTATCATATAAAAGACGGCATATTTTTTGAAGAAAATTCATTAAATTATTATTTGTATTTTTACGACAGAGAACATCAACAAACCGATTATGTTCACAAAACATTATGCAGTCCTCAAAATGACTTTGAAACTTGCAACAAAATAATTTCAGACATTTTGAAAAATAAACATAATTTTGAATTTTCAAAAGAAGAATTGGAAAAACTTGATTTTAATATATATAGAAAATATTATAATTTTTAAAACAGGAAATGAAAATAATGTAGAAATTAAAAATAATTGTTAATTATGAACATTTTTTAAAAAATCAAAAAACTTCCAAAAAAGTTGCAAAAACCAAAAAGACAGTATGGAAGGATTTTTATAAAAAAGGACAGAAAAAAACAAAAAATTAATACATGTAGAGTAGAAATATTTTTCAATTCGTGTTGTATAATAACAGAGGAGTATGTTGAAATTATTTCAAAAATCATTAAACAGACTTATGGGAAGAAAAATGAAACAATATAAAAAATTTTTAACAATAGGAGCAATATTAACGGGACTTTTTATTCAAGTCACAGCATCGGAACTTTGCCCATACGCAATAAGAGTAGCGATTAACAAATATAAAAGTCACGATTATGTAGGTTGTATTCAAGATTTGGAAGAATATTCGGAAAATGATCCATCAAATGCACTTGCTTTTTATTACAGCGGAATTGCATATATGAAAGTAGGAATGAAAGAAAAAGCAGTAAATGCATTTGAGAAGGTTGTTTCAATAAATAGCGTTCCGATATTGTCCTCATACGCAATTCAAGCAACGAACTGTATGAATAGTAACATTTCTCCCTGTACATACAAGAAATATTCAAAAGAAGACATAGAAGAAATGATAGTTGATCCGGGAGCGTTTTTTGCTAAAAAGGAACAAGAACCCGAAAACAAAGCAGAAGAAGTTATATCTGTTGACGAAGAAATAGAGAAATTGATAAAGGGAACATACCCAAGCAATGTTCACCCCGATGCAAATAAAGTAATACAAGAAACGAAATTAATACAAGAACAAGACAGAGTAAATACAGAACTTAACAGAAAAACACGTATAAAGCCAAACAGCAAAAGTGATGCATCAACGGAAACGAAAGATTTGTTAAAAATATCAAAATCAAATCCGAGCGATAAAGAAATTGCAGATGCGGTGAGAACTTTGAGCAGAGCAGGCTATACATTTTCAGCACCGACAAAAGATGTAACAAATACGACTGTAGCCACAGCAAAGCAAGAGAAAACAGAACCGAACAGTACAAATAATAAAAATAACAATTTTAATCCGTATAAGCAAATGGCAGAATATTATGCAATGAATAATGATGCAGCACAAATGGCAATGATGTTCGGAAACGCAAATAATAACAGAGGAAATACATTTGATATGATGTTACCGATGTTATTAATGCAACAACAACAAAAAAATTCTGACGGAACAACGACACAAAACAAAATTGACCCCGAACTGATAAAGACAATGATGATGAGTCAAATGATGGACGGATATAATTTTGGATTTGACAGCAACGATAACAGAAGATAAAATAAACACAGACTATTAATTATGAATCGATTTGAATTATTCAAAATAATTTTTGATAAAAAAGATTATTCGTTGGCGGAAGAAGTATGTAAATTCCAATACAACGATAATTCGCTCAAGACGCTTGCCAGAGTACTATTTTTTGACAAGAAGTATGAGCGTGCGGAAGTTTTGTTTAAAAAGTTGCACATGTTCACGGAATATGGCTATTGCAGGCTGTATCAAAACGATAAAGAAACGGCAGATAAGGTATGGTTTTCGTTAAAGGATACATCGCCGTTAATAATTTGGGCAAAAGCGTTGTCAGGATATATTGAAAGAAAAAGAACAAAAGAACCGTCATTTTTTCAAATCAGAAATTTTTATGAAACTGACTTAGATACACTGCTTAGTTTAAAAATGAATACTTATGCGGAAAATTTAATAAACAGTATCCAATATTTTTCGGAAACAAATCCTGAAGTGTATAAATATACCGGAAGAGTGCTTTATAACCACGGATATTATGATTATGCGGAAAAGTTTTTAACTGCGGGAAAGGATATTGTCTGGGAAGATGCGGAATTGCATTTTTTAGACGCAGAAGTAAAATTAGCAAAAAGAGAGAAACAAACCGCAATACAGGCACTGGAGCATGCACTTGAAGTTTCCCCGTCATATTATCCTGCAGTAAAACTTTTGGAAAATATAAAATAAATATTAATTTTATTTGCAATATGCGTGTCTTGTTGTAAAATAGTAACTATAATATGATGTTACAGGTAGATATATAATGTTTGAACGATTTACAGAAAAAGCAATAAAAGTAATAATGCTTGCTCAAGAAGAAGCACGTCGCTTAGGGCATAATTTTGTCGGAACAGAACAAGTTTTACTCGGATTAATAGGAGAAGGAACAGGAGTAGCGGCAAAGACATTAAAATCAATGGGCGTGACCCTTAAAGATGCACGAGCAGCAGTTGAAGAGATTATAGGCAGAGGTGCAGGCTTTGTGGCGGTAGAAATACCGTTTACTCCACGAGCAAAGAGGGTTTTAGAACTATCTTGGGACGAAGCAAGACAACTTGGACATAATTACATTGGAACAGAGCATTTACTTCTCGGATTAATCAGAGAAGGAGATGGAGTAGCGGCACGAGTATTAGAGAATTTGGGCGTTGATTTAAATAAGGTAAGAACAAATGTTGTAAAAATGCTCGGAGAAATCAAAGGTGGCGGAACTGCGGAAGCAGAAGCCGGTGCAGGCGGAAGAAGTCGTTCATCAGCAGCAACCCCCGGAGGAAAAACAAAAACTCCGATGCTTGATGAGTTTGGAACAGATTTGACACTTGCTGCGGCAGAGCAAAGGCTTGACCCTGTTGTTGGCAGAGAAAAAGAAATAGAACGAGTAATTCAAATTCTTGCAAGAAGGACAAAAAACAATCCCGTATTGCTTGGCGAACCCGGAGTTGGAAAGACAGCGATTGCTGAAGGTTTGGCAAGCAGGATTGTAAATTCGGAAGTACCTGATTTACTTGACGGGAAGAAAGTTATACAACTTGATATGGGTCTTTTAATTGCAGGGACGAAGTACAGAGGTGAATTTGAAGAACGTCTTAAGAAAATTATGGACGAAATCAGATTATCAGGTAATGTAATTCTGGTAATTGATGAAATGCATACTTTGATAGGAGCAGGAGCGGCAGAAGGAGCAATTGATGCGGCTAACATATTGAAACCGGCTCTTTCAAGAGGAGAAATTCAAGTTATCGGAGCAACAACAAATGATGAATATCGCAAGTATGTTGAGAAAGATCCTGCACTTGAAAGACGTTTCCAACCAATAGTTATTGAAGAACCGTCTGTAGATGATACTATCGCAATCATCAAAGGATTACGTCATAAGTACGAAGAACACCATAAACTAAACATTGCAGATGAGGCAATCGTTGCGGCAACAGAACTTTCATACAAGTATATTACTGACAGGTATTTGCCTGATAAAGCAATTGATATCATTGATGAAGCTTGTTCAAAAGTCAGAATAAAATCAAGTACACTTCCTCCTGAAGGAAAAGAACTTGACAAACAACTCAAAGAAGTTGTCAAGAAAAAAGAAGAAGCAATCAGAAATCAAGAATTTGAAGTTGCGTCAGAATTGCGAGATGAAGCTGCAGCGTTAAAAGAAAAAGTTCATGAAGTAACAGAGAAGTGGAAAGCGGAATCAGAAGCGAATAAACCGACCGTCGTTGCAGAACAGGTTGCTGAAGTTGTCAGCACGATGACGGGCATTCCGACAACGAAAATTACGGAAGGTGAAAGTGCTCGACTGCTCAAATTGGAAGAAACATTACATAATAGAGTTATCGGACAAGACCAAGCGGTTGTTGCAATTTCAAAAGCAATCAGACGTGCAAGAGTAGGTTTAAAAGCGCCTAACAGACCGATTGGAAGTTTTATTTTTGCAGGCCCTACCGGTGTTGGTAAAACAGAACTTGCAAAAGCACTTGCAGAAGCGGTATTTGGTTCTGAAGATAACATGATAAGAGTCGATATGTCAGAATTTATGGAAAAACATTCGACAGCGAAGCTTATCGGTTCTCCTCCGGGATATGTCGGATATGATGATGGCGGACATTTAACGGAAACTATCAGAAAGAAGCCTTATTCCGTAATACTTTTTGACGAAATAGAAAAAGCTCACCCTGATGTATTCAACATAATGTTACAAATTCTTGATGACGGACGTTTGACTGATGCTAAAGGCAGACATATTAACTTTAAGAATACAATCATCATTATGACATCAAATGTTGGGGCAAGTATGATTTCAACAGGTTCAAAGCTGGGCTTCTCAGTTGGAGATGATGAATCTAAAGATAAATATGACAGATTGAAAGATACCGTTTCTGAAGAAATGAAAAAGGCATTCAAACCGGAATTCCTTAACAGAATTGATGAAACAATTGTATTTGCTCATCTTTCTAAACCTGAAATCAGACAAATTGTTGACTTGTTATTTAAAGACTTGTTCAAGAGATTAGAAGCTCAAGAATTAAAAATTGAAGTTTCTGATGAAGTTAAAGATTATCTTGCAGAGGACGGATACTCTGAAGCGTACGGAGCAAGACCACTTAAAAGACTTATCCAAAAGAAAGTTGAAGATGGCTTAGCGGAAGAAATTTTGGGCGGTCAGTTCAAAGCAGGCAAGAAAATCGTTCTTTCTCTTGAGGACAAGAAAATAAAATTCAATACTGTTGATGAAGAGGAAAAGAAAGAGTCCTCTTTGACAGAAACGGAAAAAGAAGAAGAGAAAGAAGCTTAAATTCAAGTATAATCTACAGAATAAGAGCGACATTTTATATGCCGCTCTTTTGTTTTAGATATAAGAAAATAATAATCAAACGCTAACAATGGTTACATATTTAACCATTTTGAAAATTCTGTCAATCCTTGTTTAAAATTATTTACTTCTCCACAATAACCTATTCTCAAGTGTTTTGGAATTTCCATTGCATCTCCCGGAAGAACAAGAACTCCTGTTTCGTGAAATAAATCAAGGGCAAAGTCGTAAGAATTTCTTTTGTCATCGTAAGCGACAAATGCTGTTGTTCCTGCTTCAAGAGGTGTCATTGTAATTTTTTGTTCATTATTGCCCCATTCAGACAAAATTTGTTTTCCTTTGAGTATTATTTTTAAATTTCTATCTAAAATTTTTTCTTTATTTTCAAGTGCAATACACGCAATATACTCGTCTAAAGCACTTATACTTATTGTATTGTACTGTCTTTGTCTATTTATTTTTTCGATAATTATATCATCAGCGACAACAAAACCTACTCGAATACCTGCCAATGAAAAAGTTTTCGACATAGAAAAAGTTGAAATACCTTTGTCATAAATATCAGAAACAGAAATATTTGAAATGCGCTTATCGTGATTTAAAAATCTGTAAACTTCATCAGAAAGGATATAAGCGCCGACATCAGCTGCGATTTTAACGATTTCTTTCAATTCATTTTCGGTCAAAGCGGCACCCGTAGGATTATTGGGATTATTCAATGTAATCAATTTAGTTTTTTCGGAAACAGTCTTTTTTAACTCTTCAATATCAACATGCCAGTTCAATTCAGGCTTAAGTTTCAATATTTTAACTTTTGCACCAAGTTGTTTAGGAATAGAATAATGTTGTTGATATGTAGGAATTATTGAAACAACTTCATCATCTCTTTCAAGAAAACTCATAAAAACCAACGAATTTGCACCAATTGCACCCAATGTTACACTGATATTATTTTCTGTTTTATTTTTATATAAAGCAGCAACATTTTTTTTAAGCCTGTAAGACCCTGTTATATCTCCGTAATGAAGAGGTTTTTCAAGAATTTCATCTAAATTATTTTTTGTTAAATCAAACAAACTTTTCAAAGAAAAAGAATCAATACAAGTCGTTGTCATATCATATTTTGCACGACTTTCGTATTTATTCATAAATTCTTCTATTTTAAAAATATCAATATTCATATTTATTATAATTAGCGATTAATTTTGCCGTTTCTATTGTATGATAAGCAACTTTTGATTCTATATCTTTAGGCAAATCATTTTCAGAAACATCAAGTTTTTCAACATCAAGAGCATAGACCGTAAAACTATATCTGTGTTGACCGTATTGAGGGCAAGGTCCTGTATAGCCATAGTTGCCGTAATCATTTTTCAACAATCTTGAGCCAATAATATTTTCACCTTTTGCTATTGATGTTCTGTTTGCAGGAATATCAACCAAAATCCAATGATAAAATCCGCCTCTTGTTTTGGTATCCATATCTTGAGCAATTATTGCAAAGCTTTTTGTACCTTCGGGAATTTCCCTCCAATTAAGGTCAGGAGAAACATTCTTCCCACCGCAAGAACCTTTAACCTGTTCTTGTAATAACTTTTGATTATTCGTAATTGAAGATGAAAACAATTTCATTTTATAAATAGAACCAAAACTTGTATCACTTGAAAACATCAAAAAAGATGTTACAAAAACGATAATAAAAGTTATCAGCGTACCAAACAAAAAAGATTTTTTCATTTGTTCTAATCGGCCTTTACATCAATTGCAACTTCGTCAGAAACAATTTTTTTTGCCTTTTTCCACAAACAATCCCATTCTTCAAAAGATAATTCAGACAGAGATTTTTCTGCAAGTTCTTCCATTTTTCTAAAACGCTTCATAAACTTTTTATTGGAACGAATGAGAGCCTGTTCGGCATCAATTTGGTTACGTCTGGCAAGGTTGACAACAGCAAACAAAATATCACCAAATTCTTCTTCTTTTTCGTCGTAAGTTTTTGCTTCGTCAAATTCTTTAAATTCAGACATTATACATTCTTTTAATTGCTCGTCACTTTGCCATTCAAAACCTACTTTTACGGCTCTGCAACTGATTTTTTGAGCAGACATAAGTGCTGCTTGAGATTTTGATATCCCGTCCATTAAAGATTTTCTGTGAGGTTTTTCTTCTGCTTTCAACTTGTCCCAATTTTCTAAAATTTCATCAGTACCGGATACCTTGACATTACCAAAAACGTGAGGGTGTCGGTGAATAAGTTTATCATTAAGACGTTTTGCAACATCTTCAATGTCAAAATTACCTTCTTCCTTAGCAATTTGAGAATGCAATACAACCTGCAAAAGAACATCACCAAGTTCTTCTTTTAAATGATTCATATCACCTGAATTAATGGCATCAACAGCTTCATATGCTTCTTCTACCATATTATGACGCAGTGAAGAATGCGTTTGCTCTCTATCCCAAGAACAACCATTTTCTGAACGCAAAATAGAAATCGTTTTAATTAATTCCGCAAGTGCAGGATATTCCATAATTACCTCTATTCAAATTTTTGTCCGTATTTTTTATAAGAAACAATATTATCAAAAAGTTTCCTTCTTTTTGGCAAGTTTTTAACTTCTTCTTTTCTGTAGCCAAGAGTTAACATTCCTGCAATCATTGCTGTTTCCGGAATATTTAATACCTCTTTAACCTTTTCATAAATATCAGGATTAAATCCTGTTAATTCATTTGCAAATGCACCTATAATACAACCATCAATTCCTAAAGATTGCGCCTGTAAATTCATAAATGACATCGCATAAGAACATTGTTCCATTGTTCTGGACATAAGTATAGCACTGGTGTTTTGAGCAGGATTGTACCCTTTATCACTCAAAATGTGTTGAACACTATCTTCCGGCATACCTTTTTCCGCTAAAATTTTACCAAAATTTTTATTATTCCAAGCCGCAAAATCACCTAACAAAACTATAACATGTGAAGCCTCTTTAATTTGTTTCTGATATTTTGCGCATACAGAAAGAAGTACTTTTGTTTCTTCGTCATCAACTACTATAAAATGCCACGGCTGTACATTCATCCAAGACGGAGCAAGCCTGCCTGCTTCCAAAATTTCTTTTATCTTATCATTTGGAATTTTTTTATTTTCATATTGTCTGACAGATTGTCTTTGAGCTATTTCATTTAAAATCATCTCTACTCCTATTCAGATAAAATAATTGTAAAATCACTGTTTACACAATAAATTTTTGTCGGATCAAAAACAAATTGGAAATCTTCAATTTCAGGAACTGTTTTTTTAATACTATCCAAAAAATCTCTCGTAATTGAATTTGTATGACCTTGAATTTGAGGGTGGGGTAAACGTCTGTATTGTGACATATTAACCGTAAAACCTTCATTTTCAAGTTCTGATTTTATTTTTTCCGCTTTTTCACTATTATCGGAAGTGTACATAATTCCTGCAACAGGAAGTTTCTCGTCCTCTTGCATAACATGTTTTTTACCGTAAACCATTCTGTTTATAACATCACTGCACTGTTCAGGATCCAAAATCCAATAACTTATATAACCTCTTTTATTAGGTGCTCCGGGAAGTGTTGCCGTTTCAATTTTAGACATATCCAAAGAGGTTGCAAACGCAGCATACTGTGACATTTGATATAAACTTAAATCGCTTTTTACATATTTATCAACAACTTTTAATGCTGCCGGTATTTTAGGAATAACTTCCGGAGATTTCAACCTATCTGCCAACGCCCTCAAAAACCATTGTTGTCTTGCCGTTCTTCCTATATCTCCCAATGCATCTTTCCTAAATCGCAAAAAACCCTCTGCTGTTTTTCCGTCCAGCATGTGTGTTCCTTTTGTCAAATCAATATGCAATCCTGCAGTATAATCGTGATATTTCATATCCTTTTCTACATAGACGGGAAGTCCTCCAATAGCATCAACTATCTCTCGAACACCTTCCGTATTAAACACAATATAGTTATTTATTTTAATGCCGAAAGTTTCTTCAATTGTATCTTTTGTAAGTTCAATTCCTCCTAATGCATGTGCAGCATTAATTTTTTGAACTCCCTTATTGTGAGCAATATAAACTTTACTATCTCGAGGAACTGAAATAAAATTAACACTTTTTGCTTTTGGATCAACACTTACTATAACAATTGTATCAGAACGTGTACCTTCAAAAGGATCGGCACCTTCACCGTTTGAATCAACCCCTAATACAAGTATATTTTGTCGCCTGTTAAAAATTTTTTCACTGAATTTAGGTTTATTTTCATTAGAAAAGATTTTATGTTCTTTAAAAAATTCTAAAACATTTTCACTATTTTTACCCCAAAAAGAATATCCAAAATATGCAACTGTAATAGTAACGATAATCGCAATTATTACGGCTATTGGTTTGAAAAGGTTTTGCTTTTCATGTTCGTCTTCTTGTAAAAATTTAGAAAAACTTCTACCGTATTCTTCTTGGCTAATATTTTCTTTTTCGCATTCATTATTAAAATCTTCAGACATTTCATTTCTCTCGGTATTAATAATTTCCATAATTCTACACTAAACAAGTTCTAAATAGAATACCCTTCAAAAAAAACATTAATTGAAAGAGTTTATTGTTTGTGATTATATTTTAATATGAAAAGTACAACAATTGAAATAATCCAAAAAGCCGAAAAAAAAGTTTCGGAACAATTTAAGTTAACCGACGAGATTAAAGAATATAATCAAGAGAAAGTTCTTGATGCTTTTATAAAAAATCAAATCGGAATGCAACATTTTTATACCGTATCAGGATATGGACATGATGATATAGGACGAGAAGCACTTGATAATGTTTTTGCGGACGTTTTCCACGCAGAAAAAGCGATGGCAAGACCTCATTTTGTATCGGGGACACATACTCTTTCCTGTTGTTTATTCGGTTGTTTAAGACACGGTGACAAATTATTATCAGTTGCAGGTTCACCATATGACACAATGGAAGAAGTAATTGGCAAACGAGGCAACTACAAACAATCTCTTATCGGACACGGGATTATTTATGATGAAGTACCTTTGTTAAACGGTATTGACATTGATTTTGAAAAATTGGAAGAAATGGTTGATGAAACTACAACGATGGTTTTAATTCAACGTTCAAGAGGATATTCTCTCAGAAAATCTTTGACAATAGAAACGATAAAAAAAATTGTAGAAGTTGTTAAGTCAAAAAATAATAATTGTATATGTTTTGTTGACAACTGTTATGGAGAATTTGTTGAAAAACAAGAACCTACAGATGTAGGAGCAGACCTTATCGCAGGATCGTTAATTAAAAACGCAGGTGGAGGAATAGTCGAAGCAGGCGGATATGTTGCGGGGAAAGATGAGCTTGTAGAACTTGTAGCAGCAAGCCTCACCGCTCCGGGAATATGCAGAGAAGGCGGAGCAATGTTTAATCAATCGAGATTAATGTTTCAAGGTCTGTTTATGGCTCCTTCAATTGTTGCAGAATCCGTAAAGGGTGCTATTTTAGCATCTCAAGTTTTTGAAGATATAGGTTTTATCTCAACTCCTAAACCAAACGACATTAGAACTGACTTAATTCAAACTATAGAATTTGGAAAGAAAGAACCTCTTCTGGAATTTTGTAAAACTATTCAGGAATGTTCACCTGTTGAATCATATTTAACACCTGTTCCTGATGTTGTTCCGGGATACGATGACAATTTAATTATGGCTGGCGGAACTTTTGTCGAGGGTTCAACAATAGAACTTTCCGCAGATGGCCCTGTTCGTCCTCCTTATGCGGCATATATGCAAGGGGGCTTAAATTATGCCCATGTTAAAATCACATTGACAAGAACGGTTGATAAACTTGCTGATATATAATTTCTCATAAAAATAATTTTTTAATTGAAATAATGAACGATTTATTATAATATCAATTTATGAAAAATCTTTTTAAGAAAATTTCGCTCATAATTTGTTTAATAATTTCCGTTTTTATAATGTCCGCTTGCAGTCAAAGAACAGAAATTCAATCCAATGTTACCGATGTTTTAACTGATTGCAGAGATGATTTATCTTGTGCAAAAAAAGTTTCAGGTATTGATTTTCCTCTGGTTTTATCTAATTACAACATTAAAGCGATGCCCGATATGATTGAAATTACTTATCCTTTAGATGAATTTAAAGAGGTTACGGTCAGAAAATCTACAAAAAATTTAAACAATGAAATTGACATAGACAGAAATTATGAAAAATACCCTATTTTGGACACTTTAACTCTTGAAAACGGTGTAAATTTAAAAACAAGAAAAGACAAAAATAACATTTATGTTGCGTACATTGCTGCCGATTCCGGATATTATTCAATTTTTTGTTCGCAAGGTATATCTGAAAAAGAATTATGGCAAGTTTATAGTGTATTGGAAGAAGTTGAAGCGCATTAGTTTTTTATAAATATTACTTAACTACATCAGCTTAATCTAATTTACGCTTAAACGTTTGACTTGCAAGTGACAATGTTATAATTGCAATTATTATTAAAGGAATCATATTCAAAAAAACATCTTGAGAGGACATTCCTTTAAGAAAGATACCTTTTGATAAAGTCATAAAAAATCTTACAGGATTAATCCAAGTTAAATATTGCCAAAATAACGGCATATCTTCTATCGGTGAAATAAAACCTGAAAGCAATACTGCAGGCATTTGAAACGTAATAACGCCCAAAATGGCTTGTTGCTGTGTTTTACATATTGATGAAATAAATAAACCTACTCCAACTATTGATAACAATGATATTGATATTGCAGCCAAAAATAGCCATATTGAACCTGCAAAAGGAACTTTAAATCCGACAATAACAATTAATGTCATTATACAAGTTAAAACCATTGCAATAATTAGCGGGGGAATAGTTTTTCCAAGCAAAATTTCAAATGACGATAAAGGACTAACAATAAGTTGATCAAAAGTGCCGATTTCTCGTTCTCTTGCAATTGATAATGCAGTCAATAAAAGAGTAATAACCATTGCCAGCATTGCTATAATAACTGTCATTATATACCATCGGTATTCTAAGTTTGGATTAAACCAATTTCTAATAATGGGAACTATACTTGCTCCCTTATTTTGAATAACTTCCGACTCGTAAGAATTTATAATTTGAGATGCATATCCGCCTGCAATAGATGCGGAATTTGTTTGTCTTCCGTCAAGAACGACAAGAACATTTGTCGCTCTTTGTGCTTTTATAGAATTTGAAAAATTATTGTTTATGTACAATCCGATTTGTACTTTTTGGTTATCGATTTTTTCCTTGAACTCTTTTTCATTATTAACATAATAAAAATTTCTAAATCTCGGTGAATTCTCAAAACGTGATATAAGTTCTCTCGATTCAACAGAATTATTCCTATCTATAACAACAGCATCTATATTTTTCACTTCCATTGTTATTGCATTGGCAAAAATCAATAATTGCATTAAAGGTAGTGCAATTATTATTCCTCTGGATTTTGGATCTTTCCATATAGTGATAAATTCTTTTTTTATGAGTGCTATTATCCGTCTTATACTTTGTATTATCATTTTTTAAGCCTCATATCCGTATTTCTGTACACAAGAGCAAATAGTATCGAACCTAAAATTATCAGAAAAATTGAGTTTACAACTACAACTTCTTTGATTGTTCCTGCCATATATTCGCTCTCCACAAATGTTATGAAATATTTTGGCGGTAATATCATTGTTAAATATTGAAAAAATACAGGCATGGAATTAATCGGAAAAATTAGCCCCGATAACATTAATGCCGGTAAAAAACCTATACCTAAAGCAACTTGACTTGATAAAAATTGATTTTTTAGTTTTGAAGAAATCAATAATCCGACACCAAGCAAAGTAAATAAAAATAATGAACTTACGAAAAAAAATACTAAGTAATTCCCTCTAAACGGTATATTGAATACTCCCGTACACATAAAAACATTAAATGCCATTGATGCCAAACCCAAACAAAAATATGGAATATATTTCCCTAATACAATGTCAATCCTTCTTACTTGAGTACTTAAAAGAGCTTCCATTGTTCCTCGTTCCCACTCTCTTGCAACAACAAGTGCAGTTAATAAAATACCTATAAGAGTCATCGTTATTGCAATAGAGCCGGGGAGTATAAAATAATGACTGTTTAAATCCTGATTGTACCAAACTCTAAGTTCTGGTGTTATCAAGGATTGTTTCACCTTTGTTTTGTATTTACTTGATACAAGCCAATTATTCGCAATTGATGTTGCATAATTTTGTACATAATTCGCAGTGTTAACATCTGCTCCATCTGTTATAACAAGTAAATCCGCTTTATCACCTTTTGATAATTTCTTGGAAAAATCATTAGGAATTATAACAGCACCCTTTATCTTTGAACGTGTTATTGCTTGCGTTATTTCAGCTTCATTATCAAAAATTATGGAATTAACGTACTTGCTGTGTCCAAAAGCCTTGACAAGCGTGGATATTTCAGGACTTCCGTCATCGTTCTTTATCCCTAAAGTTACTTTTACAGAATCAAGATTAATTCCGTACATATAAATTAAAACTGAAATTAATGGAAGTATAAATGCAATAATAATGCTGCTCGGATCTCGTAAGATTTGTTTGAACTCTTTTTTTACCAATGCTAAAAGGATTTTCACTTGCCACTCTCCTTAATTAGCGTTATAAAAGTTTCTTCCATTGTTTTTGCGTTTGCTTTTTCTTTTAATTCATTTGGCGATCCTACGGCAATTGCCTCACCTTTATAAAATAAACTTATTCTGTCGCAAAATTCCGCTTCGTCCATAAAATGGGTAGTAACCAATATTGTTACACCTTTTTTTGACAGGGCAATTATATGATTCCAAAATTCTCGTCTTGCTATAATATCTACTCCTGATGTCGGTTCATCTAAAAACAAAACTGACGGATTATGAATCAATGCGCAAGCCATAGAAAGCCTTTGTTTGTAGCCTAACGGTAAATCTTCCGATTTTTGATTTTCAACCTCTTTTAGTTCAAAAACTTCCAATATTTCTTCAACTCGTTTTTTCCTGTTAAAAACATTTATTCCGTACGCCGCTGCAAAAAATTCTAAATTTTGTCTTACCGTAAGCGAACCGTATAAAGAAAATTTTTGCGCCATATATCCTAGGTTTGAACGAGCTTTACTTGGATCTTTTTTTATATCAATGCCCATAATTTTAGCGGTTCCTTTTGTTGGTTTTGATAGTCCGCACATCATTTTAAAGGAAGTTGATTTTCCTGCCCCGTTCGGCCCTAACAGACCAAATATCTCTCCTCTTTTTATACAAAATGTATTATTTTTTACGGCATAAAAATTACCATACTTCTTTTCTAAATTATCCGCTTCAACCGTGCATTCCGTATAATCATCAATTATGGTGTAGTTTTCTGCTATTTTGGACTCTGTTTTTTTATATCCGCCCATAAGTTCTATAACTTTTTCTTGAAATTTTTCTTGGGTAAGCGCCAAGTCTGTCGGTTTTCCATTGTATATTATTTTGCCCTTATCCATAACCACAGAAATATCAAAACTATGCGCCTCATCAAGATAGGCTGTTGACCACAAAACAGTTGTTTTTGAAGAAATCATATTTTTTACCATTTGCATTAAATCTCTTCTTGATATTGGGTCAACCCCTACTGAAGGTTCATCAAGAACTAAAAATTCAGGTGTCCCCAATAACGTACACGCTAAACCTAATTTTTGTTTCATACCGCCTGATAATGCGCCCGCCAATCTGTCTTGAAACGGTGCAAGAGATGTAAATTCCAACATTTTATCAAAATCATACGGTTGATTTTTTAAATCGGCATAAAGTTTTAAATTTTCTATTACCGTCAAATCTTCATACAACCCGAATTTTTGGGGCATATACCCTATCTTTTTTGTCAATTCGTTTTTTTGTGTAAACGGATTTAAGTCAAGTAATGTTACTTGTCCGCTATCAGGTAAAAGTAAACCAGTAATTAACCTTATAAGCGTTGTCTTACCTGCACCGTCAGCTCCTATTAATCCTGTAATTTTTCCTTTTTCTATATCAAGCGAAAGATTATCTATCGCCGTTATTCTGCCAAAGGTTTTTGTAAGGTTTTTAATCGTTGCGGTTTGCATCTTCAACACCTAATTGAATCTTTATTGTTACAGGCATTCCTTGTCTTAAATATTCATCTATATCATTTATATACACCCTTATTCTATATACCAAATCTGTTCTCAAATCTGTTGACTGAACTGTTTTGGGTGTAAATTCAGCAACCGGAGAAATGTACCCGATATATCATTTATAAGTTCTTTTTTCGTTCGTTGTCGGATTGACACTATCAGTATATATGTTTACTTCCTGCCCATACTTGATATTACCTAAATCTGTTTCGTTAACGTATGCCCTTACCCAAACAGGTTTTGTTTTTGATATAGAATATACAATTTGTCCTTTATTAACCGTTGCTCCCGGTTCTTGCACTCTTATCATTACTATACCTTCGTCAGGTGCATATATTTTTGTGTAATCAAGTTGGTTTTTAGCATAATCTTTCGCTGCTACTGAAATATTATAATCAGCAATTGCCTTATCTCTCGTATTCTCTAAATTGTCATATTCTTGCTTTGAAATAGTATTATCCTCTGCTAACGGAGCATTCCTATCAAATTTTTCAATTGCATCTTTTTTGAGCGCTAAATATTTTTCAACTTCTGATGAAGTTTTCTTTAAATTTACCTCATAATCTTTTGCGTCTAATTTAGCGACAAGTTCTCCCTTCTCTACTTTATCGCCCTCTTCTTTATACATTTCTTCTATTATTCCGCCAACTTGAAAACTTAAATCAACCTGTCGAATTTCTATATTTCCATACAACGTAAGTTCATTTGTATTATCTTTCTTTTTTATAACAAAGAAAATTATAGCCACAATTATTATGAATATTAAAATTAATGCTAAGATTTTTTTCTTCATAATTTACCTCCTACAGCTTTATATAAGGTGAAATAATTTACTATTCTCTGATTTTTTGCTTGAATAACTTCTTTCTGTATTTCAATATTTTTCAATAACTCTTCCAAATATTCAGTTTGAGAAATTGTTCCTCTGTTATATTTTTTAAGAGAATTTTCCCTTTTATTATTTTCATATTTGAGTTTTGAAATTGCATTCTTATCAATGTTTGTATCATACTTTATCAGACAAAGTGCAGTATTTACCTCTTTGACCGCCTCTAAATCAGTTTGTTTATATTTTTCAAACAGCTCTTCATATTTCGCTTTTTGTATTTTTAAATTGGCAACTTTTCTTCCGCCGGTAAAAATATCTTGAGTTGCTCCTGCTAAAATAGCTGCAAGCGAACTTTCCCATGAAAAAAACGTACCGGGCGCAATTGTATTGAAAATCCATAATCCCGTTATATTAAATGTCGGTAAAAACTCTTTTCTGGCTACTCGAATATCTATTTTTGCTTTTTCAAGTTCTGCTTCCGCTTTTTTTACATCAGGTCTTGAAAATATGACATCTGACTTTATTTCATCAGGAATTATTCCCTGATATTCAAAATTTTTAATATTCCCTCTAATAATATCATCTGTACAATTTGCAGAATTTCCTGTTAGTACAGCTAACTGCATTAACAAAAGTTCTTGTTGTTTTTTGTAATTTTCAAATTCATTTTTTGCAATTTCTACCCTTTGCATTGAAGTACTTAATTGAGAAGAATTTATTGTTCCTCTGTCAAATTTCTTTTTATCTCTAATCAATATTTCTGAGTATATATTAACTTCTTCTTGCGAAAGTTTTAGTAATTCATCATATTCTAAAATATTTACATAAATTGATGCAACATCTGATAACAGTGATAAATAAATTGATTTTTCATCATATTTTTCAATTTCAAAAGATTTTTTTTGGCTTTTCGTTTTATCTCTGTTTTTTAAAAGAAAATCCGCTTCATAATTTGCGATGAAAGGTAATACAAAAGCATTCTTTTTTAATTCAAAATTATCTAATTGAGGAACATTTATACCTAAGTAATTTGCAGCAACACTAAAAGAAGGAAGTTCTTTTGAAAAAGAATACTTAACCTGCTGTCTGTATTGCTCAACCTTGTAAAAAGCCTGTTTAGCATCGTGATTGTTATCAATCGCATCATTAACATATTGAATTAAATAATCATCATTAAATTTTGCAAAAAACTCAGTATTGAGTTCGTTTCTGTCAACAGCAAATACGGCTTGCGAAAAAAATAATATAAATAATATTGATATACCCTTTTTAAACAATACCGGCCTCCTTGATAAGAGCATTGATATAAACTTTGACATTTTCTCTTATAATTTTAATATCTTCTCCAATAAAATCATCTTGCCCAAGTAGCCTAAGAGAAAAGGCAGGAAGAATACGAGGAGAATTTAATTGAGAAATTATAAATATTGTTTTAAAAATAATGCTCCTGTCATTTTCATTCTTATTAAAAATGCTTGCAACAACTTTTCTCAAATAGTTGAAAGCGGGAGATTTTTCCGCAAGAAATGAATTTTGTTGTTCTTTCAACAAAAAAACAATCAGATCTTTTGAAATATTTTTTGAATAGAAAAATTCAATAAACTTATCAATTATTGTCATTAATAATTCAATTTGTTCAATTTTTTCAAGATTTGTCGGGTCAAAATTAAAATCAATAAAATTTTTTGCATATTCAGTTTGCTTATTGAATAAATCCTCAATAATTCCATTATAAAGTTCTTGCTTTCCACCCCAAAAATAAGAAATCATACAAATATTTGCTTCTGCTTCTTTGCAAATTTGCCTGATACTAGTTCCTTCAAATCCTTGTTTAGCAAAGAGTTTTGTTGCAGCAGTTAAAATTCTTTGCTTTGAATTTTCGTTACTTTCTTTTTCCATTTCATATTTTCCTTTTTTGCAATTATAAAACAATCGTTTGATTTATGCAATATAGATATAGATATAGATATAGATATAGATATAGAAAGAGTAAATTACAGAAAACCTCAACTACTTTAGGGTGATGATTGTCTGTTAAAGAGAGATGGTTATTGCGGACAAAAAAAAGAATTAAAATCAGATTAAAAACAAAAACTCATTACAAAAAAGAAATTATTTTATATATTGCAAAATCAATCAACTTTCCAATCAAGCAAATTTATACAAAAGAGAGAAAAAGAAAGTACAATAAATAACTTTAAAATTTTGGGTATTTGCAGACCGCTCACAAATTTTAATACTGACAAAAATACAAAGGCAGAAATTAAGACAATAGCGAATATTACAATTAATACAAAAACCTTTTTCATAGAAAAATTATACAATAGAAATCGGATCAAAGTATGTAGATATTTCTAATGATTATTACGAAAAAGTTACACCACCCGTGCAGCAAATCAAACTACTCGTTAAACTACAGACAGTTTATATTCAATTTTCCTTTTCAAACAAAAAACTCGCTTTTCAGCGAGTTAATTGGCTGGGGCGGAAGGATTCGAACCTCCGAGATGGCTGGACCAAAACCAGCTGCCTTACCACTTGGCGACGCCCCAATATTTACTTGTATCTATATATTAGTTTGCTCAAAACAAATTGTCAACATTTTTCTTAGTAATATGTTATTGCTGTTCCGTATGCCACTGCGCAAATTCTGTCCGCCTCAAGAGGATTGTTTGAACGCAATACCGATGTCTGCACTCTGGCATTAACTATTAAATGAGCATCATTCGCCGTTTTTTGCATCTTTATAACAGCTAGCTTCGATACTCGTTTAAATTCTTTGGAATAATATTTTTTACTCTTGAAAAAATGCACCCATCTGTTTTGCAATGCAATTGAAAACGGTTGCGCAACAATAACCGACGCAGTAACCGGTTCACTGTTCTTTATCGATTTATTCTTTTGTAACTCGTAGGGTTCCGTTGACAAAAGAGGTTTGCCCATTATCGGGTTTAACTCTTCAAATTTCTTTTCAAATTCCAATTTTTCACTGCGTTTTAGGCTCCAGTATCCTAATAACAGCAAGAAGATGAATAGTCCCCCAAAAATTAAGAAATCCATAATCGCCTTCCTATTCTAATTTTAATTCAACTTTCCATGCTTGTTAAGTTTTTTTTTGACATTCTTAACATTTCCTTAAAACTCAATGACTATCCGACTTTTCTTTCATACAGGGTCTTTACCGTTCTTAACATCAACAACATGACCAATAATTAAATATCTGATATAATACTTTCTGAGAGTTACTTTTTTAAATTTTTATTCTCATTTTTGTGTTCATTGTTTTACAAAAGGATTTAAATGAAACTTATAGTAAATGCAGACAATTTTGGAATTAGCAGAACAGTAAATCAATCGGTACTGGAATGTTATAATAACGACATTTTAACAAGTGTTTCAATAATGCCGAATATGCCCGCATTTGAAGATGCTATAAGAAAATTAAAATTTCTGGAAAATGTCAGTCCGGGTATTCATTTAAACATTACTGAATTCAAATCAAAACTTCGTACTAAAGAAAAAAACAGTCTGTTATACGACAAAGAAGGTTTCTTTAACAAAAATTTTTTTCAAATAATTTTAAAATCAAATGATGATGATTTTATGTTTGAAGTTGAACATGAATTTCGTTCTCAAATTGAAGCAGTATTAAAATATACAAAACCTGATTTTTTAAATTCTCATCATAACGTACATTCTATCCCAAAGATATTTAATCTTGTCTGCAAATTGGCAAAAGAGTACGAAATACCGGCAGTAAGAACTCAAAAAGAAGTTTTTTTTCTCGCAGAAAAATTTTTGGATAAAACTCAATTGAAAAATTGGCTTAATAAAAATTTGTACATTAATTTTTTCAAAGTTAAAATTCTAAATTATTTTTCGGAAATTAACCAACAAACCTTAGAAAAATATGATTTAAAAACGAATGATTATATTATTGGCAATAGTTATTCAAGAATGCAAGATTCAGATACGATAAAACAGAGTCTTGAAAGGTTCAAAGAATTTTCAGGTATTGTCGAACTTATTTGTAATCCGGATTTAAGCGAAAAGAACATAACACTCTTGAAAGAAACAAGGGCAATATGTTCTAAAGAATTGAAAGAATACTTGCAAGATACAGAACTTACCTCTTTTAGAGAGGTTCAACAAGAAAGAAAAGCAAAAATATGACAAATAATGATAAACCACGATATTCAAGAATAACAGATATGATTGACTTAGCGATATTTATGCAGTCAAAACACTTGGGAATAACCATTAACGACATAATGGAAAGGTACGTGGTATCAAGAAGAACTGCAGAAAGAATGCGTGACAGTATTCTAAATGCATTTCCTCAGGTTGCGGAAATTGAAACGAATGACAATTATAAACACTGGGGATTTCTTAATTTTACTATTTCTAATATCATTTCTTTTTCATCAAAAGAAATCGGCAATATTGAGCAATTGCAACGAAGAACAACTAATAAAGAAATGAAAAGAGAATTGCAACAAACAATAGAAAAATTAAAAGCATATAGCAGAAAACAAATCAATTCTCTGGAAACGAATATAGAATTATATATGCAAACGGAAGGTTATGCTGTTCGTCAAACACCACAATATGAAATTGACGTAAAGACAATTGAGGTAATCAGACACGCTCTCCAAACAAATACGGAAGTTAAGGGAATATACCACGATAAAGAACGAAAAATTGAACCGTTAGGATTAATTTACGGTTCAAAAATTTATCTGGTCGCAAGGGAAAAGAATAAAGGAAACGGCATTTATAACTACTTGTTGCATAAATTTTCAGAGTTAAAAAATACAAATAACACATTTGACAGACAGGGATTTAACCTTCAAGAATATACAAATCGTTCATTTGGCGTGTA
This sequence comes from uncultured Muribaculaceae bacterium, assembly GCA_964550875.1. Classification (GTDB taxonomy): domain Bacteria; phylum Cyanobacteriota; class Vampirovibrionia; order Gastranaerophilales; family Gastranaerophilaceae; genus RUG841. The sequence continues at coordinate 24,116 of CAZKAS010000002.1, read as the reverse complement.
TCAAGGCGAAATATTACAAATCGAACTAAAATTTGAAAAAGAACTGGCAGAAGATGCAAAGAAATACAATTTTCACCCAACACAAAAAATCAAAGAAAATAAAGACGGAACAGTAACTGTTAAATTTTGTGCAGGAGGAGAAAAAGAAATTATATGGCACGTTTTTAAATGGGGCGAAAAATGTAAAATAATTAAACCTCAATCCCTCGCAAACCAATATAAAGAATATTTGCAAAAGAATTTGGAAAATTATTCATAGTATTTTTTGAATATGAACTCTTTTTCAATAATTATAAAAATGGGAAATACTATTTTTCATTTATCTCAAGCAACTCAAGAAAATCAGTAAGTCCTAAATCAAAAATTTTAATAATTTCAATAAGCTGTTCAACACTTAATGTCCTATTACCACGTTCAATCATTCCATAAAAAGAAGTGGAAATATTTGCCAGTTTGGCTGCTTGAGCTTGAGAAAGCCCTGATTCAATTCTTAATTGCTTAATCAAATGTAATATATTTTCAATTGATACTTCTTTCATCTTCCTATCCTCAAATTACTATTTACAAATAATAACACTGATAGTGTTAGCATACTTTTAAAAAAATTTCAAGTTTTTGTTAAGAAAATCAAAAAGAAATAAAAAAAATAAATTGTTCGTGGTACACTTAAAATATGGATTTAAGTATAATATTTAACCCTGTAATAGTTTCAGTTATTTTACTTTGCATACTATGTGTTCGCAAGGTCAATGTACTTTTGGCATTGATTATAGCGGCAATCGTAGCAGGGGTGTTATCTTATTTTCCGATAATGAGTATTTTTTCTGAACATTGGACATTTTCAATGATAATTGAAAAATTGTTGAAAATCCCTTATGCGGATATTATGAATACATTTGTTTCAGGAATGGGAGGCAATTCTGAAACCGCACTAAGTTACATTTTGCTGGGAACATTTGCGGCAGCAATGATGCATACGGGATTAACAAAAGTCTTGGCAGACAAAATTTCAGAAGTGGTAAAAGGACGCAGATACGTTTTAATTGGAATTTTAACGATATTGGCAGTGTTTTCACAAAATCTTATTCCTGTTCACATTGCATTTATTCCGATTTTAGTTCCACCGTTATTAGGATTGATGAATAAATTAAAAATTGACCGTCGAGCAATAGCCTGTGCATTGGCATTTGGTTTAGAAACACCTTATATTGTTGTCCCTGCAGGTTTTGGGCTCATTTTTCAAACGTTAATTCGAGATAATCTTATACAAAACGGACTTGAAGTCGGTAAAAATGATATAGTTAATTCTGTTTGGATTTTAGGCATAGGAATGTTTTTGGGCTTGCTTATTGCGTTATTTATAACCTACAGAAAACCCAGAGAATATAAAAATACTCCATTAACAGAAACTGAAAATACAGAAAAAATAGAATTTAGTAAAAAACACGCAATTACATTGTTTGCAGCTTTTGTAACATTCGTGACCCAAGTTGCGACAAAATCACTACCATTAGGTGCAATTGCAGGTCTAACAATAATTTTTGGAACAGGCGTTATTAAGCACGATAAAACAGATAAAATGATTGAAGAAGGTGTAGGACTAATGGGATACATTGCATTCGTAATGCTTATCGCAGCAGGTTATGCAATGGTTTTAAAATCAACGGGAAGCATAGATTCTTTAATTCAAGGAATTACTCCATTAATGCATGGAAGTAAATTTATCGCAGCCGTTCTAATGCTTATTGTCGGACTATTTGTCACAATGGGAATAGGAACTTCATTTGGAACAATTCCGATTTTGGCAGTACTATTTGTTCCAATCTGCCAAAGTGCAGGATTCTCTGTTTCGGCAACAATTGTCATAATGGCAGCAGCCGCAGCACTCGGAGATGCAGGTTCTCCTGCTTCTGATACAACACTGGGACCAACGGCAGGATTAAATGCCGACGGACAACATAATCACATAAAAGATACCTGTATCCCGACTTTCTGGCACTATAATATTCCGCTAATCATTTTCGCATTGATTGCAATTTTGATTTTTTAGTATCCCTTAAATTTGTTTCTGTAAATGTCTTCAGGGTGCGCAGAATTTGACAAAACTATTTCATAATACTCGTTTTTGTCAATGTTAATACCCATATTTTTTATGTTAACCTTTTTCTTAGTTTTTTTCTTTTCGTCTTTATCCATGTTGATTTTCTATACTATATTCAAGTTCCTCTAAATCAACTTTACCATATTTGTTCTCAAATTGGTAACTTTTAGTTATAGATAAAGCAATTACACTTCCAACTATGAAATATAACAACAAACCTGCAAAGATACCTGATGTATTAATCAAAAATGAAATTATTGCCGCAAACCAAACCCAATAGCCAATTCCGGAACAATTCATATCATGCAAACGTCTTATAGCAAGCAGTGACCCTGCAATAAAACTCCAAACCGCAAATATAGCATAGATACCAATAGTGATATTCATTAATATAAACGGTAAAATACCAAGCGTTTTCATTTTATAAGGAATTGACATTGCTCCTGTCGCAATATCTACTCTTAAACCTAAAATAACAACCGCAAAAGTTGCAATTAATGAAAAGAAAATTGATGAAAGTAACAAACACATAATCATAAAACACAAGAATTCTTTTCTTGTTGCTCGTGTTCTAAATGAAAAGTTACACATAGTTTTGCCGAACGATGTAATCATATATATCTCCTATATTAATTAATATCGTATGGAAAAGGTCTGCTAACTCTATATTACCCATTTTTATTTTTTTTAATCACCCACATATAAACATTAACACAAATAGTGTCATTTAAATTTATATATAACACAGCAGCGTATAACACAGATGGTGTTATACGCAGTAATATTTGATTATACAAGTATATTAATCTTTGTTTAATTCTGACGGCAAACCGTATTTGTTTTCGCAAACATCACCTTTTTTAAACAGGGAAATTGAAACATAAACGACGGCATTTATTAACGTTAAAATTTGAACAATCAATAAAGATACTTGATGCGAAGCTTCTTTCCCTAAATTAGAAATTACGCAAACAGCAATAGAAATTGCAACGCCAAGAATAATTGTAATTGCCAAAGCAATTATCCAATAGAAAAACAAAGGCCACCAAGCACTTTTACCAAAATCGTGAAATCTTCTTACATAAATGCAAATATCAGCAAGAAATTTCCACACGCTAACTATTAAGGTAATAACGGAAGCTGCCAAAAAGTATATGGTTGCAGAGAGTTGAGCAATAACTGACAACTCCGGTATATGAGGTTGTATCATTTTTGCAGGCATAGAAACAAGCAAAAATACGCAAAGGGAAAATAAAATATTAAAGAAAAACCAATAAAGAAAATCTTTTCTTGAGGATCTTCCTTTAAATGTTATATGAGTAAGTGTATACCAAACTGTTTTCCAAAAATTTTGCATATTTTCCTTTAAATTGTTTCATTCATTGCGGCTTTAAATTTTGCCAAAGCAATTGCAAGAGCTTTATTTTTGTTTTCGATATCTTTTTGATTGTCAGGATTACCGTTTCTTGCTTCAAGTTTTTCTTTTTCGGCTTTTGCAACAGTGACATCAATATCTTTGCCGTTTTCAGCTTCTTCGGTAAGTAGAACCGCATTATTGTTTGAAACCTGAAAAACACCGCCGACCGTTGCAAAATAATCGGAAACGCCGTTGTTGACAACTTTTGTAACACCAATATCCAAAGCACTCATAAAAGGAGTATGGTCTGCTAAAATACCAAAACCTCCTTCTAGTCCTTTGCAATATATTTCATCTACATCATTTTCAAATACGATTTTTTCATGTGTAATAAGTTTAAAATGAATTTTTTTAGACATTTAAAACTCCGTTACTCTTTAATTTCTTCTGCTTTTTTCAAAGCGTCTTCAATTGTTCCCACCATATAAAATGCTTGTTCGGGAACATTATCGTGCTTACCTTCAATAATTTCTTTAAAGCCTCTAATCGTATCTTCCAACTTAACATAAGCACCTTTAAATCCAGAGAATTTTTCAGCAACAAAGAACGGTTGCGACATAAATTTTTGGATTTTTCTTGCTCTGTTAACAGTTTCTTTATCTTCCTCCGAAAGTTCGTCCATACCCAAAATAGCAATAATATCTTGCAATTCCTTATATTTTTGAAGAATTTCAAGAACTTTTCTTGCGACATTATAGTGCTCCTCACCGATAATGTGAGGATCGAGAACGCGGCTGTTAGATGCAAGAGGATCTACAGCGGGATAAAGACCCAAAGATGAAATTTGTCTTGAAAGAACTGTTGATGCATCTAAGTGAGAGAAGGTTGTTGCAGGAGCAGGGTCAGTCAAGTCATCAGCAGGAACGTAAATTGCCTGAATAGAAGTAATTGAACCTTCTTTTGTGGAAGTAATACGTTCTTGAAGCTCACCGACTTCATTCGCCAAAGTCGGTTGATAACCAACAGCGGAAGGCATACGTCCCAAAAGTGCAGAAACTTCAGAACCTGCTTGAACAAAACGGAAAATATTATCAATAAACAATAAAACGTCTTGTTTTGAATAATCACGAAAATATTCTGCAGCGGTAAGAGCAGAAAGACCGACTCTCATTCTTGCTCCCGGCGGTTCGTTCATTTGACCGTAAATCAGAGCAACTTTGTCAATAACACCGGATTCTTTAAATTCATTCCAAAGGTCGTTACCTTCTCTTGTTCTTTCTCCGACACCGCCAAAAACAGATACCCCGTTGTGAGCCATTGCAATGTTATGAATAAGTTCTTGAATGAGAACGGTTTTACCAACACCGGCACCTCCAAAAAGACCGACTTTTCCGCCCTTTTGATAGGGTTGAATAAGGTCAATTGCCTTGATACCTGTTTCAAGAATTTCAATTTCTGTATTTTGTTCCGTTAAAGAAGGAGCATTTCTATGTATCGGCAAATGAACATCTGTTTTAATATCACCGGCATTATCAACCGCATCACCCAATACATTCAAAATTCTTCCCAAAATAGGATTTCCAACAGGAATTGAAATCGGATTTTCCGTATTAACGACTTTCATTCCTCTTTTTAATCCGTCAGTAGAAGACATTGCTACAGAGCGTACTCTGTTTTCTCCAAGATGTTGTTGAACTTCGGCAACAACTTTTTGACCTTCTGCATTGTACATTTCCAACGCATCATAAATTTTCGGGAGATTTCCGTTTTTAAATTCAACGTCAATAACAGGCCCGATAATTTGAGTAATTAATCCTTCTTTTTCGGTTAATATTTCCATGTTTGCACCTTCTCTTTAACAATACATAACTTAATTATAACTTAAAAAAATTTTTTATGCGCAAAATAAATATTTCTTAAAATCGCTTAATAGGCTAATGAAAATGATTTATTGCGAAGAAATAATGTAGTTATGTACAATAGCAATTTTTATAAAAATTTGAAGAAGCCTAAAATAACACCGAAACCAAAAGTTTTTCAAACAGCATGGATTATTTTATATATTTTAATGTTTACGGCACTATTTTTTGTAATAAGAGAGCCGGACAGCCTTGAAAAGGCAAAAGGGATATGTTATTTTATTTTGCAATTTTTGCTTAACATTCTTTGGTCGCCAATATTTTTTGTTTTTGAAATGCCGAGAGCAGCATTGTTGTTGTCAATCATGCTTGTATTTGCAGTAGGAGTAACGGTGTACTTTTTTGCGCAAACATCAGTAATTGCTTTTTCTCTTTTGTTACCGTACTGGATTTGGATATGTTTTGCGTGTTTTTTAAATTGGGAAATTGTAATTCTCAATCCCGATAAACGTTTATAATCCTTTAATATTGACATTATTTCAATTTCACCTGATAATTAAGATAATGTCAAAAAAGAAGGATTTTTAAATGTTTAATGATTTTTTCAGAGGAAAGAAGGTATTTTTAACCGGTCATACGGGATTTGAAGGTTGTTGGCTTACTCTTTGGCTAAAATCACTCGGAGCAGACGTTTTAGGATATGCGCTTGAGCCGGATACAGATCCTTCCATGTATGAAGAAGTTCGTCTTTACAGTCATTGTAAAAATGAATTCGGGAACATTATGGACATAAAAAGGTTAAATGACGTAATGAAGCGATTTCAGCCCGAAATTGTTATTAATCTTGCATCTCAGCCTGTTGTAAGCTTAGGAGAACAAAATCCGCCCGTTACATTTCAAACAAATGTTTTAGGAGCGATGAATGTTTTGGAAGCCGCAAAAAAATGTAACTGTGTAAAGGCATATCTTGAAATTTCAAGTGGTGCTTGCTATGCGGAAAGAAAAGACGAAAACAGGGAAACAGATGTAATTGGAGGAGCAAATATTTATTCTGCATCAATGGCTTGTAAAGAAATGATGATTGATACATACAGAAAATCGGAAGCAGCAGGAAAATTTCCGATAGCAACCGCTCGTGGAGGTAACGCAATCGGTGGCGGTGATTGGATAAAAGACAGATTAATTCCTGAATTTATAAAGGAAGTTTCAGTAGGAAGCAGAATTAAACTGAGAAATCCTGAAACTGTAAGACCTTTTCAACACATTCTTGATTTACTTTCCGGATATTTAATGTTGGCAAAAAATCTTTACGAAAACGGAGAAAAGTATGCAGAAGCATTCAATTTTGGAGCAAATAGCGATGGTAATTTAACTGTTAAAGATTTTTTACAAAAATTTATCAACGTGTATGGACAAGGTGTAATTGTTGAAGATGAAAACGGCAAATTTTTTGAATATGACAGACTTGTTTTAAACAATGAAAAAGCAAAAAATCTTTTAGGTTGGACTCCAACTCTTGATATTGATAAAACTATTGATTTTACCGTTGAATGGTATAAAAAATTCTATGCAGATAAAGAAGACATGACAGAGGTAACGATGGCTCAAATTGCAGAATTTGAACGTCTTTGCCGATATAATGAAGCAAATTTGTAATGCTTAAAGATTTACTAGAACAAAAAAATTGTTTCAAACTTATTTGCGGTGCAGGTAATGAAGATGTTGACGCTGTCGAAAAACTTATTGCCGTATATTCTGCAGCAGGTTGCAATTTTTTTGACATTTGTGCCGATACTAATGTCATTAAAGCGGCAAAAAGGGGACTTAGCCGAGTTAAAACGAACGAAAAAAAATATCTTTGCATTAGCGTTGGAACGAGTAATGATATACATTTTCAAAAAGCAAGAATAGATAAAACAATTTGTTTAGGTTGTTTTAACTGTGTTTCAAGCTGTCCTCAAAAAGCAATAAACACAAAACTTGAAGTCAACACCGAAAAATGTATCGGATGCGGGAAATGCGAAAGTACTTGTCCAGCAAAATCAATTTTTTTTGAAGAAAAAAAGACGGATTTAAAACAAATGCTTTCTTCGTTACCCTTGGAGGAGATTGATTGTATAGAACTTCATATCGGCAATGAAAAGGACAGTATAGAAAAATGGAACATCTTACAAGAAAATTTTCCAAAAATACTGAGTATTTGCATCGGACGTAAATATTTTTCAAACGAAGAGATAAAACAAATTCTTAAAAAACTTTTACAAAACAGAAAACCATATTCGACAATAATTCAAGCAGACGGAACGCCAATGTCGGGAGGAAATGACGACTACGCAACCACATTACAGGCAGTCGCAACCGGAAATCTCATTCAGAATGAAAACTTAAAGCAGTTTTTAATTCTTTCAGGCGGTACAAATTCAAAGACAAAGGAACTTTCTGAAATTTGTTCAGTCAATATAAACGGAGTTGCCGTAGGTTCATATGCGAGAAAAATTGTATCAAAATACATTGATAGACCAGATTTTTGGGATAATCAACAAAATTTTGAAGAAGCGACATCTGTAGCGAGAAGTTTTATTACAAAATTATTTGGATAACTAACTAAAAAAACAGGTAGTTCATATTTAAGAAAAACGTGCTAAAATAGTATTGAAGAAGAGGAATTTATGAAAAAACTTATAAACACATTTATGACATTTATATTGCTAGTTTCTGTCGGAGCAGGAGAAACAGCGTTTGCGGCAGCGCCTCAACATCAATACAAACCCAAAGCTCCAATAGTTTCAACAAAAGAAAAAGTTGAGTATATAACTATTCAAACACCAACGGCAATAGTTTTAAATCCGTACAATTATCAAAACAAATATGTTCAATTTCCTGCAAAATTTAACAAATTTTCAACATTGGGATTGGACTATTCTCCTGCAATGAGGGAATCACAAGCATATATCGGAATGCTTATTGAACGAGATGATGTTGCAGATCCTTCGGTAGTAATTCCTCTTTCGGAAATGAAATTATTTTTAAAACGTTCTTATGCAGAGAAATTTACTGATTTAAATGCACGTGACAGAATTTTTATAAAGGGAAAAGTATTTTCAACAGCACTTGGTGACCCATGGATAGATATTATTGAGTTAAAAGTTTTACCAAAAGATAATGGGAAAAAATAGACAAATAAAAGAGTAAAACACGGGTAACAGAAGCAAAAAATATGGCTGTTTTAAAGAAATATTTAACTATTCACGGACATTTTTATCAACCGCCGAGAGAAAATCCATGGCTGGAAGAGATTGAGTTGCAAGAAAGTGCAGCACCGTTTCATGACTGGAATAAGCGAGTTACGGCAGAATGTTATGCTCCTAATGCCATCTCCAAAATTGTTGGAGATGGAAATAAAATTCTTGATATTGTGAACAATTATAGCCATATGAGCTTTAATATGGGCCCGACATTACTAAGTTGGCTTGAAAAGCACGATTCATATACTTATGAAAGAATTATTCAAGCAGATATTGAAAGTGCAAAAGAATTTGGAGGACATGGAAACGCATTAGCGCAAATATATAATCATATTATTATGCCGCTTGCCAATGAAAGAGATAAATATACTCAAACAATTTGGGGAATGAAAGACTTTCAAAAACGTTTCGGACGAATGCCGGAAGGAATTTGGTTATCGGAAACTGCTTGCGATGATGAAACGTTAGGAGTTCTTGCCGATTGCGGTATAAAATTTACAGTTCTTTCTCCATATCAGGCAGAAAAAGTAAAAGCTTTTGACGATACTAATTTTCAGGACGTTTCAAACGGAGAAATTGACAGCTCAAAGCCATATTTGTACAACATAAAATGCCGAAAAGGGAAATCAATTAATTTATTTTTTTACAACGCTCAAATTTCTCAAGCCGTTGCTTTTGAAGAACTTTTAAGAGATGGTGGAAAGTTTGTTGAAAAATTAAAAACGGGAATATCAAAAGCGGAAGATTTTTCAAGATTAACAAATATTGCTACCGATGGCGAAAGTTACGGACATCACACAAAATTTGGAGATATGGCACTTGCTTATGTGTTGAGAATTAAAGCAGGTGATGAAGGATTTACGATAACGAATTACGGCGAATTTTTGGAAAAGCACCATCCTGTTGATGAAGTTATTTTAAAACCTGTTTCATCTTGGAGTTGCTGTCATGGAGTCGGTCGTTGGAAAGAAGATTGCGGTTGTTCGACAGGAGGAATGGCAGGTTGGAATCAAAAATGGAGAAAACCGCTCAGAAACGCTCTTGACGAATTGAGAAATAAACTTGTATCTTTAACGGAAACAGAAGGTAAAAAATACTTTTATGACGTATGGCAAGCGAGAAACAATTATATTGACGTAATTCTTGACAGAAACAATACGGAAAAATTTATACAAGAAAATCTTTTAGCAAGTCTTGAACAAAAAGATATAATAAAAGCCATGAAGTTAATGGAAATACAGCGTCAAGCGATGTTGATGTACACAAGTTGCGGTTGGTTTTTTAACGAGATTTCAGGAATTGAAACCATTCAAATTATGAAATACGCAGCAAGAGCAATTCAATTGGCGAAAGATTTTTCTAATGAAAATTTGGAAGAACAATTTTTAAATATTTTACAAGAAGCAAAAAGTAATATAGCCGAAAACGGGAATGGAAAAGACATTTGGATAAATTATGTCAAACCATCTATTATAGATTTAAAACAAATTGCAAGTGTTTGGGCAGTAACGTCTATTTATAAGGATTATGAAACAGATACGAACTTATATTGTTATGAAATAACAAAAAAACATTACAAAAAAATATCAAAAGGTTATACAAATTTAGTCATAGGACACATAGAAATTAAATCACGCATTACACTTGAAAAAGAAGATCTAATGTTCTCATTGTTGCAGTATTCAGGGGGAGATTTCCATTGTGCCGTAAAAAATTACGACAACGAAGATACTTATATGAATATCATTAAAAATCTCATTCATTCATACCAACTCTATACTCCTACAGAAACAATCAGACTGCTTGACGAATATTTCGGCAAAACATATTTTACGCTAAAAGATGCGCCCCTTGAAGAAAGGCGAGATATTCTTAAGAATTTATTCCAAAACGAAACAGCAAAAATTCAGTCACTATACAAAGATGTTTACGAAGAAGCAAAAGGAACAATTTTGCACCTCAAAAATCTTGGGCTTGATGTTCCTCTGGAATATAAACTTGCAGCAAAATATACACTTTCACAAGAATTTAATTCTATTTTTGAGAATGAAAAAATTTTTGAAAAAGAAAATCTAATTCAATCAGCGATGGAGATTGTCAAAGAAGCAGAAGAATTAGATGTAAAATTACACAAAGAAAAAACCAATAAAATATTTACGGAAATCATTACAAATAAAGTAAAAGACTTTGTTTTAACATTAGATACGGAAAAACTTGCAAAAGCGATTGAAATATTTGAACTAATAACAACACTCGAGTTGTCACCTGATATTTCAGTTGCGCAAAATATATACTTCACGGAAATTTATTCAAAATTTGCTCACCTAATGTCAAAGATTGTATTATCGTCACAAGATATTAAATCAAATCAAACCAAAATGCTAAAAATTTTAGAACTTGGAGAAAGGTTAAATATTGATACATCTTTTTATCGAAATACACTCTCAAAAGCCGCAAATAGAATGTCTGTTTAATAAAGAGGAAAAATGTTTGCAAAAGATGCATTAAATCAATTAATAGAAGGGAACAAAAGGTTTTCGGAAGGACAATCAACGCACCCAAACAGATGCGATGAAACGAAGAAAAATCTTGTAAAGGGACAAAAACCTTTTGCCGTTGTTCTTTCTTGCTCGGACTCAAGAGTTCCCGTAGAAATAATTTTCGATGTGGGATTAGGTGACATTTTTGTAATAAGAACGGCAGGGCACGTTCTCTCAAATGAAGTTCTGGGTAGCATAGAATATGCAGTTCAACATTTAGGTGTTAATTTGATTATGATTTTAGGTCATGAAAACTGCGGAGCAATTAAATCAGCCATAAAAACATATAAAGAAAATTCTTTTGAAAAACTTTCTCCCTATATGCAATCAATTATGAAACATATTTATCCTGCAATTGAAAATGTCGTTTGTCCTTGTTGTGAAGTTGTTTTTGAAGATTTATCCGTCAATGCCAACATTATGTATCAAGTTGAAGATTTATTAAAAAAAGATAATTTTATCTTCAAAGAAATCAATGAAGGAAATATTATCGTAGCCGGAGCAAAATATGAACTTCAAACAGGCAAAATAAAAATAATTACCAAAAAAAGCAAGGCAGACGTGGCATTATCTATTCCAAATAACGTATAATTTAATTTTTCACTCGAAAATTTTATAAAAAATGATTATTCAAATTGAATACGCCCATCACTCTTGATAACAAGAGGTTTGCAATTTTTATTTTTCAAAAACCAATTAATGATAATTTGATCTTTGTCATAATCATATTTTTTAAGAACTTTAGCATCTTTCAAAGAAGTAAATGCGTCACCACCGGCTAAAAGATAATCATCATAGGCAACAACAAACATTTTAGTATCAGAAGGATTATTTACATCAAGTTCAATAACATTTCCATTTTTACAAACAGCAGCTTTTGTAACCTTACCTTCTTTGGAAAGAGTGTATGTCATACCGGAAACTTGGAGAATAGAAGGTTTTAAATCAGGGGCAATAAGAGAAGAGCCACCATGATTTAAAGCATCAATCAGACGTTTTTCAGAAAGTTCAACAATACACATTTTGTTTTTGAACGGAAAAATTCCGCCAATATCTCTTGCCGTAAAATTACCTAAATCCAAAGAACCTCTAAAATTTGCAGAATTCATCAAAACAATTTCAGAACCGGTTTCATTTTTCACAATATCCAAAAATACCTCAGAATAAGGATTTTCCTCAACATTCATTCTGTCGGTTAAAGGCTCAACAGACTCAATTTGTCCTAAAATGGGAGATTGTCCTAAAACAACATCAACAGTTGTTGTCATAAGCAAACTTTTATTAAAATCGGCTGTTTTGAAAACATTATTTTGAGCTTTAACAATAACTCCATTTTCGTCATACTCAACATTTAATATACCAAAATTTTTACCGTCACGTCCGGCTTGAGTGATGACCACAGGCTCTCCAATCGGTGAATATTGAAGATTTTTACCTTCAGAAATATCGAAAATCAAATCGTGAGAATGTCCGCCTAAAATAACGTCAACACCTGAAACGTGTTTTGCAATTTCTTTTTCTTCCTCATACCCTGAGTGAGAAAGCATTATAATCCTTGTAATTCCTTGATTTCTGAGATTATCAACTTCTGCTTGAAGTTCCTTATAGGCTTTTTCACCGCCAGAAATAGTAATTCCTTCAAAAAGAGTCGGATCTTTCATTCTTTCAATGAGCGTCGGAGATTGAGCACCGAGAACTCCATATTTTTCACCGGATTTTCCGACAAAGACAACCGATTTAATTACCTGATATTTTAAGGGGTTATTCTGAGGATAAGAGGCATTTGCACCAACTTTTACCGCCTTTAAGAGAGGCAAAAATTTTGAAAGTTTTGTTGCTCCCATATCAAATTCGTGGTTACCCAGCACTTCAGCCTGTATTTCATTAACATTCAAAAACATTGTAGAAGCTTTATTAGAGCTGTCATTTCCGCCAATATAAATATCCCCCGAAGAAAATTTGAAAGAATCTATATTGTCATTGTTTTCGACAATTGCATCAAATTGAACAGATGCATTAGTAATTTTCAACATAGTCGGCAACTGACCATGAATATCATTTATGTAAAAAATTGATTGATATTTTTTATTAGAAAAATCAAAATAATCTTTAGCATACACCGTCGATGTATTAAACAAAAAAGCGCTCAACGCTACACCGCACAATAATTTTTGAATGTGTTTCATAATATGCCTCGATTTCTTTTTTTTAGTTTAACAATTTTTTTAAAGAGTTTCAAGCAATAATTTTGCATAATCCATATCAATTTGATTAGTAATTTTAATATTTGAATATTCGCCTTCGACATAATAAACATCACTGCCCGATGACTCAACAAGAGCGGAATCATCAGTCATACTGCAATCGAGGTGACTCAAATGGGCTTCTAATAACAAACTATATCTAAAAATTTGCGGAGTTTGGACGTTTATCAGATTAATTCTTTGCGGAGTACCGGTTATTTTTTTTTGAACATCAACCGTTTTAATCGTATCAGTAGTATGAACGGCGACAATAGCAGCACCTTTTTCAACAGCAACACTTAAACATTTTTCAACCGTTTCTTTCTTGATTAAAGGTCTTGCACCATCATGAACAATAATATAATCACACTTGTCAGCTTCTTTTAGACCTCTAAAAACGGATTGTTGTCTTGTTAAACCGCCTTGAATAACCGTAACATTTGTATAATCTTTAAAAATTTCTTTAATTTCACATAAAAAACTGTTATGAGTCGGAATTATAACATCAAACCCCATGTCGGTAAATAAATCTACAGAATATTTAATAACAGGTTTCCCTTTTAAATCTTCAAGCAATTTATTTCCTGAACCAAATCTTCTTGATGTACCACCAGCCGTGACTATCGCTTTAATTAAAGGCATTTACCCCCCAAAATGATTGAAAACTTTTTCATTAAAAAGTTTTTCATCAATAACAAAAGAATTATTTTTTTCCTTGATTGTAACTTTAGGAGTTTTATCGGTATTTTCGACAACGGTACCAATGTATTTAAACCCTTTTGAACTCAAAGTTGCAAACAAAAAGTAGGGAACAAAGAATAGAAGTTCAAAATCTTCTCCACCCCACAAAACCCAATCTTTAATATCAACACCTTTTTCTTTTGCAAGTTGTTTAACTTCAGGCAAAACGGGAATATCGTCAAAATTTACGTCAATAGAAACATTTGAAGCAACCGCAACTTTATACAATGCATCTGTCAAGCCATCGGAAGTATCCATTACAGCAAGGTCATTTTCGATGAATTTTCCTGCTTCATGCGCCTCTTCAATTCTTGCAACAGGTACTAAATGAGCATTCAAAATTTCATCGGAAACAGTCCAACCGTTTTGTAACGCAGCAAGCCCCGCCGCACTGGAACCATAATTGCCGGTAGAAATAATGAAATCACCTGCTTTTGCATAGCTTCTGGAAACATTCACATCATGCCTGCGTCTGCCGATGGCAGCAACAGAAATATAAACTTTTTCAGCAGAAGTAATATCTCCGCCTGTTACAATAGCATTGTATTTTAGACAAGCATCATTAACACCTCTGTAAAATTCCCTGACAAAATCCGTAGAAATATGATCAGGAAGTGATAATCCGATAGAAATATATTCAGGGTTACAAATCGTTGTAGCCAAATCACTGATATTTACGGCAACAGCTTTTTGTCCCAACTGATAAGGTGAAGTCGTATTCAAAGTAAAATGAACATCTTCAACAAGAGAATCCTGAGTGATAAACAATCCGATATCTCTTAAATCAGCGCAATCATTGCCGATAAAGTGATTGTTTGTTAATGTTTCTTTTATAACTTTCAAAAAATCATTTTCTTTCATAAATTGATAGTAGCATAAATTTATTCAAATGATAAATAATTGTAAAATTTATGAAATAAACCATTAATTTTTTGTGATAAAAATGTTCGTGTTTGTTAAAATGGGAATGTTGAAAATATTACACTAATAGCAAAATGGTTTTATATGTTTACAGTTGATTATACTAACGTACGTCAAGAAGTAGTCGGTACAGAACATGGTATTGATATAGATTTTGCGTTCACTAATTATTCACAAAAAATCTCAGATATATTAAAGGACATAAAACAAAAGAGAGATAATGGTTTCCCGAATTATTTATGGATTGATTGTTACAAACAAAATGAAGCAATACAAGACATTTTAGAATATGCGGAAATGGTCAAAGGAAAGTTTGATGATATTTTAATTATCGGAAACGGAACAACTGTATTCGGAATAGAAGTTAGTTTAAAAGCGCTTTTAAAACCATTTTGGAATTCAAGAACAAAAGAAGAAAGAAGCGGAATTCCCCGCATTCATTTTTTAAAATATCTGGATCCTGATTCAATCAATGAAATATCGATTATAAAGGATATGAAGAGGTGTTTGGTTATAATAACATCTAAAGATTGTGCAAATCCGGCAGCAATGTCCATTTTTATGATGGCAAAAAGGCGATTAGAATATGAAGTTGGCGAAAATCACAGAATGCATATTTTAATTACGACGGTAAAAGGTTCCGTTTTAGAACAAATTGCCTATCAAGAAGGATATAAATGTTTTACGGTTCCCGAGAATTTAGGATTTAATTTATTTTCCAGTGTAATACTTGCACCATTGGCATTAGCAGGAATATCGACAGAGGAATTTTTAAGCGGTGTTCAAGAAGCAACAGAACACATGTTGAATACTAACTTAGACCAAAATCCTATGGCGCAAGTGGCTTTAATTCATCATTTATTGAAAACTCAAAGGAGTAAGTATATTTCTGTTATTATGCCCTATTCAAGGAGATTACAACTTTTTGCGAAGTGGTTTTCGTATCTTATAGAAGAGAGATTAACGAGAGATATTAACAATGACAATATATTTGCGCCACATGGACAAATATGTTTGGGAACGCAGGGAAGCGGAGATCAGTCTTCATTAATACAAATGCTGGCGGAAGGTCCAAACGACAAGCAAATAACACTTGTAAAGGTAGGAAAATTCCAAAGTGATAATACGATACCGGATTTATTCAAATATACGAGTATCGGTTATTTAGGGGGGAAAACTCTGACGGAGATAATTAATGCGGAAACGGAATCATTAAAAATGCTTTTGGTAGATAAACAAAGACCGAATATAACATTAACCATTCCGGAAATTAATCCGTATGAAATTGGGTCATTTATGACTTCAATAGTATTTGGAGTATTTATAAAATCATATTTGTATAACATAAATCCATTCAACATGCCACAACATGAGCAAATGCATGATTACATTTGCGCTCAATTAGGTCGATACGGATATGAACATACGCTTGAAATAATGAAAGAGAAGCAATCGAAGATTACTGCACTATCGGCTCCTCTTGTATAGCAACAGCGGCAATTTGATTTGAGAGGAAAGCGACTTTTTTTATCGGACCGACTGTATCTTTTTCTATAAGTTTAGACATTGAACTTTGAGTGCGAACGACTTCCAGCAATTCAGCATATTCATCATGCGGATTTTCAAAATACAACACCAGAGGAGCGAGAGTTCCTTTTAAAAATACTAAAACAGAAGTTTTTTTCTTATAATTTTGCGAAAAACCGTGCGACATTTTAAATCCTTTCATAAAATAACTACTACATAAATGTAATTTAATGATAATTTTTAAAATCGTCAACAACCGAAAAAATGATTTTTGTATTATAATTTACAAAAAGGACAAACAAATGGCGGAAGAAAGTATAAAATATTTAGGACATAGTGCATTTTACATAAAAAAAGACAAATACGGAATATTGATAGACCCTTGGTTTATGCATAATCCAGAGGTTAAATTTGACATAGAAAAAGAAAATATAACACATATTTTAATTACCCACGCACACGGGGATCATTTTGGGAATACAGTCCCAATTGCAAAAGCAAAAAGCGCAACGATTATAGCAATATTTGAAACAGCAATTTTTTGTGAGAAATTAGGTTTAAAGGCAATTGGAGTAGGAATGAGCGGAGAAATAAAAACAGATTTTGGATCTGTAAGATTTTTACCTGCATATCATACAAATTCCTTACCGAATGGAGAATATGGCGGAGTTGCCGCATCAATTTTGATAGATTTAGGGAACGGAAAAAGAATTTATCATGCGGGAGATACAGGATTAACAGCGGAATTTCAGCTTATCGGGAAGCTTTATAAGCCGGATATTGCAATGTTACCGATAGGCGGACATTTTACAATGGATTCACAAGAAGCGGTTTTTGCAGCAGAAATGTTAAATGCAAAGACAGTTATACCAATGCACTACAATACTTTCGACACAATAAAAGCAAATGTGGAAAAATTTGCATCAAACATTTCCGAGCAGGGAAAAAGTTGTATTCCAATGAAGATTAATCAGGTCATACACATTTAAGATGAAACAAGCGAAAAGAAGTTATTCATTATTTATAGTGCCAACTGGAGTTGGAGCAAAGATAGGCGGATTTGCAGGAGATGCCGGAGCTTTTGCCAGAAAAGTAGCCAAAGAATTTCCGATAATAGTAAATCCCAATGTTGTCAATGCGGCTTGTTTTTCAGCAATTACCGAAAATATGTTATATACCGAAGGTTATACAATCACGGAATTTGTAAAGGGAAACATATCACTTATACCGTCAGAGAATAACAAAATCGGGATAATTTTTGATAAAGCAATTTCTCAAGAAGTATTGAATGTTCATATTAACACAATAAATGCGGTAAAGAGCGTTTATGGAATAGATGTTGTAGGCTGGGAGATATCCGAAGATGAAGCGGAAGTTCATTTTTATACAACGGAAAGCGGAATATCGACAGGCAGCGTAAAAAACACAAAAACGCTTATAAAAGCAGGAGAGAAATTATTGAAAAGAGGAGCAAACGTACTTGCAGTAGTTTGCAAATTTGAAGAACCTGAAGAAGACGGATATGCAAACGGAGAATGTGTAGATGTTGTAGGCGGAGCAGAAGCGATTATATCACATTGTTTAACGAAGGCATTGAGAGTTCCTGTTGTTCACGCACCGGCATTTGAAGATTACTCAATAAAATCGGATATTGTTCACCCGAAGGCAGCAGCAGAATATATTACGCCGACATTTTTGCCGTGCCTGTTACTGGGATTACACAATGCACCGTTAATCAAACAAGGACTTGACGAAAATTGCATAACGATAAATAATGTAAAAGCTTTGATTATGCCAAAAAATTCTTTAGGCTCTTCAATTGTTACTAATGCAATCAAAAAGGGTATTACTATTTTAGCGGTAGAAGAGAACACAACAGTTTTGAATGTTACAGCGCAAAATCTCGGTATATCCGACAAAGTTATATCAGTAAAAGATTATGAAGAATGTCTTAATTTTTTAAGAAGGGAAAAATGAAGAAACATACAGGATTTACATTAGCAGAAGTTCTTATAACGCTCCTGATAGTGGGAGTAATAGCAACCTTGTCCATAACGGTAATCAGTACACAAAAGGCGAAATTTGGACTTAATTGTTATTATTTACAGAGAGAACTACAACTTACGGCAGGTAGTTTAGCGGCACAAACTACAGAAGGGACATTAAATTCTGCAATTACGGAACTTAGAACGATAACAGATGAAGAAGGAAATACAAAGGAAGAAGAATCTGTAAAATATGATTTGAGCAAAGATTCTGATTTTTGTAAATTTTTTGCAAATTCGTTAAATTCCGCGAGTACTTTAAAATGTGGTGACGGAGATTTATACAGTGCAACAACGTCAGATATATATAACGGAATAACAGCTTCTTCAGAACCGAATTTCAGATTAATAAATAAGTATTCAATATATTTATCAAAACATGTTAACGGAGGAAATACAGGAAGTGGAGAAGTAAAACCCGGATACAGAATGGTTGCGATAGATTTAAACGGAGATGGAGCACCGAACAAAACGAATGATGATATAATTGCGTTTGCAATTTTTGATAACGGAACAGTACTTCCTTATGGAGTTGCAGCAACAAATACAAGGACGGATAAAAACGGTAATACAGAATACATACCTTATTTTCAAACAGTTATAAAGGGAAAAAATCTTGTTACAAACAAAGTAGTCGTGAAAGAAGAGCAAGTTTTGAAGAGATTAGAGAAATCATCACTTGCGCACATGTATCCATCGACGATACTCAAAAATCCCGATAATGTTTCAGAAACGGGAAATCCGAGGACACTATCATTTAAAGACAGTTACTGTAAAGTTTATGCAGATGAGATTACATGGTATGATGCATCGTATTGCAACGGATATACAACAATTACCAAAGATTGGAATTTAAAACTTTTAACAAATTCAACGACGATAACAGAAGAAGGAGATACAACCGCAACTGAAGTTATGAGGAATTATTCCGTTACAAAATGCGGAAAATATTGCGGAGAAACGAATGACAGTTGTTATGATTCCGAAGAGGAATGGTATGAACATAATGCAGGAAAAGAACCAACCGCAATTATAGATTGTTCTTGTAATATAATCAAACCTCAAATTTCACAGTTCTTGCCTGTTTTACAAGATGTTTATTCCGCTCATTATGGGAAAAGCGGTGACGATGTAAATTTACATCAAAACATATATAAATTCTAACGAAAAAAAATAACCCCCTGAAAAGACTTTGCAGGGGGTTTAAGAAATTATTCAGTTAAAATACGAAACTCGTTTAAAATATTTTCAGCTGTTTGATTTTCAGCAATCACTTTTGATTTATAGATATTAGAATCAGGCATAAATGAAGACTGTTTCAATTCATAAAAGACACAGACCACTTCTTTTGCAACAGCGCAAGCCATATGCATTAAACCTGTATCAACAGAAATAACACCGACAGAGTTTTTCATCACACAAGCAGCTTCTTGCAAGGTTGTTTTATCAGTCAAATCAATCAAATTGGTATAATTTTCTTTTTTCAAGATTTCCGACAATTCTCTTGAAGCTGCCCCATTTCCCAAAAGGACAACTTTTTTATCAATATCGGATATAATTTTTTTAACCGTTTCAATCGGCATATCTTTAGATTTTCTGGAACTTATCGGACACAAAACGACATAATTTTCATCTTGAACAGGGTTTTTAGTCTGACTGTCAATATTATAAACAATGGGGCAATCAATAAGTTTTTCCTTTGTAATTCCTTTCAAAAGATTTAAATGCCAATATTGCATAGGAATATCTTCGGCATTAATGCAATCAAATTTATATTTTGTTTTCAGCAAGAATTTAAAAATATTTTTCTTATTTCTGAATAAAATATATTTAGAGCCAAGCAGAAACGATAGTAAAATCGGTCTATCCGTACCATAAATAGGAAAAGAAGCGAAAATATTTTTATAAGGGAAGTTTTTAATAAACTTCATCATATTCAAAAAGCCCTTATGATAGCCGTTTCTTTCCCAAACAATGACCTCATCGACATCTTTTTGATATTTAGCGAGTTCGACAAAGCGCTCGGAAGACAACATAACAATTTTTGAGTGTTTATAAATTCTTTTTATATTTTGTACCAAAGAATTAACAAGAAGAATATCTCCTACCAGATAAGAATTAACTATAACAAAAACTTTTTCATCATCATTATTATTAGACTTCTTCATAAAATTCAATATCCTTATATTATTTTTTAGAGGAAAGAGAAGAGGAGCGTAAAAAATTTCTCAACTTAACTAATTTCCTTTTATTTTTCATTTGACTAATGTAAATTCCGACAAATATCAAAAGACAAGCTAAGACTTGTACGGTGTTAAAAGTTTCTCCCAAAAAGAAGCAACCAAAGAATATGGACGAAACAGGCAAAGTATATAAAAACGGTGATGCCTTGCTGGCAGGCAAAGTACAAAAGCCATAATTATAAAGGGCATAAGAAACAACCGTCAAAACGCCTAAATAAAGTAAAATAGGCAGACTTTCGTTCACAACCGGAATAAAAGAGCCATGCCTGTAAATGTTTAGACCGACAAAAAACATCGCACCCAAAATTACTTGAGAACCGGCAAGAAAGAAAGGAGGATATTTTTCCATAAGATATTTAGTAGTAATTACGCTGGTAACAGTTAGAATTTCAGCACAAAGTTCCAAAGAATTTCCAAGAACAGGTCTTGGTGCAAGTTCATTAACATCAGAACCGACAGAAAGGATAACAGAACCGACAATTCCCAAAAACACACCGATATAGGCTATTTTAGGCATATGTTCTTTTAAAATAATTCTTGCAAAAATTATAATTAAAATCGGTTCCAAAGAACTCACAACCCCAGCTTGCCCCGAGGAGGTAAACCTAAGAGCATGCGTTTCAAAAAGAAAATACAAACAGGGTTCACAGATAGTCATTAATAACAAAAATTTATAATCGATTTTATCGACATGCAGATTTTTGTAAACTGTACAGAAAAATGGTAAAAAGAGAATTGTTGAAATTAACATTCTCAAAGTTATCATCTCAACTTCACTGTAATAATTAAGGCAAACCTTCATAGCAGTGAGCGTAGTACCGTACAAAGTTGTTGCCAAAATTAAAGAAATATAAGCGAACATTTCGTTCTTGTTACAGTTGTTGAGTAAAAATTTTTTCATTTCATACAAAATACCTATTGATAACTTAGACATGATTAAATAAAAAAAATATTAAATCAACAGTTAAAAAAAATTTCAAGAAAAATAAAAAATTTTACTTGTAAAGTTTCTTGTTTTGTTTTAATATAAATTCACAAATGAAATATTTTGTAATACATAAAACTTATAATATGGTCAAGAAGTAAGATAAGGATTAGATAGAAGGCATAAATTATGACTGAAAAAGAAACAGATATGCAAGAACAACAAGATTCCAGACAAAAGATTTTGGTAGTTGACGATGAAGCAAGTATCAGAAGAATTTTGGAAACTCGTTTAAAGATGATTGGTTATGACATCATTACGGCGGCAGATGGAGAAGAAGCGATTGCTTCATTCAATAAGAATAATCCGGATTTGATAGTCTTAGATGTTATGATGCCGAAAATTGACGGTTATGGAGTAGTTAGAGAAGTCAGAAGAACTTCTGATGTTCCGATTATTATATTGACTGCATTGGGAGATGTTTCAGAAAGGATTACAGGATTGGAACTTGGAGCGGATGATTATGTAATCAAACCGTTCAGCCCGAAAGAATTAGAGGCACGTGTAAAGGCAGTTCTTAGAAGAACAAACAATAAGGAATCTGTTGTTCCGACAGGAAAAGTTGCAAAGAATGTAATTACAACAGGGAATATCAAGATTGATACGGCAAGACGTCAAGTATTCAGAAAAAATGAACGTATCAGACTTACAGGAATGGAATTTAGCTTGTTAGAACTTTTGGTTAATAATTCAGGTCAAGCATATTCCAGAAACGAGATATTGCAACACGTGTGGGCATATCCGCCGGATCACAGAATTGATACAAGAGTTGTTGATGTTCATATATCCAGATTACGTTCAAAACTTGAGTCAGACCCTGCTAATCCGGAACTTATTTTGACAGCAAGAGGTATTGGTTATATGTTTCAAAGAATTGCATAGATAATATATGCAAACATAGAAAATGAAAAGACCTGTTCTATATGAACGGGTCTTTTTATTGTAAAAAATTAGGCAAAAAAAGAGGAGTTTAAAAACTCCTCTTTAAGCATATAACTAAGATTTGAATTATTCTTTAGTATATTCTGCATCAATAACGTCATCATCATTATTATTTGATGAATTATTAGAGTTGTTATTTTCAGCATTACCTTGTTGAGCTTGTTCTTCTTGTTGAACTTGGCTGTATGCTGCCGAAGAAATTGCGTACATAGTTTGTTGTAAATCTTCAGACAATTTTTTAATTTCGTCCGTAGGTTTATTTGATTTTAACGCATCTTCAAGGGCTTTCTTTTGTTCTTCAAGTTTTGTTTTATCGCTGTCCGCAATTTTACCTTCAAAATCTTTGACAATTCTATCGGCGGAAGAGAGCATGCTGTTAGCGCTGTTTCTGATTTCAGCTTCTTCTTTATGTTTTTTATCTTCTTCAGCATTTGCTTCTGCTTCTTTAACCATTCTGTCGATATCTTTTTCGTCAAGGTTAGAAGAATTTGTGATTGTAATTTTTTGTTCTTTGCCTGTTGCTTTATCTTTTGCGGAAACATTTACAATACCGTTAGCATCAATATCAAAAGTAACTTCAATTTGAGGAATTCCTCTCATAGCAGGAGCGATACCATCAAGTCTAAACATACCTAATGATTTGTTATCTTTAGCCATCGGACGTTCACCTTGACAAACGTGAATATCAACAGCAGTTTGGTTATTTTCGGCAGTTGAGAAAACTTGTGATTTTGAAACAGGGATTGTAGTGTTTCTGGGAACCAACGGAGTCAAAACACCGCCCAAAGTTTCAATACCCAAAGTCAACGGAGTAACGTCCAAAAGAACGATATCTTTTACTTCACCTGCGAGTACACCGGCTTGAACGGCAGCACCAACAGCAACGACTTCATCAGGGTTAACGGATTGGTTAGGTTCTTTACCTGTATAATCTTTAACCAATTGTTGAACGGCAGGAATACGTGATGAACCGCCGACTAAAACGACTTCGTTAATTTCTGATTTTGAAATACCGGCATCTTTAATTGCTTGTTCAACAGGTTTTTTACATCTTTCAAGCAAATCGTGTGATAAATCTTCAAATTTTGCTCTTGTGAGATTAACATCTAAGTGTTTAGGGCCGTTTGCATCTGCGGTAATAAAGGGTAAATTGATATTAGTTTCAACGACAGAAGACAATTCACATTTTGCTTTTTCAGCGGCTTCTTTCAAACGTTGCATTGCTTGTTTGTCATTTGAAAGGTCAATGCCTTCTTGTTTTTTAAATTCATCTACCAACCAATCAATAATTTTTTTATCAAAATCATCACCGCCTAAGTGAGTATCACCTGATGTTGAAAGAACTTCGTGAACACCGTCACCGATTT
>CAZKAS010000001.1:134764-138175 GCA_964550875.1 uncultured Muribaculaceae bacterium | reverse complement strand
TTTCATCCCATTTCCCTTTGTTGACAGAAACAACCTTGCCGGACTGACAAGTTATTCCGCCATTAGAAAGCATATATGGCGGGTCTGCAAAAATCATATCAACAGATTCAGGAGTTGCCCGATTTAAAATATCAACACAATCACCCTGAAATAAAGTTATATCGTCTTTTTCATAATACTTTTGCATAATTTCATTATAGTACAAATTTTTATTTTTCCCAAAAAACAAAAGCCGACAAAAGTCGGCTTAAAATCTCCAATTCTTTCGTGTTTATCTATGTTTGGGTCTAATCGCCCACACTCTCAACTACGCTTCTTTCACCTTTTCTGACTCTTGCTGCTCTATTACAGCCTGCGTTTCCGCATGAATATCAACTTCAGCTCCCGATTTCTTCGCCTCACGAAGTTCTCTTAACTTATCTGCCGAAAGAACCGTCAATTCCATTACTCCGTCTGACTCTTTCGATAATGTCTTCTTTATATCACTCGGATATATATCATAATTCTTCGGTAATTTTCCATCTACTATCAATCCCTCAACATGTTCTATATGCTTTTGCACCATTCTCGGATATTCCGGATGCACCTTGAGCCATTCTGCATAAGACATATTTCCTCTAGGATTGTTACAAGCAGCACACTCCGCTAAATAATTCGCCGTATTATTCGCTCCGCCTAATGAATGCGGATGTACATGTTCCGCTGTTGTCATTGCCGTTGAATATAATCTGTGAGCAAACTTTTCAGGCGTCTTTCCATACTTCTTATAAATCGCCATTACTGCACTTCTGTCTTCCGGCAAATTCATCGCAGTATCTTCAATTTCTCCGTATTCTTCCGCTGAAAGTCCACCCTTCAATCCTTGCAACGTCGCCGTAAAATCAACTCGCTTGAAATCATCTCCGTCTTCAATTCCCTTAATCGTCGATTGAATAAATTTGCTTATCGGAGCATCATACCCGGCTTTTTCAACACTCTTTACATACGTTTCGCCTAAAACACCTCTGCAATACTTGTTAAATCGCTCCGGCAAGTTGTTCTGTGTTTCTGCAACTCCATCTGCAAATGTCTTATCCGTTCCCCTTACGGCATCTGCTATCATAAAAGCTACCGTTCTTTCCGCCGTTCTGTAATACTTCTCTTCTTCCTTTATTGTTTTCGCTAACTCATCTCCTCTATGAGCAAGCAATTTCTCTTCGTGTTTATAGATGTCCTCCTTGCGAAGCATTAAATCTCCACAACAACAACACGGTACATCTGCTATCTTCTTTACTGCAAAGTTAGATGTGCTACAGTTTTGACCCCCAAAGGAAATTCCACCCAGAAAATAACTCCTTAACGCCCCTCTATCGGTATTTAAAGCAGGAGCCTTGTTCTCGATAGGGTTCGTCGTTCGCTTTTCCAACGCTTTCGGGCTTACGGGTTGCATTACTGTACTTGCTGCCGAAACGGAATTTATCATCATAACTGAAACACACTTTCTTTACACACTTGTGTCTTTTTAATGTTTATCAATCATGAAAATTGCCTTTTTAAACTCTCATGTTAAGAAATATTAAATCGTTCTTTATATAATTTATCTCATTTCCTTAATCTAAATATTTTTATATAAATTTATGCAGCTAATTTAGCTATTTTCGTTGAAATAGTTGAAATAGCAGTCTTATTGTCGGTCTTTACCGCCGTGATATATGCTTTGTCAAGCAAACTTCTCGCCTTCTTTGAATTGCCAACATTTACCATTATCTCTGCCGCTGAAATATAATTCTCTATTACATTATCCTTATCTTTTGCTGCATCATATGCCTTTGTCGACATCTTTAAATATTGAAGTGCTTTTGCTTCGTCATTCAAGTATTCGCTTACTTGTGATGAACGTCTGTATGAATAGCCTTTTACTTTATTATCGTGCGTTTCCTCTGCTATTGAATTAGCAATGTTTGCATACGTATATGCCTGTTTCTTATCATATAATTCACTTTGTATATCTGCTAAATTATTAAGTGCTTTTACCTGTAACGGCAAATTTTCCGATTCTCCTGCGTATCCGATTGCCGATATCCAATGCTTTTGCGCCGGTTCTATTAATCCTGCTTCATCATATATCTTACCTGATTTCATATATGATTTCGCTATTAAATTTTCATCCGTTGCCATTTCGGCAGCTATCTTATATCCCTTCAATGCTTGCGAATACTGTCCGTTCTTATTATACAAATCTGCAGTTTCATAATATATCATCGACTGCATTTTTGTATCTTCTGTTTGCTCTGCATAATTTAATGCCGTTTTTAACGCTAATAATGCCGTTTTTGTGTCACTTTCACTCGCTGAACGCTTCGCTTGGATAAATAACTTTTTCATCTTTTCATCTGTCGGAACATAATTTCTGTTCGTTGATTGAACTGCTTGTTCCTTCACTTCAGCTTTAACGTTTTCGCCTCTTGTTTCTCTTAACGCTGCTGCCTGCTCCTCTTCACTCTCTAAATGAAGCTTCATTTCCTCATTTATTGCATTCGGATCAGCTTTATAATCAATATTCTGCAAAAATAATGCATCTACCCAATTTTCTACTACATTAGATTGGGTATTCAATGTCTTCGATATATATCCGTCTAATACTTGCGATGCGTTTCTTAAATTGGATTGTATAATTTTCTTATTTGGGGTTTCTTTTTCTGCCTGCGTCTTTATTAAATCAAGATATGTAAATACCTCTTCCGTAATTTCTTTTGGTGCACCGACCGCATTTGCCGTACTTCTGAAATCTGTTATAATTTGTGATACATTTATATTTTGCGCTTTGGGATTAGCTGTTTTTATTCCGCTATTTTGCTCCTGTATCGGTCTGTTTTGAACATTTTGCTCATGTCTTTGAATTTGTGCTTGATACTTCCTGTATCCGGGTAAACTATAACTCGTCGGACGAATATTCTGTCCACCGTTCCTTTGAAAATTATCGCCACGATTTGATGACTGCTCCTGCTGCGGGGTTTGCTCTTCCTCGCTCTTCCTTTGAACTTGCTTCGGCTTTACCTGCGTATATGGCTTTATATATGCCGGGTATACTCCGTTATACATTCCCTGTCCTTTTATATCCCAAATCCTACTATTTGATTATCCGATTTACTCTTCTCGCTTTCAAGCAACTTTTTTCGATTTCAACTATTTAATGTATTAATTATTTATTTCTTAAAGTCATATTTCTACCTCTAATTCCCTATTTTAAACATTTTTAGCCTTGTTTACAAAAATTAATAAATCCGGACACTAACATTAAAACACCCTCTAATAGAGGGTGTTTTACTCGATTTTATTTTCTGTACTATAAAACAATATCGTCTAATCTTTGGATATCAGTTTTAACTTTTTCAATCCAATTTCTTGCTCTTGGTGAAGCCTGTGACCAGT
>CAZKAS010000001.1:130711-134754 GCA_964550875.1 uncultured Muribaculaceae bacterium | reverse complement strand
AGCGCAAATACTTCTTTGTACCCAAACTAATTTCTTGAAAAATTCGTATTGCGCATTTGATGCCTTCAATTTTGCCTCTAAATATGTGTCTTGAGCATCAATCAACTGTGCTACCGGTGCTTTTCCCTTGAGATAATTTGCTTTTACCGTCATATAGTTTTCTTTTGCTGCAAACATTGCTTTATATTCTTTTTCTATGCTGAAATAACATGCTAATGCTTCATTGATAACCGTTCTTACTCGCTCTTCTATTGAAAGTTTTACACCTTCATTCATTGCTATCAATGCTTTCTTTTCATTTGAAACTCTCGAAATTTCTGCAAATTTTGTTCCGCCTTCTATCGGTTTCCATTGCGCAAATATTCCAAAATATGCGTTTGTTGTATCTGAATGTGGCATCGGAACTGACATTGGTCCAACTTTTAATACTTCAGTTCCATAATGTCTTGCAAACAATGATTGGTATTGAACTGACATCTTCGCATCAGGTAAAAAGAACTTCTGAATATACATTCCTCTTTCAATATTTTTCATTCTCATTGCAGCTTTTAATTTTGCCAATTCAGGTGAAACATCGTAAGCTTCCGCTATGAGCATTTGTGTAAATTTTTCAAGTGCTTCAGGCGTTCTTACATAATCAAGAATATACAAATCTTTTGTATAAAAAGCAGGGTCGTCCGCTTTTAACGGAGCAAGCGTAAAGTCTTGATTTTGCGGTTCTGCAAGAACTTTATTAATCATAACTTTTACATTCTTATATTCAGAATTCATTCTGATTAAATTTTCTTCGTTTATTCTTAATTGGCTCGCCCATCTCATAGCTTCTTCTCGTCCGCAATATCCTAATTTTTCACGAACTTTTGCTATTGCAAGATTTTCTCTTGATTCCGCTACGTACTCTTCTTGAATTTTTATTGAGTTTTCCAGAATTAACATATCAATGTATAATAACGCTGCGTTAATTCCCATATTCTGTTCTGCTAACAGTCTTTCCGCATATGCAAAATCTTTTTGTCTATGCTTAATTAATATGTTTGTAATCAATGCCGGTGAATAAATAGGTTGATCAAATCCCATACGGAATATTCCTGTTTCTTCAGGATATACTAGTGCTGCTGTCGCCGCCCAATCATGATCATATTTTTGCCAGCCTATTGTCGTCGAAAATGTCGGTAACCAATGTAAATACGCAGATGCTACCGCCGCTCTCGCTGCTTTTATTGAATAACTCTTTTGCTCTATATCTTTGTTTTGTATGTTTAATTTATTAAATATGTCTGATAATGTATATTGTGGGACTTTCTTTGATGTAATTATTTTTGCATTGTTCAAAAGTCTTATATGTGCCTTATATCCAACTTTTTCAGCTGTATCCGTATTTATATACAAAATATCATCTTCGTAAAAATGTATCTCTTCATAATCATTTTTTGTCGTTTTTCCGTCAAGTACAGCTCTGACATTGAATGATGTAGCCTCAGCTACCTTTCTATCCATATCTAATGCTCCTGAACCTAACATACATCCAAGTTTTACATCACTCTCTCCTAATGCCGAAAATGTCATTATCTTCTTATCTGAAAGCTTTGTAAACATGTCCTCTAATTGTTCCAATGTCAATGTGAATTGAGGCAATACAAACGCTGCATCACAATCTGAAGGAATCCTCGAAATTGCCTTATCTACACTGCCATTAACAGGAACTACCACAAAATTTATCGTTTTGTCTTTCAATTTTCCCTTTATAAAACTATCCCAATTTTTTTGCGTCTTGTAATATCCTTCATTCATCAATATTGCTACTCTGTTGAATGGAGCTATTCTTTTGAATTGCTCAAGTTTTTGAGCAGTTTGCGCTACCGGTGAGAAAAATTCTTCGCCAAAATCTCTCAATCCATATTGATCAACCGTTACTACAAATTTTCCTCTATGATTTACCTTCTTCATATACTTTGATGTCAAATATCCTAAAGCAATTACTATAACCGCATCTGAATGAAGCGCTTTTTCACTTGCTCTTTTTACTCCTACTTCCGTCCAATCAGCAGTGTAAACAAGCTCTTTGGGATATACTGCATTGTAATCTTTCGCTACTGATTCAGTAATAGATTTTTTGAAATTTTCAAGAAAATATTCGTTCGCAGGTGACTGACCGTCAAATACAAACGCTATTTTTGCTGTCGTTTTTGCGGATTTCGAAACGGTTGCTTGTTTAGCATTCGCAGCCGCTACTGCCATCGCAGGCATTCCCGTATTAAAAAGAAATAATCCGCATAAAATAAGTGTTATAAACTTTTTCATATTCTTTTATCCTTCTTCTCAAATACTATCTAAATTTTATTAAAACCTTATCATTTAGGCAAGATTATTAATTTAGATTGTTACATTTTCAAGATTTCATTGTTTTTTTTATTATGATATTTAGTATTAAATACTATATATACATTTTAAAACTACCTTCTCATCAGCATTTTAACTCATTCTTTCTTCTCGTACCTTATTCCTGCTTTTAAATTGTTTAACTTTACAATTTCTCTTTTTTCTTATTGATTTTTTATTTAATATGTATTATTATTTATTTGTGAAGTTTTGTAACGTTTTATAAAAAACATGACCTTCATGCTAGCAAAAAAAAACGTGGTCAAGATTTCATGCAATTGAAAAATCTGAAAAGCATGTGATAATTATCAATGTTCTACGGATTAAAGAGTGAAAGTTCTGAAGTGTTAACAAAAAGTTAACGCAAAAAGAGTGAAAGTACGTTATGGGTGTTGAAATATACCGAAATAACGGTAAACAGAGCATTTCACGAGGGTAAGTGAAAATAACCCAAGCCACTATGGCTTTAGGGCTATAGAGGCATGACGCTTGACTTGTACTGCAAGTTGAATGTTGTATGAATTGATTTAATAAAATCAATCGTTTGGGATTCTCAAGCAGAGGTGAATTATGGTTGATACCAGATCTGCGGGAGCATTCGGTATAGCCGGCGCTTTGAATTTCAAAAGCGGTGATATATCGGGAACGGCTGCTAAAACAGCCGACGATAGAGCAAGTAGAGGTACTGAATACTACCGTCAAAACAAAAATGATGATGATAATATGAATCGCTTTGGCTATGATAATTATATGGACAGAAGTGCTCAACTGCATGCAACATTAAATTCTTTAGCTCTTATGAATGTTGCAGGTATTATAAAAAATAACAAGTTCAATAAAAATCAAATCATCAAATAAACATGTTTAAAAGAATGCTTAAAGCATTCTTTTTTTATTAGATAAAAAAGCGTTCGATTAAAAAATCGAACACTTTTTGTTTTTTAGAAAACTATTTTCTATTTATCATTAAGTGCTGCAACACCCGGTAAAACTTTTCCTTCAATAAATTCAAGAGAAGCTCCGCCACCTGTTGAAACGTGTGTGAAATCTTCAGCGTTGCAGAATTTCTTTGCTGCTGAAACAGAGTCACCACCGCCAATTACTGAAGTTGCTCCATTTTTTGTTGCTTCAACAATTGCTTTAAGAATTGCTTTTGTACCTTCTGAGAATGCAGGAGTTTCAAATGCGCCAACAGGACCATTCATAAGAATTGTTTTTGAGTTTTTAATAACTTCTTCAAATGCTTTTTGTGATTCCGGTCCTGCATCAACACCTTCAAATCCGTCGGGAATATTGTCAATTGCAACTACTTTGTTTGTTCCGTTGCCTGAAAAATCATCAGTTACCAAAACATCTGTAGCCATTACCAATTTAACGCCTTTATCAGCAGCTTTCTTTTCGATTGCTTTTGCAACTTCAAGTTGATCGTCTTCACAAATTGAATTACCGATTTTACCGCCGTTTGCCTTAACGAATGTATAAGCCATACCGCCACCGATAATAAGATTATCAACTTTATCAATTAAGTTTTCAAGAACACCGATTTTTGATGAAACTTTTGCACCGCCAACTACTGCCGTAAAAGGTCTTGTCGGGTTATCCAATGCTTCTGACAAACATCTGATTTCTTTTTCCATTAATAATCCTGAAACTGCAGGTGATAA
>CAZKAS010000001.1:127527-130701 GCA_964550875.1 uncultured Muribaculaceae bacterium | reverse complement strand
CAACTTTTGCTGTTGATGTATGATTTCTATGTGCTGCTCCAAATGCATCATTTACGTAAAAATCTCCCAATTTTGCAAGTTCTTCCGCAAATGTCATATCATCGTCTTTTGCTTCTTCTGCTTTGTAATAACGAATATTTTCAAGCAATGCAACTTGTCCGTCTTTTAAATCTTCTAATTCTTTATCTGCACCTTCACCAACAGGTGATTTTACAAATTTAACTTCTTGTCCTAAAACTTTTGACATATATTTTGCAACCGGTTCAAGTGACAAGTCTGCAAGTGTTTGACCTTCTTTTAATTTTTGCGGTCTGCCAAGGTGAGCCATCAAAATAATTTTTGCTCCCTTTTCTTGCAAATATTTTACTGTCGGCAAAATTGCTTGTATTCTCGTATCATCGGTAACATTTTTTTCTTTATCCAAAGGAACGTTAATATCAACTCTCACTAACGCTCTTTTTCCTCTTACGTCACCTAAATCTTTTACTGATTTCTTCATGGTTTTTCTCCTTTATATTACCGTCGCCCCTTGATTTATTGGGTCAAACGTCATTATCTGATATTTTATATCCAAATCGTACCAAATTTTATGTACTATTTGTTTTACATTATCTATATTATCACCTTTGGTTATTACCGCAAGTGTCGGACCTGCACCACTCAACACGCAGCCCAATACATTTTTTTCATTTCTGAGTTTCTCAATAATATCAACCATTCCAGGAATTAATTTTTCTCTGTACGGCTGATGTATTCTGTCTTTTAAAGCACTTCTCATTATTTTTTCATTACTATTCGTTATTGCTGTAATTAGTTGAGCCGATTTTTGAATATTATAAACTGCATCTCTGAAATTAATTTCTTTCGGTAATACAGAACGTGCAAGTTCCGTCAATAACTTGTAATCAGGAATACAAACGCTTATTTTCCAGTCTTCACACCATTTAATTTTTTCATACAAAACATTTCCGTCATCTTCTATTGAAGCAACAACAAATCCGCCTGTTAAAGCAGGTGTTGTATTATCAGGGTGTCCTTCAATTGATGCTGCTATATTAATTAAATCCTGTTCTGTTAAAGGTTTTCCGTTTATTTCATTCGCTCCGATTAAAGCTCCGGCTATTACTGAAGCACTGCTTCCTAAACCTCTTGCTATCGGTATTTCTGTTTCAACTTCTACTTCATAACCCAACATTTTTGTATTTGTTTTTTCATGGAATTTTTTGAAAGACTGAAAAATTATGTTCCTTTCATCTACTTCAAATCTCCTGACATCGCCTTTTTCATTAATGATAACTATAATCTTTTCATCTTCTGTTTTTTTTGTTTTAACTACATTATATAAAGGCAAAGCAATTCCGGCACAATCAAAACAAGGTCCTAAATTTGCACTCGATGCCGGTGATTTTACTTTTATTTCCATAATTTTTTCCTAATTTTTCAATGGCATTACAAGACAAATATAATCATCATCGTTATCCGGTCTGAAAATTGCCGCCGATTGATTGCCGTTCAAACCTATGATTGCGTTTTCACAATCTATTATTTTAATAAAATCGGATATGAATTTATAATTGAATGAAATCTTAAATTCATCGCCTGTATAATCTGTTTCAATAACATCTTCTGATGTTCCTGAATCTGGTGTTTCAGATTTTAAATACATTTTACCATTTTGTAAAATAAACTTAATAACGTTTGTTCTTTCGTTTATCATACAAGCAACTCTGTCGATTGCATTTGAAAGTTCATTCTTATTAACTTTTACCGTATTTGCTGTTGTTTTAGGGATAAGTTGTTGATATTGAGGATATTGACCTTCCAAAAGTTTTGAAATAATTGTATATGTATTTGTTTTAATTATAATTTTTGAGCCTGCCACAATTAAATATACTTTATCTTCGCTTATGATAGATGAAACTCTTAAAAATTCGTTAACGGTTTTTGACGGAATAACAATTTTTGCGTTTTTGTTATTTTCATTTTGAATTTTTTCGGAAATTCTTGTAAGTCTGTTTCCGTCAGTCGCTGCCATTTCAAGTTTATCTTCATTAATTTCACAATAAACACCGCTGATTACATTTCTGTTTTGATAAGTAGCCGCTGCATAAACTGTGTATTTAATTGATTTTATAAAAGGATTTGTATCTATTGCTATTGCTTCATCGTCTGATATTTCACTTTGATTTTGAATAACATTCGGAAATTCTTCCGCTGAAATTCCTATAACATCAAATTTTGAATTGCCGCACTTGATTGTTACAATGTTATTGTCTGTATTTAACGCAAATTCAATCGGTTTATCAGGTAATTTAGATATAATTTCAAAAATTTTCTTCGCCGGCAAAGTTATTTTTCCTTCTTCTTGAACACTTGCCGTTGTTTTTGTTATTATTGACATATCTAAATCGGTTGCACTTAATTTTAAAGTATTACCTTCAGTTTCTAACAAAATATTTGCAAGTACCGGTTGAATACCTCTTTGAACCGTAATTTTTTCTACTGTTCTTATTCTGTTTAAAAGTGATTCTTTATCGATTGTAAAAAGCATTTGCGTTTCCCTTTTTCAAAACTAAACTTATCAGATATATCGTTTTATACACAACAACTTTTATATATCTGTTACTATTATATATATAAAATAATTAATAACAATAATATATTGATGAAAAATTGTAGAAAAGTATGTAAAATACACTAATTACACTATTTTTGATTATGTATAAAACTTATTCAAAACTATTCAAAACTAAGTTTTTTTCTATATATAAAAAAATTTATTAATTGATTTTATAAATTTTAAACAGTTTTTGAACAAAAATATAACATAGTTAATGTAGTAGTTTTCTACATAGTTTTCTACATATATTAGGCATGGAAATATTGTATTTTATCATAAATAAAAAGCATGGAAACATGCTTTATAATTGATTTTTACGATTTGTTAAAATCACTTGGTTTCGAGTTGTGAACATCTCTTGCTACTTTTTGATGTTCAAAACTTAAAGCAAAATTATATAAACTTTTCATTAAATTTCTTCCGGATTCCCTCTTTGCTATGATTAAAAAATCTCCGTATCCGTTTTCTGCTGTATAAAGTTCAGCTTTTATTATTTTGTCAACATTACTAACAGGCAAAACTTCAAGTTTCTCTTTTAACCACTTATAAAGAAG
>CAZKAS010000001.1:0-127517 GCA_964550875.1 uncultured Muribaculaceae bacterium | reverse complement strand
TAAATATTCTGAAAATTCTTTTAAAATCATGTTTTAAATTGTATAATAAATTTGTAAATTTAAAAAGAGTGAAAATTATGAAAGTTTCTGTTATTATTCCGACATACAATTGCGGTAAATTTATTGAAAAATGCCTTGATAGTCTTTTAAAACAAGAAGAATTTTTGGATTTTGAAATAATAATTGTTGATAATCATTCAACTGATGATACGTTAAAAAAAATTGATTTTTATGTTGAAAAAGATAATAGAATTTCTGTTATAAAACTGAATGAAAATTTGAAACAAGGAATTGCCAGAAATATCGGTGTCGAACATGCTAAAGGTGATTATATTATGTTCGTCGATGGCGATGATAAAGTTGCACCTTTCTTTATAAATCACATGTTTAAAAAAATTGTTTCAGATAATTCTGATATGACTATTTGTCGCTGGGCTCCATTTGATAATATTACGGGAAAAGTTAATTATAAACACGGCTACGCTAATTTTCACAGACTTCCTAAAAAATATTTAAATGAAGGTTTTACTTGGAAAGATATTATGGAAGAAGTTTTTTCTCAAAGTAATGTTCCTTGGGATAAAATTTATAAAAAATCTTTTTTAATTAATAAAAATGTAAAATTTCCGGGCGGAATGTTTTTTGAAGATAACGTATTTTCTTT
The DNA here is from genome assembly GCA_964550875.1 of uncultured Muribaculaceae bacterium. Classification (GTDB taxonomy): domain Bacteria; phylum Cyanobacteriota; class Vampirovibrionia; order Gastranaerophilales; family Gastranaerophilaceae; genus RUG841. Next base: position 126,853 of record CAZKAS010000001.1, on the reverse strand, counting down.
TGATGCAATCATGAAAGCCGATAAAATTACAGTGCTTGATGAATGTCTTATTTATTATCGTGTTAACAGAAAACAAGCAGTTACAGCTCGTTGTGATAAAACATTTTTTGACTATTTGAAAATTTTTGAATGTATTAAACAAAATCTTATAAATCAAGGAACTTGGAATGAAATGAAATACCATTTCATTAATTATAAAGTCCGCTCTTTGTTTTGGTGGTGGAAAAAAATTGATTTTAAATATAAAAAAGAATTTTTTAATTTGATAAAAGAAGATTATATTGAAATGTATAATACTGAATTAGCAACATTAAAAGATAAAAGAAGTGTTTGGACAAAAACTTTTCACTTGGTTAACAGAGTATTGGATAACGGTTTTTGGAAGTATATGTTTTTCCTTTATTGGGATAGAATTTTCAGAATAGAATACGGTGTAGATAACCATATGACAATGTTTTTCTCTAATTATTCAAAATGGTATAGTAATTATGACGGGAAAAAATTAAATATTTAATCAAAAAATAAAATTATAATTTATGTACGTATAAAATTGAATGTTAAACAATTTTTATTCCCTATTAATTTAAATTGTAATAAGTAGCGTGCATTATGATGCACGAAAAATTATACAAATTCTCATTTGCTAAAATTTTAATATTATCAAATTCAATGAACGTATAATTACCGGATTGCTTCATTTTATTCGCAAAAACGATAATTATTTAGATTGCATTATAATCAAGCTACTTTATTAAAGAAATATTTTATCAGTCCGCACCAAACCGGATATTAAAATACAATTGCTCGAGTTTGAAAATTTATTTTTTAATATAATCAAAAAACAGCCCCGAAAAGCTGTTTTCTATTAATGGGGCTGGCAATGGGTCAGAGTTAGAACCATTGACAAGCCATATTTCCTACTTAATCGACCTCATTTCTAATATACCACAAGAAAATAATTTTGAAAATAATATCAAAATGTGCCTTGTTGCATAAAAAAACTCCACCCCCAATTAAGAGGATGGAGAGCAAGTTTGACAAAAAACAAGGAGAAAACAAAATGAAATCAACTTGTAAATATTAGTGCTTCTTCGGCTCTTCTTTTGACAAGGCCAGGTAAAACTTTGCCCCCGCCAAGTCGCCACACTTTAAATTGTTCAGATGCTTCTTTGTATTTCCCCTGATTTAGTAGTCTTAATAAGGTCGAATTTTTAAACTGGCCATATCCGATATTGTATTCAAGCGAAACTAACGCATCAAATTGATTTTGTGTTAATGGAACTTTTACCAATTTTTCTACATTATTGCAATGTATCATCAAATCAATTTTCAGAAGTGCATCTGCTTTTTCTTGTGTAATTGTCATACCTGCATGCACATCTGAACCAGTATGGCCATATCCAATTGTTAATATTCCCGCAGGGCATTTATAGGCTGTAAGCCTGCAACCCTCATATTTTTTTATAAGTTTAATTCCCTTTTCTGATACATTCATTTTGAATTTCCTCTAAATCTTCAATTCTGTGGTTTTCAACTTTTATTTGCTCTTTAATAAGGGATATATCCTTTTCACAAGCAAAAGTCCTTTCAATCAAATTGTTGTGTTTATCTTGTTTTTCTGTAAGTTCTTTAATTTTTTCCAAAAATATTTCTTTTAAATTTGCCACTTTCATATCAAATATTTTTTCTAAATTTGCAATTTGCAGTTTTATATTTTTCTGTGCTTCAAAATATACTCCCGCAAAAAAAGCAATTGTAATTAAATTAACTCCTATGCTTACTGCCACTTCCGTATTTATATCGAACATAACTGCCCCCACTTTCTTCCTCTCAAATCCCTACCGAATACTTTTTGAAAATTATCTACACTATGGAACATTGCCCATCTTTTAACATCATTAAATCTGCCAAAATACTCACATAGTGTTTCAAAAATCAAGGTAGAAAGATAGCGGTTATCGCCAACAACTTCGTGATGTTCACACAAATAGTCGTGAACACAGCTTGCAAGTTTAAATCTCGGGTCTGTCCTTTGGCCAATGATAGCCCAAGCAAATGCAGGAACATTTGCACCATTCCAGGTATAACCCGCAGGGATTATAAACTCATATTTTTTACCCTCAAACTCAACCGATATAGGCAATGCGGTAGTTACAATAAAAGGCTTTTTTAAAGCCGTTTTAAGGGCTTCATTTTCGAGCCCGTAGAGTGAAATATCATCCAAACACTTTTCAGGCTCTAAATGAGCAAATGAGAGGGCAAGTCCTTTTCTTCCAACAACAGTAAGCATTTCAAGCCCTCTATTTTATTTTTTTGCGATACTTTTAATAGTATCTACGGCAAAATCAAGAATTTCATCCTTGTGAGCATCAATATACTCTTTCAATTCTTGTTTTAGCTTCTCAATTATTTCGTCTTTGTGTTCTGCGATATATGCAACTAATCTTTCTTTGTTTTCTATAATTAGTTCTTGCACAACTTTTTTTACAATTTTGTCTATAAACATAATTTATCCTTTCTGCCTGTGTCGGCCTAAAATTTTATTTGTAAGAAAAATGCCTTAAATCTATCTGTAATTTTGTAGAAAAATTTAAAGCATTTATCATCTTTATTACTTTTAATTCCGCTGTCCATAGAATTTGCCCTGTCGCAAAGTTCTTGCGGTGTAGTCAACTTAATTTCCATATTGCTTGAAAATCTCGTCTAATTGTGCAGGTGTTACCCCAAATTGACCGCATAATTGGTCTAATAAGGCATTGCCTCGATAAACATTACTGCAAAATCTTAATTCTTTATCCACAGCCTCATTTGCATCACATAGAGCCTTGATTTGTGTATATTGCACTCCCAAGCCCTCTAAACATTTAATGAAGTCGAGCGGTGTCATTTTAAGTTTTGCAATGCGGGCTTTTTCTTCCATTTCTGCCCTATTTTTCTTAACAAATTCGCCATCTACAACAAAATACACATTTTCGTGGTCTTCTGAAATTTTGTTGTTTTCTTCTTCTGTAATCAGCAAATATGGTTCAGGCACAATTAAATTTTCGTTGTATGCTTTGCCAATTAAGCCTGTTTCTTTGTCATATCTTAATTTAATCATTTGATTAACTCCTCTACTTCTTCAACTATGAAACCAAGTAAGAAAATCCTTGCGTTAGGGTCTTCTTTTTCTTCTTGCAACATTTTTTCGCCATCAGCTTCAATAATCCTTTGATTTTCTGCAAGCTCGGTTACATCTTCTTCAAGGATTGCAACATCAAACCAATTAAAGCGATTGTCTAATAATGTTTGTAATGCCTTTTTTGTTTCTTCGGGAAACATTGTCAAACAGTTCAAATAGTCCTGTTTAGTGTTCAAAAATTTTGGAAATCCTCTCATTTTGTTACTCCTTTTTCTTTTTATCTTTTTTTATTGTCCAATAGTATTCAACCAAATAACTGCCCGCATCAAAAATATGTTCAAGGAATTTACTATCCCTATCTTTTTTGATTTGGTGGTGCGTTGGCACATCAACAATACTTGTGCCCTCTTTAAATTTGAGGTTATAAATATTGTGCAAAAACCATTTGCATTTAGGGTCAACAAATAGCCTAATTTGGCCAACTGCGTTTCTAACTCTCGCATTAAATGCCTGTATTCTACGCATAATCGGTGGATTAAAATCTCTAATTTTTACTTTTACATTCTCATAGCCATGCTCTTTAAGAACATTTTTTATAATGGTGTAATCTGTATAAAGACTTTTTGTGCTTCTGTTATCCCCGCTTGCATCGCCGTTGATTATAATTTCCCCTCTGTGGTCAGGGTATCTTCTTACAAATTCTTCTGCACAAGCCGATGTGGTAGTGTTTTCGATAACAATTTCGTCAAAGTAATATACTGCTTCTTCGTCCTTGTGAGCAATTAACCAACACATCGGGTCAACATTGAAATCGCAAGTTATATGCACAGGCAAATCTTTGTTATAATTCAATTTGCGGACATTCTTATCAGTAAATCCTTTTACAACCAATCCGCTTGCATAGTCGCCATCTTCCCCTAAAACATTTATTCTATAATATTCAGGGTCAAAGTCGTCTTTCATCGACTGCACAAAGTGTTCAGGTAGGTTTGTATTATCTGATGTAGGTGCTAAAATCCTACGATAATTATATTTTTTATTTTCTACAAACCTTTTCCAAATCCACCCTTTTGAAGCCTGCGGGTTAGTGTGCATAAAAAATCTATACACAAAATTTTTCCATTCAGGCTTAATAGTGCCTCTCAAACGAGATAAAATAACTCTTACTGATGTATCACTTACTTGTGATGCCTCTTCAACTTCCGCCCAATGTATGTTCAATGATTTTATTTTTTCAGGGTCGGCCAAGTCTTTAAATAAAATTTTTGAGCCGTTTTTAAAAGTTATTACTTTATCTGTTTTATTGTATTTATAGTGTTTATCCCTAATGTAGCCCATATTGTCGAGGTGTTCAAAATAAGAAACCATCGTTGTATCTTTAAGTAAGCTGTATTCTTTTGCCCCAACAAGTCCAACACATCCAGGATATTTTCTACACAAAAGAACACCTAATAAAGAACCCGAAAAAGTCTTACCTGAACCAAATCCGCCTTGATATAATGCTACATCCAAGCCACTATCGTGAGGAACTTCAAGAAATTCCTTTTGTTTCGGTAGTAATTTGTATGCCATAATAAATTACTCCAAAACATATTGGCCGTCAGTTTTTTTTACTATTCTGCACTCCAAAGGGTCGTCTTTTTTGCAGTATTTTGGAATTAAATACATCAATGTGCTCGCTGATGAAAAAATAACTCTTGGAGTTCCCTCGTAATAGAACTCAAAGCCGATGCGGTTTCTTGTTCTTCCGTTTTTATCTTTAAAATTTGATGGCTCAATTCTATATGCTGTAATTTTGATATTTTTGTTTAACCAATCATCAATTTTTACACTTTCGCCCTCTAATTTTCTTAAATTTTTGTCATTTTCTTCTGCAATTTCTGAAAATTTTGCCATAACTTCACTCCTATACTCTAATAACTTTGTACTCTTTATAAAGTTGTATGCATTAGCCCATTCAGCCCAACCAATGTATGAGTCGATTGTTGACCTAAATTCTTCCGCACTAATGATACCCGCTTTATATTTCTCATAAATCTTCGGCAACCGCTTTTTAATGCGTTTTGCGGTGCTTTTTCTCAACAATAAATAGTTTTTGAAATGCCTATAACCAACAAAATCAACTCCCCTGCTTGTTTTAAATAAATCACATTTGCTCAATGTTAGGTGCAATTTATCTCTCAAAAATTCTATTATTAAATGCTTGGCTCTATTTAATTCTTCCTTATCATTGCTAAATAACAAGAAATCATCGCAATATCTCAAATAACATTTTATTTTTAATTCCTCTTTGACATACCTATCAAGAGCTGTCATATAGAAATTTCCAAACCATTGCGATGTCAAATTCCCAATTGGAATATTTGTTTGTCCAGGAAAAGAATAAATAATATTATGGATTAACCACAAAAGACCTTTGTCTTTGAATTTATGTTCAAACATTGAATATAAAATATCGTGGTCAATTGATGGATAAAATTTGCGTATATCCATCTTTAAACAATATTCATTGTTTTGGATAAATTCAGTAGTCCTTAATGAAGCAGAATGTATGCCCCTGCCTTTAATACAAGCATAACTATCTTTTATGAACATCCCAGTTAATATGGGCTCTAATTCATTTATCAATGCGTGTTGGACTACTCTATGCGGATATTCTAATATAAAAATATCTCGTTCTTTTGGTTCAAATATCGTTTTCTTGCGATATGGCCCAGTTGTATAAGTTCTGTCTTCTAAACTTTTGGCTAATTTTATTAAATTATTGTCCTCATCAGCCAAAAACTCTTGAACTTCACTATATTTTGTTTTTCCTAATTGTGATTTGTGCGACCCTAATTTCATATTTGCTGTGGCATAAATCGCACAAAGTGTTAATTTGCACTTTCTTGTCAAGAAAAAACCCTCACTTTCAATTGCTTTACTAATAAGGGCTTTTTCGCTTTTGCTTCGTATTTTGCCTTTCCTAATGGGAAACAGACAAGGTTGCGAGTTCAGCCATTACCGTTAATAGATAACGTATCACGGCACGACCCCCGATATTCGCATTCGAATTCGACAGCACGTTATTCGCATTCAAAGCACGAGAACCGCAGGACGAAGAGTTATTCCAATTCCCGCCCGCATACAGGCCATACCGAACAACCCGCAACCTGATAAATTTTTGCTAAAATTTATCAAAAAAATACACTTTTTAAAGTGCCCTGCCCGAAATACCCGACCAACCCCGCCCTATTTTTTAAATATTCTTCACTACTTAAACCCTTAAAGGTTGGCTCACGGCACGACCCCCGAGACTCGCATCCGAATTCGACAGCACGTTAAGCGCAAACAAAGCACGAGAACCGCAGGACGAAGAGTTATCCCAATTCCCGCCCGCATACAGTATTCTTGCTGTGCCGTATGTTTGACCTTTTGCACCTGAACCATCTGTGGTCGCAAAATTACTACCGCCATCGCCTGAAATTCCGAGTGTAAATTGCCATTGTAGCCCTGCAAATTCCCAACCACCTTTATGGTTTACCATTGCTTTCCCCGCTGTATCGGTATGCCCGCCAGTAGTATCAGGGCTTGGCTGTTTAGCACCATATACCGCAGTTTTTTGATTGCTACCATCGGCTAACACCATAAATTCATCAGGAGTTGGAAATCTTTTTTTTATCAAACCAAGTCTTTCAGAAAGAGCCTGATATGTTATATTGCAAGTCCTTGTGCCACCGAAAATAGATGTAGGGTCGCCTAAATTACCACTTACATTGTAGCAATCGCACCATAAATCAACTCTATCATCATAATACATTCCCTCTGGCTCTGATTGTGGTCTGTGAGATAAACAATAAACTGTATCATATAAAACATCACCTGCATTAAAACCAATCAAGCCGTGTTCTGATTGAGGTGCGTTAGAAGATGTTATGGCAAGGCAATTGGTATGAAATCCGCCAATTTTTCTTGAATTATTTGAGTTATATCCTGTTGGATAAGTGCTGTTTAATGATGCTTTTAATTCAACTGTTTTTGTAACTTCATTTGTTTCACTATCTACAATATCTTTTGCAACAAGATAGATATAATAATCTTTACCCGCTTGCAGTGATGCAATACCTGTGTCCATAATTTCGATAACATTATAAACTTGGTCTTCTTCAACCTGCAAAAATCTTACATCATCAGCAGATACATCAAGTCTGATAACAGTTCCCGCTTTTAGTCTTAATTGGCTTCTATTTTCCGCAATTAAAAATTTTGCATCAGTTTTTTCATAAGTTAAATCAGGCATAACAATTTCATTTATGTCGCCTACTTCTTTTGACAAATTATTAAAATTTGCGGTCAAAGTGTTCAAATTACTCTCGTTTGTGTTTACCCCCACCCTTAATGCTTCAAAGTTCTCATTTAAAGGTGCTGTGCTTGCAATTGTTCCGTCTTCTAATTTCTGTAATGCCGTAATTGTCATCTATTTTTACTCCTTTTTACTTTTTTCTGTAACTTCTCTTTTAATTCGCTTTTTGTTTCTGTTTTCAGCTCTGATATTGCCTCTCTTGTAACCTTTTGAGCATCTAAATTATTTCTCTTCAATTGCTCATTTATAAGTTTGATAGTGTCAATATCGCCTTTTTTGATTGCTTCTTTCAGGTATTCTTTGCCTTTATAATTTGACATACCTGTTGAAGTTGGTGCGAACAATTTGAAAGCATTAAAATCGCTTGAATTTGATAAAGTGAAAGGGATAAAGGATTTCCCGAAAGTCTTGCCCGCTACTCCCACTTTTTCCCATCCGTGCTTAATACTGCCTTGCCCATCGCCTTTATAATATTTGTCATCGAAGAACTCACGATTTTTAAAACCGCTTAATGTATGCCCTGTCAATGTTTGCGATGCAAATTGTAGCATTGGCGATGCTTTTCCGCCCGCTTTTTTCAATGGATTTTCTAAAAATTCAGGCACTTCTCTTAATTTTTTACCCAAGTCAAAGTATAATTCTCGGCCATCTTTATTACGGCCAATAAATATATTCATTTCGTGTCCTTTGGAATTTTTTAAGATTGTGTAATCAATAAAATCCATCTTTTTAGGGTATAATTCAGGATGTTCTTGTCTGTCTTTTTCCCTAAATGTTGCGTTCATTATATTGTATAAAATACCAAGATATAAAATTGCTCTTCCGAAATAACCTCTTGCAAGTTTTCCTCTTAACCCGCTTGCCTCTACATTTCCTGTTAAGGAAATAATGCCCAATTGTTGAGATATATTCTTAACTTTTTCAAAAAAGGCATTTTTATGAGCCAAGCTATTGATAATTTGATGCCCTTTTTTAGTTGAGAACATTCCCAAAAATTCTCTTGCAGTAGATACCTGCCAGTCCACAGATAGCAACAATCTCGCACCCCATTTAACAGTTGATTTTTTGGCATTTAAGTTTTCCCAAACTTGGCCACCAAAAGAGTCATTTATAAATGATGCGACCTCTTCTCTTTCTGCTCTTGATAGCGGATAGCCTTTTGCCTCTGCTTGTTGAAGACACATAACTTCATAACATCTAATTTTATAAGTATTGTGCAAATAATCCCATAAAACTGTGTTATTTAGTTTGTGGCCTTTCCCTAACAGCCTTAAAGGTGCTGAAAGCCATCTAAATAGAGGATTTATTTTCTTTAATTTGAAGTCCACCTCATCAACCAATTTTTCAATGGCATTTCTTTCAAGGTCTATTGTGCTACCAATTTGCAAGCCGTCTTTGATGGCCTGCTTTGCGATAGTATCTTTTTTATAGATTTCATAATTGCCGTTTCTAATTGCATCAAAGGCCTCAACTGGATTTAAGATTTTTAGAGTTTCTTTTATGCCTAAATTACCCAACATACCCTCTGATAACGCAACTATGTGGAAACCTGAAAAGCCTAATTCTAATTGCTTTTGAAGATTATTTACTTTATCGTAAGCCTTTAATATATTTGGCTCGCTTATATTCTCAAAAACAAGTGAAAGAGTATCGGCAATGTCAGGATGAACTTTTACCGCAGTTTTAAACATTTCAACTGTGGATTGTTCCATCGCAAGTTTCGCACTTTCCCAATCAAAATTGTCAGGCAGTAATTTTTTCAAAGTGTCATTTTTAGACATTATCTCAATTACTTCCCTTGTTGCATTTGGTGCAATTTCGTTTGTTAATTTTGGGTCATTAAATAAAAATCCAAAAAGTTCTGCAATCAATTCAGCATCGCTTTTTGCATATTTACCCTTGCCTGCTTTTGATAATTTTTCTATTCTTTCTTCGTTAAGGTCAAGCAATTCGGCTTTATGTCTTGCAACAAATCCGCTTTTTCTTAAACCTAATTTATGGTCTATTGCATGGCCAATTTCGTGTGCAAGAGTTTTATTTGAAAACCATCTTTGCACAGAGATTTCAGGTCGCATAGCTTTATGACGATAGACCCCAAGTGTTGCACCTGGATTTAATCTTCTGCCGATTGCAATTCCCATTTCTGCAAGGATATTCTGCAATTTTGGTGTTATTACTTCGCCGACTGTTGTATCAAGCGGTCTAACAAGAGCCTTATTAAGTGCGGGATGATTAAATATTACCCAATCGGACGGTGCTTTACTTGCAGGCATCACGAGAGAGATGCCGTCAGCGGTTTTAAATCCTTTGACTTCATCTGCTAATAATTTATCAAAAGTAGCTTTAATAAGGTTATCAGATTGAACTTGCAAAATATGAGCATAATCAAGGACTTTTGGTTGAAGTTTTAAAACTTCCCCATTTTCCATTTTTATACCCTCAATTCCATCAAATAAGGTTTTAATGGTTCTTTCTTTCGCAAATCTTGAACGAGTTGCAAAATAATTAGTCATTAAAGATTTTTGCTTGTTATCTAAATCCCAAATGTGCGTGATATAGTTTTCAATCTGCTCTTTTGTGCCCTCATTTGTTTCATCTGCATGTGTGGATTGATATTCTTTCCAATATTGTTCAAATTTATTGGAAAGAGCATCGGCCATATTTGTAAGTTTTCTTTTTTGAATATCTGTAAGTTTGCTAAATAACTCTTTCAAATCAGGCCTATTAAGACTTTGCGGAATTTCTGTTCTTTCTCTTAAAAACGGCATTATTTCTCTTAAACTTTCAGGATTTACACCCCATTGCTTGCCGAGTTTTCGAGTTTCATTGATAAATTCAGTCAAATTCTTGCCAACTTCGTATTGACGAGTTTTAATCTCGCCCATCCATTGTTTAATGCCGTCTTTTAAAGCCACATTATAAGCCTTTGCATCTTTCAAATTTTTAGCATTTTCAAGTTTAAATCTTTTCTTTATTTTTGAAATTGCTTGTGTTTCTGTTTGCAAGACAATACGAGGTGTTGTTAATACTTCTTCCTGTGTTTTATCGTATTTATTTTTCCCGTAGTTTACAACAGCAGGCTCAACACTCTTATAAACTTTTTTATCAAAAGTAGCCTGTTTTTTATAAGGTTTAACATCAGTAAAGCCATAATTGCCGTCTTTATCAGGCGAAATAGGCATAACAAGTCCTACAACCTCGCCATCTTGTTTTTTTGCAACTATTGCACTATACATGCTTTCGCCTTGATGCAATTGGTAATCATCAAAAATTTTCGCATATTTCTCACTTACAGCAACTTGTTTGCCGTTATTTTCAAATATTCTCACTTTTCCTTTAAATTTTCCATCAGGAATTTCAGCGATAGTATTTGTGTCTTTAATTGGTTTGACATCTTTTGGCACAAGTTGAGATATTTTATTTTTATAACCTTGCGTAATTTCATTGGCCAAAACTTTATCCAAGACTTTTTTATCTTGTATATTTGCGTATTCAGCCTTTATTGCAATATTTCCATCAGAAATATACTCGCCATCAAAAACTTTTAAATCAAAGTTTTTAATTGTCGGATTTTCTTTACTTGTATATTTTTCTGCACCAGAAATGTTGTCAGACAACTTAATGCCTAACTTATCAAATAATGTTCTAATTGCTTGCGGATTTTTATATACAGTAAATCTTGCATTTGTATCAGGAATAAACAAATTGATTACATCTTCATTTGTAAACTGTTTATGATAATCGTCTGTTTCTATATCAGGGTTTTTGTCCTTATTGAAAATATGCTCTGTTTTAACTTCATTGAACAAATTGCCTGTATATTCATCGAGAACAGTTTTTGCGATATATTCCCTTTGTGCTTTTGACATTCCTCTTTTCATCGCCATATTGCCAGTATCGTATTTATAACGACTTATCGGAGTTTTTTCAACACTTCCTTTTAGAACTTCTGTATTTTCAACATTTTCCTTTACTAAAATACTTTTTCTTTCCAATAAAGATTTATTGTTGTTATACCAAACAAAGCCCTGCGGTGCTGTTGTAGCCATATCATCTTTTACCCAACCTTTTGGCGGTGTATCAACATAATCAACTTCTTTTGATTTCCCGCTTTTCATTGTGTAGGTATGTTTTTTAATATCAAGATTTTCTATGCTATCAACTTCATTTTCTTGGCTTTTAACTCTATAAAAACCGCCATTAACAGCATCGTGATGAGTAGCCAACTTAATATCATCGACTTTTTCCAATTGCGAAAAGTCGATTTTTTTATTTTGGCCTATTTTTATATCATCTTTTGAAATGAATGGAACAAGTTTTTTTACATCTTCCATATCATAACCGCTTAAATCAGCAGGATTTTTACTTGCTGTTTCTTCGGTTATTTGCGGTTTTTCTTGCTCTATTTCTTGCGTTGTTGTTTCTTCGTAGCCGTCAAGGATGCTTTCAGGAACTTCATCGACAATAGGTGCTTTTATTTTGCCCTCTGCAATAAGTTTTTGTTTATAATTTTCAAGTCTTTTTTTATTTTCAGCTTGAATTTTATCCAAATTTGCTTGCGTGTTGAAGCTGTCATATTTACTATTGAATTTATCAACTGCATTTTGAGTTACAGGAACACCATAAACATTGTATCCGTCTTGAATTTGAGTAGCATTAAAACGGCCTTGAATGTTTTGCTGAACAGCCATCAAGGTATCTAAATCCATTTGTTTTAAATTTTGGTTAATGAAGTCATTTTGAGCCTTGAAACTATCTTCAAGTTTGTAAATCTGTCTTTTTACAGCTTTTAATTGAGTATCATCCAATTTTTGCCCATAATACTCGCCTGCTTGTTGTATTTCAAGTAAATTTGCATAACTTCTTAAATCATTATTGATATTTCTAATTTGAGCATTAGAAAGCACCGCAGGGGAAACTTTGCCCGCTACGGTTTTATTCATTTCTTTTAATAAATCAAATGATGTCGGTGCATTAAAGAAACTATCAAGTGATTTAACAATCTGTGCTGAAACTTCTTTTGTGGCTTTTACTGCTTTTGGTGTAACATCTGCCCCCGCTTTTATGCCGATGTTTAGTGTCGGTGCTGTTACTGCACCGCTATAAGCATTTGTAAATCTGCCCGCTAATCTATCTTCTGAACTCATTGTTTGCCCTTGTGATGGGTCAACCAAAAAGCCCTCTGATAAACCACCGACAGCGGATGAGCCTGCTAATTTTCCATAGCCTACATCGCTTATTTTATCCGCAGTTTTTGCGAGTTTACCCGCCTTAACTCCGTATTTTGCCAATGTAGCACCTGCAAGCATTGCGGGCACTTCTTCGCCAAGTTCAGAAGCAAGCATATTAGCCAATGGATATTTTTGTTGTAAATACTCCACACCCTCTAAATGGTTTCTGCCCACTTGCGTTTTTGCAAGTTGTTCAGGTATCCATTGAGTTAGAGGATGTGTAGCCTTTACTTTTTCCTTGCCATAGTAAGCATTTGCCAAGTCGCCTGGCAAATTCCAAATCCCCTCAACTAAATTAGCCCCGCCTTGAATTGCACCCAAAGAGCCTGCTGTAAATGCTTCAACTGGATTATAGCCTTGTTGAAACTCTTGTTTTCCTGCATCAACTGTTTGATGTGCAAAATCAACAATAGCTTTTGGTAGATTTTTAGCACCTTGAACAGCCCCTGCACCTATTCTTTTGGCCATAGGTATTAAACCTGCTTCGGGTTCAATTGGTGGCAATTCAGGTTCTACATATCCACTTAATAAGCTATTATTGCCTGTTGTTGCTTTCTCTTTATATCCATCTAATAAACTTTTACTCATTGCCCAATGCTTCCAATAATGTCAAAATGTCGTTATCTGCTTTTAATGCCTTGTTTGGGTCTTCCCCATACAATTCAATAAATTTATTTTGTGCGTAATTTATTTTATTTTGGTCGCCACTTGCCAAAAGTTGATTATATTCTGCTAAATGTTTACCATACATAGGATTATTCTTTCCGCTTCCTTTTCCGCCATCTACACTACCGCTTTTTCCGCCTCTTTTTGCAAGTGCTACATAGGCATCTGCTCTTCTTCTTTGGCTGTCTGCATTTTGTTGTTTAATTGCCAAATCTTGTGCTTTATAATCCATATCCGCAAGTAGTCTATTTTGAGCATTTTGAGCCATCATATTTCTATATTCGGCCATTCTCTCTTTATATAGACCATCCGCAAGTGTTTGATATTCGCTATTGCCTACATATCCCCTGATTTTTTCAAGGTCTGCATCGGTGTAGCCCAAAGATTTTAATTTTTGTCTGTATAATTCATTTCTCATTTGTGCTTGTTGTGCAATTGCACCAGTTTTAACACCATATCCCAATGCTTCGGCAGGGCTTCCACCAGTTGCACTTACTGCACCGCCAACAAGTAAAGCCTTAACAAGCGGGTTATCAACAATTCTTGCAACTGTTCCCATCCCCTCGCCAATTTTGGTCATAACATTTTCATTTCTTGGTGCAATAAATTTATCGCCATCCCATTTGCCTGCATATTTAGCATTTTCGCCAGTTGCATACATACTTTCATTACTGAATGTTGCGTGGTTTGGCATTTTGTATTTATCTGTGAAATGAGTTTGTGCACTTCCATTGGCTAAATCTGTATTGTTCAATACTTCATTTTTCCAATAACCTTGCATATCGTAATCTTGGAATTTATCATCAGCACTAATTGCACCCTTTTTTCTCATATCATTAGCCCAAATATCAAAATTCTTTTGTTCTTCGGCTGTTAATTGAGTTCTATAATCTTCGGGATTGATACCTGCTTTAAATTCCTGTGGATTTACTCTTTTTTCAAAATTAGATGCAGAGATAGGCTGTGAGATATTTTCCTTAAAACCTGCTGACATATCCCTCAATGCGTTCATTAAGTTTAATTTTGGCTCGGATTTTTCGGCAATACCGCCTTGTAATACGGCAGGTTGCTCAACACCCAAAGGATTATTGCGACCAACACCGCTATTATATTGATTTATCCAATCTCTAATTTCAGGAACTCCATTATTAAGTCCTTTTCCAATTCCATTTACAACATTGTCAACACCGATTTTATTGATTAAATCCACACTTTGAGGGGAAAATCCCGCATTGTTTACATCGGTTTTAACCAAATTTTGAAAATCTGCAACGGCTTGTAAAGCATCCAAATTGGCTTGTTGCCTCATCGGATTAGGGTTTACAATTGGAGTTGTATTTTTTAAGTTTTTAATAAATTCAAACATTATTCTACCTCTGCATTGATTTTGTTTATTCTGTCTTGAACTTTTGTAGGTAATTTAGAGTAATTTACTCCTTTAAATCCTGTATTTTGGATATTTTCAATTACTGCATCAGGGTTAATTGCTTCAATTTCTTGTGCTATTACCCCCGCTCTCTTACCTTGTGGCAATTCGTAGCCCTCTTTGTAGTTGAATGTATAAATATTGTAGCCGTCAATTTCTTCAACGAGTTCAATATTTTCTTTAAGGTTTCTGTCAGATGCAAGAGCCATACCAGTTGCACCAAGAGCACTACTACCAAGTTGTGTAAGATTATTCCACATTGCTTGGCTTGCTTGCTGTTCAGAGTTCCAAGCTGATAAATTGTAGTTGCTAACTTGATTTGATTGTTTTTGAGCCGTAGAAACAGCCTGATTACTCAAATTAGCACCTAATAGATAAATATTCATCAATTGGTTAATTAGATTTGATGTATCTTGTGTGTTTTCAGCTATCAATTGATTATTGAATTGTGAAATTGTGTCATTTTGGTCTTTTGCAAAATTATTAAACATATTTGTAGAAGCTGACGACCTTAACATATTTCTATTAGCCAATGGATTTATTAGATTATTTTCAAATGCTTTGTTGCTTGCTTCCGTAAATGTATTATTGAACAAGTCAGATTTTGCTTTTGTTACTGGATTATCAAGGCTTGGATTTAATAATTGGTTATAAAGTCCTGGTAAACTTTTTTCAACCCAAGCATTTGTATTTGTCAAAAAACTATTCAACTTTACATCTGTGCCATTTTGCTTTGATATTGCTGTCGCATAAGGGCTTGTTGATGTAGTTTCTTGAAATTTCGGTGCTGATTTTTTACCGCCCATAATTATTTCCTTTCGTATTTATATAAAATTTTGCCTATTTTCTTAAATCCAAGTCTATACAGACATAAGATTGCAGTCTTTTGCACACTTCTTGCGTAAATATCGCAACTATAAGATGCTAACACCTTTCGCATTGCTTCCAAATTGGCTTGATGATGTCCTCTTGTCGCATAGCCGTTTAAAAAGACTTTTTCGCCAACTAAATAAACATAAATACTTCCAATGTATTCATCGCCTAAAAAGAAGCTGTAAAAGTGCGAACCGCTTAAAACTTCGTCAAAGTCTTCTACATCCTTTATCAATTCTCGGTCTTTTAAATATAGCTTTTTAGCTTCCTCATAATTGAAATCAGGATGGTTTTGACAAATCATTCTCATACTAAACCTGCTTAATCTTTATCTTACTGAACTCAATATTTTTTATTGAGAAGTTTTGCTGTGCATTTTCTGTATAAATCTGAATTTCTAAAATCTTAAATGTGGCTGTTGGGAATTTTCCAATAGCATTTGTTGCCTTTGATGCCCAATAATTAACTCCCCAAATACCTTGACCCCAAATCAAGAAGTTTTTAAATTTAGCCTTAATTAGCTTGATTTTTGGAGTTTTAAAAGTATCAAAGTTTTTGATATATTTCACAAAATAAGTGTTAATATACGGCAAATCGTATGATACTCTCGGCGGTAAGTGTAACACTTTTAATGTGTTATTTGCACCTAAATTTAAAGGCGACATATTGTAATAATGCGGTATGTATTCGCCATCAAAAGTGTTTGAGTTATATTCATTTAAAATTTTCCCGCTTTGCGAACCTGAATATAATTTGCTTTCATATACAGTCGCACAATTGATTTTTTGCGATTTTCTCTTTACCCATTCTTTTTTGAGATAATCAAAAATAAGGATAGTTGAATAATCAGGGTCTGTTGTTGGTAAAATCCACCAAATCTCATTTCTATCAGACATAACAACAGATAAAGCATAGACTTCATTGAGCCTTGAACTATCAACATTTAATAATTCTGCTTGTATTTCTTCTGCGATATTTTCGCCGATTGTCTTATCGCCTAAAACAATTTGAGAAAACGAGAAAATGCCCTTTTTAGTATCATCATAAAAGTATAATTCTTTTCCGTGATAAACCTTTGCATGCACACCTGCACAACCGCCAGGACTTTCTTCGCCCTGTGAATATGGATAAGTGCCTTGCAATTGGATTGAACTGTCTTTGAAGAATATAGCCAAAGAGTTTAAATATAAATGAATTGATGTGATTGCCTTTGTATATTCAATATACCCTGCTGATGTCTGTATAGTTGCATCAGAAGTTGCCCAATCATAAATATTGTTTTGCACACTATATCTTAAAACATTGCCATCAAAAAGCCATAATCTATTGTCATATTGAACCAATCCAAGCCCTTTAATAGTCCTGCCGTCCATATCAACAGTATCAATTATTTTGACTTCGGCAGGGTTTTCATCTTCATCAACCGCACCCAATTCAATAGTTAATAGGTCTGTGCCGTTAGTGAACACAAATAAATCAGACCAACCTTGTGCAAAATCACAGCCATTTGAAACACCAGTAACATACAAGCCTTGTTTTTTGAGGGTCAATTTGTTAGATGTAATATCAAATAAATAAATTTTCCCTTGTGTTTCGCTTTCTGTATGCACAAAAAAGTTTGTAGAACCGCCCTGAATACTTTGAAAAATATTTATAATTTTCTCTTGGCCTGCAAGCAAATCACAGATTGAAACATTGCCCGATGCCGTTCTAATTCCTACACCTTTATTCAATCCTGTGTTATATAATTCTACATTTTGCAAATCTGATGCTGTAATTAAATTTTGTGTAAATACGGCATTTTTTGTTCTAATACCGCCAAAATTATTACATATCAATTGTGTTCTTTTGCTTGCCATTACCAAGTAATCCTATTTTCTTTGTCAATACCTTTTGAATATCTAATCAATGTTTTATATGCGTTCCTGTATTGCTTATGATAGCTTGAATAGTTTTCATCGCTTTCATCCGCAATGCCATAAACCATTGAAAGAGTTATTAACGCATTTTTAAATACTGTTTCATATTTCGCAGGAATATCAATAACATCATCTTCATTTATCAATTCAAAAATAGGCTCATCATCTGCATTTTTGCCCATTTGTAATGTCTGATATTCAATTTCTACTGTATATTCCTTATCAGGAGTTGGATATAAAACAATATTGTCATTTTTTATATAGAAGTTTGTGGGAGTGCCTGTCGCTTCAACAAGCCCCCCAAAATCTTCTATCATATCAAGATAATTGCCATCTTTAAGTTTGATGCAATATTTTTTTGAGCCGTCAATCTTCCTTTTTATAATATTGCCGTTCACATTGTCATATTTTTTCTTGCCTGCCTCTGTTACAAATTCAGTTTCTCTGATTGTAAAAGGGAATGGATAAGAACACCACAAAAAACTCAATGCTTTTTGGATGGATGATTTAAGCGAGGTTTCAAATTCATCCTCACTTTCAATTTCGCCATCAAACATTGACCATGCTTGCCCTGCAACTTCATTATAAATATCAAGAAGATTTAAACTCATTATTCATTTCCTTTTTCTTCTGTTTCGCCGTCTTCTGTGTTTGTTTCGTCAGCTTCGCCATCGTCTTCGCTGTCTTCTGTTTCTTCTTCCTCTTCTTCTGTTTCCTCTTCGGTTTCAGCATCTTTTTCAAGAAGAGCAATTAAAACTGGCTTTGTTGCACTTTTTGCGTATTCAATATTTTTTTCATCGCATAGTGCTTTAAGTTCTTTTGCCGTCATTTCTTCCAAAGTTTTTTCTTTTGTTTCGTCAGCTTCGCCGAGAACTTTATTAGCAACTGATGTATTAGGAGTTTGAGCACCTGCATCAAATTTGCCGTCTAAAACTTCATAATTAAATGGGCTTTCTTTCCAAATTCGCTTACATTCTTCCTCTGGTAAATCGAAAATATGCCCTGTTGGAATGTATTTAATTTTCATATTTCTACCTTTCATATTTTGTGTAACTTACTTTAAAAGAATGGGGATAATTTCTTATCCCCACCCCCGCCATAGGAGATACAATGACCAACCAACAACTATGCTACTGGTTTAAGACCTGCTCTTTTTGCTACTGCGTAGATTGTGCCAGTAAATCCTGCACCGAAATCAAGATTTAATGTGCCATCAGCATTTTCAAATCTTGATGGGTCTTGAATTTGAATAGCAGTTGTGCCTGCACCTACTGCCAATGTCAAATCGCCCAACATTGAATTAGGATAAGCATTGCCTGCTTTTGCAATTACTGTGCTGTCTGAACCAGTATTATTTACCATAATAAATAATGTGTTATTTTTGTTTTCAAAAGCATCTTTAATTGTGATGCCGTTTGCCTGTGTAACTGTTTGCTCTGTAATTGCTACACTTGCAACAGACTCGGAATTGTCCAAAACAGGCTTTAAAACTTCAATAATATCTCTTGCCATTTTCTTTTACCTTTCATTTTTAAGTGTGTAATACATTTTTAAAACAAGAGAGGGGATAAACCCCTCAATTGTTAGATAGCGGTGTCAATGTTGACTTTTGCAACGCCGAAGAAATCCGCACGAGGTGCACCAGCACCGATAAAACCCCAACCTTTATAATGAGTGTTGAAAGATTTATCAGGAACATAGCTTTGTAGGCTCAAATTTTTAGAAGCACCACCCGCTAATGTTTTACCTTTAACACCAAATAAAGGATAGTAAGTTGTTTTGCCGTCATTTGTTGTAGATGCAATGTTGTTAGAAACAACAATATCCCATCCGCAAAGTTCGCCGACATAGCCTTTTTTAATTCTCTTATGTCCGCTTTCTGTGTATTTCAATTCATCAAGTTGACCTAAAACGAATTGATATTCAGGTGGAACAATTGCAACCATTGAGCCATCAATCCAAGCATTATGGCCTTTGCCATCGCCTCTTCTGAATTTAGTTGCCATTAAACTTAATACTTTTTTAGCATTGTCAGGTGTTAAGTCAATTGCAGTTCCTGCATTGTCAACAACATAACCTGCTCTTGTATAAAGTTTACCGAATTTTGCATCAAGTGCAGATGCATATTGTTTAACTGCATCATCTGCATAATCTTTTGCGAGTTTAACCTTTTGTTTAAGGTCAGGTGCATTTTCAATTTGTTTTTTAACAACTTCATTGATGTAGAAGTGAACATAATGACCCTCGTCAAATTTCACTTTTACTACTGATGTGTCTGCTTCGTCAGCATCGCCAATTTCGCCACCTGCGTATGGTTTTAAACCAACTGTTCCAGGCATTGTGATGTCAACTTCATCGCCTTTGTTGATGCCGTCTTTTAATTCTGTGTGTGCTAATTGCCCAATTACCAACTCATCATAGAAGAATTTGTTGAAAACTTGGCTAAAAGTTGAAATAATTAAATTTTCTACTGCCATAATTTTTACTCCTTTTTTATAAATTAGTGTGTAACATTTTAAATTAACTGCCCGATAAGGTTATCAAGGTCTTTTTGACTAATTTTATTCAAATCAACCTTTGTATTTATTTCGGGCTTTTGTTTAGAATTTGGACTTAAACTTTGCAATCCCTCAATTGCATCCTCATTCTCTTTTTCTGCTTGGATTTGTGCTTTATATTCCTCAATCCAAGAGTTTTTTAATGCTTCCATTGCAGGGAACATTTTTTGAGGGTCTAAATCAATACCGAGATATTGGAAAGCTAACGCATAGACATTGGCAAATTCTTTATTTTTGAACCAGTCGCCATACTCTGCAACTACACTATTGATGTGTGCTTCTGCCTCTTTTTTTGTTGCTTCTCTCTCTAATTGCAGATTATGTTGTGCAAGGTCTGATTGAAACTGTTGAGATTTCATAGCAACATTTTTATGTGCCTCAATTGGAAATCCCTCATTGATAATGTCAATCAATGTTTGGTCGTTCGGATTACTTGCATATTTAATGAGTGTATCTCTCATTTCTTGCGGATTTTCACAAAGTGCAAGATATTCAGCATAGGCATTTGCTTCAAAAGTCGCTATTTGCGATTGTTTTTGTATAAGTTTTTGCCTTTCCTGTAACAAGCCGTAATTTTCAAAACCAAATTGTCTTGCCAATTCATCTTGTTGTTTCTGCAATGTGTCCGCTAAATCTGCTTTCTCTTGCAAAGATGCTTGATTTTTTTCAAAATCAGAGATTTTTTGCCTTAACTGCGTATTGTTTGTTTCGCTGTCTTTGATGTATTTCGATAATGCTTTAAGGTTTAATGTTCCCTCTTTGGTTTTAAACTTTTCAGGGATTTCAACCTCTGCCCCATCGTCCTCATCTTCTTCGGCTTCATCTTTGCCCTCTTCCTTTTTTCCAGGCTCTTTTTCTTTTCCATCGTCTTCTGATGGTTTGTCCTCTTCATCATCGACAGTCAAATCTTCATCATTTCCGAGTTCTGCTTGAATAGCATCATAAATTGAGTTATCGTCATTTGACGGCTCTGTTGCTACTGTTGCCGAATTGTTCGGTAGTCCTTGATTTTGATTGATTGTTGCCGTATTTAAGCCTAATGTCATAATTCTTTACTCCTTATTTTGTGTTGCTTTCTTACTTGTAAACTCATCTTCCCATTTGTCGATATTGTTTATGTTTCTCAACATCCCAATAATGATAAGCGGGTCGATGTTGCCAACTGATAACTTAACAATATGATTTAATTCAATCTCACGGATTTTCTTCCATTGTTCTGACTGGACTAACTCATATTTTTTTGTTAATTCCTCTAAATCTGCCATATTCCCCCTTTATGCTACTTCTTGCATAGGCTGTTGCGGTGCTTCAACCTGTCCTGCTTGTCTATCCATAAATCCTTTTATAAGTAATTGGACTTTTGGGTCTTGTAATAAAACTTGTTGGACTTCAATCGGGATTTGATTAGTGTCCTGAATAAATCTTTCAGGGTTTTCAACTCCTTTTTGTTCCATAAACCAAATAAACAATTCTTTCGCATCAATTGGTAAATATTCCGCAAAATCTCTTATTGCTGTTACTGTGTTTGTAGCTGTGTCAATTCTTTCAGCTATCGCACTTCTATCAGCATAAGTATATTTATACTCGCCCTGTCTGACATTATCATCAATTTCAATAACCTCTTTTTTGTTATCTTTATTGATAAACAATTTTTCAATGCCTGATTTAAAGCCTGCACAGAGTTTAGCAACATTTTTAACATCAGGCACGATAAGATATTGATAAATAACATCTAAAATCATTGACAATCTTGTGCTTTGCCCTTGTATTTTGGTGTTAATTTCTGTTGCTGTTTTTGCTTTTTCTTCTGCACTACCCAACATATTAGGAAAGATGCCCGATACTTCCGACATCAAATCAGATAGAAAAGAAACATCTGTCAAGAATATAGAAGAATTGAATTGCATCTGCTGAATTAAATTTGCATTTTGCATTTCAGGGTCAAATTCTATAACCTTTCCAGGATATAATTCAATCTCATCTTCATCAAAAAAGCCCTCTGGTGCATATAGCGGTGGGTTTTCGTTCAAAGATTGCATATTATAAGTTTTATTCATCAATTCTTCTTGCGTTAATGCTAATTCAAGAATTGATATTAAAGGGCTTAAACCTCTTTTTGTTTTCGGGTCTGTCAAGAATGAGCCATAAGTAAATGGGTTTATAGTCATTTCATTTTTACTAAACCTTACAAGAACTTTACCCGCAACAGAAACCGCATGCCAGTTCTTCAATATTGTTCCATTTGGTAATCTAATATCGCCCCAATGTTCCAACACTTCTACTGTATTTCCGTTTACTGTTTCATCAATTAGCCTGTCGTCTGTTTGGTCTGATTGCTCTGATGTTTCGGGCTTTTTCTTAATCATATTTCTTATATATTCAGCTTGGTCTTTTGAAACTGTATATAATTTGTTTTCTATGATTTCTTCGGGAGTTTTCCAAGTTTTATAAATCTTTGGGCAACTATTCCAATCGCCTGTTTGAGTGTTATCAAATGCCAAATCAGCAGGATTAACGGCATAAATATATGGATTGTTGTATGTTACTCTTGTGTCAATCCAGTATTTTTTACCGCTTGCAACTGCCTTTAATATTTCAGGTAATTTTTTTGCATCATCTTTAAACAATGTTTGAAAGAATGTTATAGGTCTTCTGTATTCTTCCTCTATTTTCTTCCAAGCTGTATAGCTGATAATTTCGCCATAAAATAAAGCATTGTCGATAATCTCGTCAATAACTTTTTGATATTCCATTTTCTCAAATATATCAACAAGCATTGCTTTTTGTTTGTTTGATGCGTTATCTGCCTCTTGGTTTTCCCCTGATACATCAAACATAGAGTTAATATTTGAGTAGGTATTTTTCCATATAAAAGCCTTTAATGTTTGGTAATACATAAAGGTTTTACACATTTTTACTTTTGCTTTCCATCTTTTTTTCTTGTCTGTTTCCTCGTTCAAGGAGTTTTTAAAAAAGATTTCATCAATAAGTAGTTTGGCTTTGTTTAGATTGTCATTTCTTCCGCTGTTATAAGTTTGGAAATCATTACGAATAGATTGAGCAAGGTTTGTTTCTTCTGCCTTGCTCAATTTAACTATTTTATCGCTTTTTTTAATTCTGTATTCAAAACTCATTTTACTTTGTCCATTTAATTCTTTTTAAGTAATCGACTTTTTTCTTTGCTTCCTTTTCGACCAGTTTCATCAGTTCAGGGTTTTCTTTTACCTTTTCGGCTCTTTCAAGGTCTTCAAGTGCTGACCTTATTTCCCAATCTTCATATTTTTTCTTTTTTGGTCTTTCTTCTGCTTTCAATTCTGACATTTTTATTACTCCTTATACTCTTTATATAGTTTTTCAAGTGCTATTCTAAAAACAGTATTTTCAGAGCAATCAAACATTTTTTTTAAAAATTCCAGTTTCTTCGTCTGCTCGTCTGAAATTCTGACATTTTTTCTTTTTTGATTTGGCATTATTTACCCCGCTTTTTTGTGTCATTTTGATGTCATTTTAAATCTTATCCATATTGACACCCTCAACAACAAACACATCAGGCTCTTTTTCTGTTACATCTTCCTTGTCGATACTCAATGCGAGCCTTTGCCCTTTTTGTGCTTTCTCTATGCAAGCGAATATCTTTTCAAGATTAAAAGGGTTTACATTGCCTCTTCTTTTTTTCTCTTGGCTCTGATGCACATAAACTTCAAGCAGGTTTTTAACAACTTCTAATCCGTCATTGTAAAGCTGTATATGTTCTTCATTTGTGGCAACTCTTCGGGCAATTTCTCTATCTCTGATTTTTTGCGTTGTTTCTGCTTGTATTTCTCTCTGCTGTTCTTCTCTTTCTTCTACCCAATTTTCATCTTTTGAGTGTTTAAATATCTGACTTTCAGAAACTCCGTATTTCTCTGCAAGATGTCGCAAAGTAAAATTTTTGAAAACATAATCATTTTTGATTTTGTTCCAGTCAATCTTTTTTCCCTTTTGTTTCTTCGTTGCCATTGTTCATTTCCTCTGCTTTGCATCTTTCAAGATACTTAATAAGCATTTCCTGTTCTTGTTGTTTCTTTGTCTTCTTGCTTTTTTGTTTTTTTAGGCTGTATCTTACATCCCAAATTTCTTGCTTATCAAACATTATGTAAGCCAATCCGCTTAAAAAGATAGATGGCATCTGAAAAAATAAAAATCTGATAATTTCTTTAAGCATCTTTACTCCCTATAAAAAAGACATCCATTGCTGAATGTCTAATAACTCTGTTCTGCGTTTGTGCGTGTTTAATAATCGGAGTTTATGAAAAACTAATGTATTTCTATTTCTTTGATGGTTTCCTTTTTCCCGTTTATCCAAGAAACCGCATTTTGTTTTAAAAATTTTCTATTGCCCTTTTTAACTATTTTATTCTCGCCGTATCTTATTGATTTTGGCATCGTTACTTTGCAGGCTTTTTGTTTGATTTCTAATGCTGTATAATTGATTAACTTTTTATAATTCTCTGCGATTTTCTGTGCCTCTTTCCCCTCTGCATACTGGGTAAAAATTCTATCATCGCTTTTTCGTGTTTCGTTAATCTCTATTATTACCTTTAAACATTTTGGGCATCTTCCGAGTTTTACCTCTCTTTTATAAAAACCTTTATTATCGAATAAGAACCAAGTATCAAAATGTTTAAAACTTCTTCCGCAATGTTCCACCCGATAAAACCCTCTTATTTAAAGACTTTGACCCCTGTAATTTTGCGTTCGTCAACGGCTTTTTGTCTGTCCCCAGTCCGTATCCCTACGGCTACACTACTTCGCTTGTCCGAACAAATTACAACAACATTATAACCGATATTGCTATAACTTGTCATCACATTTCAAAAAAGTTTACATCTTATGACATTTGTTAATCATTTGTTAATCAAATGTCATTTATTTAGATGAATTTGTAAACAAATGTAAATATGAATTTTTACCAATGTTTATCTATATTTCAACCGAATTTATTATTTTATTCTTGATTTTTTGCACTTGCGTTTTTTCAAATATCGTGCATAATGAAAATGTAAACAGTTTGACAACAAAACGAAACAGAAAAAAGAAAGGCGGTTCAAATGTATAAATGTTACAGAATACCAATGATTGATATAGCAATCATTTTAGACAAATTAGAAACAGTTGTTTCAGATTTACAAGGTAAAGACCTTATGAAAGAGGCACAAGCAGTTTATGAGATTTCTAAACAACTTAATGAAGTAGCAAAAAATAATATTGAAAGATAAGAAAGGAAATTAAACAATGTCAGCATTTATAGTAGATTACAAAACAATTGATAACATTTTGAGTGTTAGATTAAACAGCGATATTTTAACTCAACATTGCTACTTAAAATCAGAATTTGAAACTCTTTTTGATAATTACGCAGGTTATACAAGAGATTATCTTATTTATGATAATTTAGAGGCTTTGGGCAAAGAGTTTTTGAGATTAAATATTGCATCTGTTAATGCTCGTTATCCCAAGAAGAAGAGCCAATGGATTATGCAGATTTTTATAAATTTAACAGCATTGATGATATTAGCATCGCACAGGCTTTGAAATCTCTTAATTGCTTAATGTATCAATCTTGCGAACAGGACGACTACAAGCAAAATCCAGTATGGCAAAAGATGGAAAAATTAAAAGCATATTTAACAGATGCTTTTATTCAATTAAATGATGAATATAAAAATGCAAAATGGTCAGATACTTACTAAACGAAAGGAAAAATAAAAATGTCAATTTATACAGAATTTAAAGCGGAAAACTCAACAAAATTAGATAAATTTATTAGTCAGTATATGGTTTTTGCTTTCGGGCAAGAACAATACGAAAGAAAATTAAAAGAATTAGGCTTGACCGATGCAGAATTTCAAAAATACTATGTAGGCTTTTTAGGCGGTGCGATGCGTGCCGATAAGGTAGAAGAATACAAGCAAATCTCGGAAGAAATGCACTCAAATATGCGTAGTAAAATGCTATCTGATAAAGAATTTGCGAAAGAGGCTTTTAATTATGAGATGGGCAATTTTGAAGTATTTTATAGCAATAGATATGATGAAGTTTTTGGCTCTCTTTGCGTTTCTCGTAAAGATTTATCAGAATATCCCGACCTTGCGGATGCTTTCCAACAAGCAAAAAAAGATTATTGGGATTGGTGCATAGAAAATTGTTAAGAAGGGCGGTAAAAATGTTTGAAGTATGGGCATCACAAGGTAACGAAAAACAAATAGCAATGGCTTTTGAAAATAAATCATCAGCCCAGTTTTATATGATTTATTTTGAACAATGGGCAAAAGATAACGGACATAATGTAAAATTAGAACTTAAAGAAGTATAAGGCAGGTAAATAATGACTAAAATATTTAATTTAACAGAAAAACAAATAATGAACAGACTAACAGAAATGGCTTTATGGGTTGAAAAAGAGGGATTAACCTTTGAGCAAATCGGCTTATGGATTGAAGACTATACAACTATTCAAAAAGCTATTGAAAAAGCTGTTGAAAAATACGGCAACGACATATCAAAGGTTTATTGTGAGTTGCACGCATTAAAAGAAGTTTCAATGCATCAATCATATATTGAGATTATTGAAAGCGGTTTTTGGGATTTAGATTATAAGAGTATTACTGTAACAATTAACATTGATAACGGCATCAAGATTTCCAACTACTTCAATGGTTATGACTACACAGAAGTTGAACCATTTGACGATGTTGAAATTGATGTAGCGAAAATGACATATCGCAAGGAAAAAACAAGGGCGAATTTGATTAAAAGTTATAAGTTAATTGCAGAATGTCAAGAACTGCAAAGCGAAAACGACCACGAATATACAAAGGAATATTTTTACAGAAAAACATTAACCTTGTTTGCAGAATTAGAAACAATTTTAATGGATGCTTTCTTGATGGATAAAGAACAATTAAAAAAGATTATTGAAAAGTAAGAGATAGAAAGGAAATAAAATGACACATATTTACAAAGTTATTCAATGTTTAAAAGACCCCGATACAATGGAAGAAATTAATAAAATAACAAGATTAGATGCTTTTCGTGAGTGTAACTGGTGCGATTTCTATACCTTTGATATTTTCCCCGAGTTATCAAAGTATATAAAAAAGAAAGAATGGCAACTTTTGGCAACAGAGCAAATTGACTATATTGTATTTAGATTAGATTGTTAATTTTGAGGTATAATTTGATTATGAAAAATCACGGCGGAAAACGAGAAAACGCAGGCAGAAAAAAAGGACAATTTTCAGAACTGCCCAAGCAAAAAAACCGAACAATTAGGCTTGATGATGCCCGATGGGATAAATTCCTTAAAAAAGGCGGGATTAAATGGTTAAGGTCTATTTTAGATGAAGAATAAAGATAGCAATTGATTAGCAAATGTTTAACAATTGCTATTTTTTTTATAACAAATGTATAACAAAAAATAACAAATAAAAGTAAAATAAAAATAAAAGAAAAGTAAATATAAAATAAAGTAAATAATAGATAGATAAATAGATTAGTATTTTAAATTTTGGATATAATAACCATTCATCATAATTGCTTTATTTCTTAAATCATTCATAAAAAGATTTGTTTTATCATTTTCTATTTTTCTTAATTCCATATAGCAGGCATCTTTATTTTCTGATGAATTACAATATTCAAGATTTTTTTCAAAAACAATTCTTCTCTGTTGCCAGTATTTTTTAGCAGGAATTTTATATGCTTTTGCTGTGCTTATGTTTCTCATATTAAATGGGCAAAACTCATCCCAAGTGGGCATAAAATAAGCAGATGCACGAGCTGTTGACATCAACAAAACGATAATTAACAGTCTTTTCATATTACCTCGCAATCCTTGAATACCATAATACTCGCCCAATAACTTCAAAGTCTATCTGATTATCTTCCGAAAATACAATGTAATAGGCATCATATTTGGGATTATCTGAAACAACTTTGACTGAACAAGGCGGGATTTTCTGTAATCGTTTACACATCAATTGCCCATCATAGCGGATTATGTATATTTGTCCGTCAATAACTTCTCTTTTGGACATATCAACCATTAAGGCATCACCGTCTTTTATCTCGGGCATCATACTGTCGCCAGTAGCAAATATGATTTCTGTTTGATGCACACTTGCCCCAAGTGTTCTATAAAGGCTTTTAGAAATCGGGTATACTGCGGTCTGATTTTCGTTATAAACAAAAACACCACTACCGCACGATGCCGACACATCCCCCCGAATTGGAGTTTCAATAAAATCACAATCAGCAGAACTGTTTGCAAGTCTTTTTATATCTTCCCCGCATTCTTTAATGGTTTCTGATATTGCCATACAAAAAGCATCTTCAAGTTGTTTTAGGCGGTGTGGTGGTAATGGTTTATCAAGCATAGCTGTTATTCTCTGTCTTGAAACCCCGAAAACTTCCCCGATTTTTTCTCTTGTTACTCTTTCTCTCTTTTCTGCTGATATTTCATCAATTATATCTTTTAATTTTTTTCTGTTGTCTTCTTCTATTTCAGGTTCTTCAAGTTTTACCCCAAAAAATCTTTCAAGAGTTTCTATTTCTGTATCAGTAAATTTACTATTTTTCTTTTTGCGTTGATTTAGGGCTCTTGGGTCAAGTTTTAAAACCTTTGCCATTTCAACTTGTGATATGTTTCTTTTTAATTGTGTTAGTATCTGTCCAATAACATCATTGTATCTTAACATAATTACTCCTTATACCCATATAGCAGACTATTAGGGCTGTTTGTATCTACATTGTAGAGAGGTTCATTCTTAAATTCAATATTGGGTATCGTTTTTATTTTTCCTGTTAGGCGGTCTATTCTTACAGTTGCCATACCTTTGGATATTATATGGTATTCATATCTGATACAAGTCTGGAAAAGAGCAATTATTACTATTGCCCCGAAAATAAAAATCAACTTTTTTTGTGTCAAAAACTTGCTCATTTTAACCTTTTATTAAGTTTTGTAAATATAAATTTTGTCAATAATGACAAGTGTTTTAGATGATAAGGTCATCTATTTAGATGATTTTGTAATCTATACCACTTGATTTAATCAAGCAAATAGATTATCATACTATTAACAAGTTTGATTAAGTTTTTACAAGAACGGAAACGAAAGGAAACACAATGACTAAATCTCGTTATGCTATTTACGCACCAATAGACGAAGAAATGGAAGCGAAAAAGCAATATTTAGCTTCAAAAGGTTTCTGCATCGCAATTCTTGTTAGAAACTTTATCGCAGAACTTTATGAGCGAGAGAAACAAAAAGATACATCTTCTGTTTCTTTCTGTTGACATTATAAACGGAAAAGAAACAAAATTCAACTCTTGTAAACAGAATTATTAAGAAAATATTAACATCGAAAGGCGGTTCAAAATGTTAAGAGCAATCAAAAAGTTTTTAAAACAAAAAGAAGAAAACAAAAAAAGACAACAATTAGAGAAATTTTATGAAGTGCGTGGCGAGTGGATTAAATTTTTTGAGGAAAGAGATAAGCATTATGGTAATGTCAATCTTCCCCCATTTATGCAAGCTGATGCACAAATGAAAATTATTATGGCTAATGGCGAACTTGATATGTATTACAAAAAAGTCCGCAGTTACAAAAAAAGATATGCAATTGTTTAAGGCGGTCAATATGGCAGATATAAAGAAACAAAAGCAGGAAGAAAACAATACAATTGATATTTATGAAAATTTAGAGGATTGGGCTGAACTCCAAGCAGAAATGGACGAGGCTATCCTATGGAATTTATAACGAAAGGCGGTTCAATATGGCAAACAATTTTTCAAACAATGTTACAGAAAACAGGCACGAATATATCGGGGCATCTGATATTGGTGTAATTATGGGTGCGGGCTTATGGAAAACTCCATTTGAGTTATGGTGCGAAAAAACACAGAAAATAGACCCAAGCAAGAAATTTACTAAACAGCAACAAGAAATTATGGATATGGGAAATTTGCTTGAAGAAGTAATCGCACAAAAATACGCATCTGAACACAATGTATCAGTTAGAAGAGCACCAAAAGTTTATGTGCATCCAAAATATCCATTTTTAAGAGCACACGCAGACAGAATTATTACAGGCACAGAAAAAGGGCTTGAATGTAAAAATACATCTGAATACAACTCTGATAAATGGAAAGGCGGGGATATTCCTGAACAATACATTTTGCAATGTCAATGGCTTATGGGTCTATCAGGTCGTAAAGAATGGGATATCGCTGTTTTAATTGGCGGTAACAAGTACAAAGATAAATCATTAAATTTTGACCCTGAATTATTTGAAATGATGGTTGAAAAAGCTGTTGAATTTTGGGAAGAAAATGTATTGCGTGATGTCCCGCCTGCATTAACTGCGGATGATAATGATGCGATGACAGATTTATATCCTGAAAACAATGGCAACTTGCTTGATTTATCAGGGATGAATGAAGACTTACTAACTTCTTTTGAAGAGGCTATTGCTTTTAGACAACAATTGAAAGCTGATGAAAAGGCAATTAAAGAACAATTAAACGAGGTTGAGGCAAAAATAAAAGATGTCATTAAAGAAAATGACGGAGTTTCAACAAGCAAGTATAAAGTTACTTGGAAAACTCAAAAAGGTTCAGTCCGCTACGACAAAGAACAGATGATTGCAGATGGTGTTTATGACAAATATGCATCACAAGGTGTCGTAAGAATGTTAAGAATAGCCAAGAATAAAGATAGCGAGGTGGCATAATGGTAGCAAACGCAATTATAGAGCCACAAACAAATTTAAGTGTTGTTGAAACTTCGCCTGATTATGTCAAAAAACAAATTGAAAAAATCAGACTTTTGCAAAAAACTATTCAAGAAGTTTTAGTAGAAAACATTGATTATGGCAAAATTCCAGGTTGTGGGGATAAACCTACTCTATTTAAATCAGGTGCAGAAAAGATTTTAATAACTTTTTCATTGCAAAGCACTTATGACATTATTCAATGCACAGAAAATTTTGACGGCAAAGGCTTTTTCTCTTACACAGTTAAGTCATATCTTTGGGCTAATGGTGTAAAAATAACAGAGGGGTTAGGTCATTGCAATTCAAAAGAAACAAAATTTGCTTATAAATGGGTAGTTGCAAGCAAATTGCCACCCGAATTAGACCCTGAACTATTACCACGCAGGGAAAAACAAGGGTCATACGGAAGATATTTTGAATATCGCATCGAAGAGGATGTGAACTCAAAAGCAAATACACTTTTAAAAATGGCTAAAAAAAGAGCCCAAGTAGATGCTGTTTTAACTGTTGCAAACTTATCAGAACTATTTACGCAAGATTTTGACGATTTAACTGACGGCGACAACAACGACACACCGCAGGACAAAGTTAATGCGATAAAAGAGCAACTAAAAGAACAAAAAAACAGCAAAAAAGAAATTACTGAATTTGTTTGTGCTGATTGCGGTAAAACAATACAAAAAACCGCCTTTGAATACAGCCAAAACAAATTTAAAAAACCGCTTTGTTATAACTGCCAAAACAAATACAAAGCTAAACAAAAATGTGAGTGAACCGCCTCACAAATGGGGGTGTAATGCCCCCATTGCCTAATTTTGAAAATTAAATATGTCGAGCGGATGCCACGCAGACACTAAACTTAATATGGTAGTCCTGTTTAGCAATAAGCAGGCGGATAAGGGTAAATCTCGTAATGAAAGATAAATTGCCGTTATAAGTCTTTTGAGTAATCAGGTAGCACCCAAGCCAAGATTACAACCACAGCATTATAGTTTCAGAGTAGTAGAAACGGCACACGGCTATATGTAAGTCTTGACTGGCGGGAAAAGACCGCCATTTAAAAGATAAAAAACAAAGGAAGTGTAGAATGAACGAATTTAAGCTATTAGGTAGGGTAGGAAAATTAGACATCGAGTTCAAAGACAATGACAAAGGAACAGTTATTGCGACAATTTCTCTTGGTGTAAAGAACGCAAAAGGGGAATACGAAAACTTTTGGATAACTTTCTTTAACACCAAGAAAAAAGACCTTGCTGAAATACTGGCTGATACAGTCAAAGAGGGTGATTACATCAGGGTAAATGGGAAATTATCAATTAACAAATTTATTCCTGATGGTGCAGATAAACCAAAATATCAAATGCGATTGATAGGATGGGGCTTTAAAAAGGTTAGATGGGATGAAGAAAAACGCACTTATGTTGATGAGTGTCCTGACGAGGAAGACGAACAGGGATAAACTCATAAAGTGGAAAAGGTGGAGTGCATCAGCAATATATTGCTATTTAAGAGGCTGTATTTGCAGAGGATGTATATACGAAAACTTTTTTACCGACAAAAATTTTAGATGCCAAATGAAAAATGCTGTGATGCAATTAGTCCAAACAATCGGCATCCCAGAGGGTGTAAAAACTAAAACAATATTGGAAGACGATGAAGAAAATAAAAGAGAAGACAATTGAATATTTCCCGCACGATTACCACGCAAGAGATGATTTGCAAGAAATTATGCTACTTCTCGGGCACGAGGGGAAAAGTGTTTACTGGGATTTGGTGGAAATGTTGCACGAAAACGGCGGATATTTGGAAATGTCTAAATTGAGTGCGATTGCATACACTTTAAGGACTTCTGATAAAGTTATGGAAACTCTTTTGAGTGAGAAAGTGGGCTTATTTAAAACAGACGGCACTTTGTTTTGGTCGGACAGAGTTATAAGAGGACTTAAAAAAAGGCTTGAAATAAGCGAAGAGCGAAGCAAAGCGGGTCAAATAGGCTCAACAAAAAGATGGCAAAAACAAACTAAAAAAGGAAAAGCATCAGAGCCAAAAGAAGAGCCAAAAATTGATTATGTCAAATTTGATAATTTTGAATTTGTAAAACTAACTGCTGATGAGTGGCAAAAAATCCTTGAAAAATGGGGCAATACAAAAGCTATTGCAATGGTTGAATACCTTGATATTTGGCTCGATGGCGGAACAAAAAATGCGAAAGAAGCCCGCAAAAAGAAATCGCACAAATCATATTTCAGATGCGATGGATGGGTTTCACAAGGTGCGGATGAATTATTAAAGAAAAAACAAGCGAACATAAATAATGGAGTAAGTAGCGACTATGGAAGCTATTAAAGATATTGTAAGTCAAACAAATGTAATTAAGACATCAGAAGAAGAAAAAGTTTGTGCGATTTGTGGAAAACCTTATAAATTAAAAGTATTCTTGCACGGGTCAAGAGGTTTGTATCTTCCTGACTGCGATTGCAGAGAAAAAGAAGAACAAAACAAAAAAAACAGACAGCAGAAACTTAAAAGATACAAGGAATTAAAGGAAAGATATAAGCAGGCTAATTTCCCGCCGATTTTCGCAGGGAAAAGGCTATATCCGACTTATAATCTCAAAGGAAAGAAAATCCGCAATGGTTTAACCTGCGAACACGCAGAATTGATGCAGGAATATGCCAAGTATTTCAGACCACGCAAAGCAAAAGGTTTTCATTATGTTGGCTCTGTTGGTAATGGTAAAACAACTCTTGCTGTATGTATCGGCAAGGAACTTATAAAAAAAGGTTATTCTGTAAGATTTATGACTTTTTCTCAATGCATGCGAATTTTACAGAGCACTTATTCAACAAAAAATCCCAAATCTTTTGATGAACAGATTGAAGAATTTTTGAAAATAGATTTGTTAATTTTAGACGACTTTGGCAGGGATGGTTATAAAGAGCAAAAATTGGCGGATGCGTTTGAATTTCTTAACGCACTTTACAACAACCGCAACAATGTAATTTTAACCTCAAATCCTGAAATGATTGAAAAAATTAAAACTATCCCTGATTTTGGGGCAATGTTAGATAGATTTCACAAGATGGCGAAACTCTTAAAATTTACTAATCCGAGTTTTCGCAGAGAGGGGGCAAAATGAGCCAACACACAAGAATTTTAGCACATTTAAAAATCTTTAAAACAATTACAAATTTACAGGCACACGAGCAATACGGCATCAGACACCTGCCCGCAGTAATACGAGATATAAAAAAATACAACCCAAGCATCGTAATTACTGACCACATAGAAAATGGGCAGAATAGATTTGGCGAGAAATGTTGGTGGAAAGTTTATGAACTCCAAGAAGCCTAAAAAAATAATGAATGATGAAATTGCAAAATATCCGATTTATTTCATCAATACACAAGGCAAGTTGATAAGGACATATAAAATCAAAAGCACACAAGATTATAACCATCAGGCTTGCGAATTGCATCATTATATACCATTTAGCAGTTACACAGGCAATGAGGAATGGTATCAGGAAAGAGGAATAGAACAAAAGCTGATATTGATGTCAATTAAACTTCACGAACAATTGCACAATCAGGCGGTCAAAGTCCTATCGGATGAGGAATTTTTAGAAAAATACAAAATATCAAAATACGAACTGATATTCAACAAAAAATTTAGCCAATATGGTTAGGAAAGTAGGAAAAATGAACAGAATTACAGCAGAAGCAATTATGCAAACGCATCGGGAAACAATCAGAGAAATTAACTCAAATCCATTTTTACAAGAACTTTTTGACAAATCTTTAGAAAGTTTCTCAAAATGCACAGAAATGGCTATGTTATCGCCAAAAGAGAGATTGTATTATGCGTTAGTAATGGGCTATTCAATGAAAAGATGTCTTGAAAGACAATTCATTATGGACATTACCCAAGAGAAACTGCACGAGAAATTGGACGGCTACGAGGTAAAAGATGAGTTTGATACAGTTCATATAATTTTAACCGAGAAAAACCATTACAGAACCGAAGAAGAAGCAAGAGAATTTATCGCACAGGACATCAGATTACAAGGTGTAAATGTGGCAAGTGTCAAAAAGTTATCAGAATTTGAGATACAAAGATACAGAAAAGAAATTTTACAAAACATAGGGGAATAACGATGGCAAGACTACAATTTCAAATAACAAAGCCTGCACTAATAGAGATTATAAAAGGGCTTAATAATGGTTGCAGATACGATAATGTTAATGTGTTGAACAATGCACAAGTTGAATATGACGGCAAAAAACTATTTATGACATCAACAGACGGCAATATGCTTTATACTGTTGAATTTGAACCTGATATTTTGGAAGAAAAAGGCAAAATAAAAGAGGTTTTAATCCCTATTGATAAATTGTCAAAAATTAAATTTTGCACAATGGAAAAGGGATTGGATTTCATCCATATCACTATTGATGATGAATTTGGCTTCATTATTCTTGACCCATTTAATGATATTACTTACAAAATCAAAAAAAGTGAGGGCAAATTCCCTGAATGGAAAAAACTAATTGACAAAAAATACAACAAACGCAAACAAAGAGCAAATATTTATCTAAACAGAAAATATTTAGAAAATATTTTAAAAAATACGGCATCTAATTTCAGACACGAAATAATTGAATTAAATGTGCCCAAGACTGGCGATGTAAATAAGCCAGTATATATAACAGGTTATAATGCTGATACTGAAATTAAAACACGCACACTTTTGATGCAAATACAAGTTTGTGAGGGGCAATATGGATATTAAAGAAAGACAAGTAACCCTCATCAAAATAACTGACACAGAACTTGACCCGATAACAGTATATATAGACGAGCATAAAGACGAGGAATATAAAGGCTGTTGCGAAAATGATGTCAGATACAAAGGCAGAATTGTAATAGTTTGCTATGGAGTTGCCCTCAATCATTACTGGGGTGCTATGGGAAGCCCGATGCGTAAATTTTTCTGTCAGGCATCGACCTGCTACATAGTAGATAAATTATTGCAAAACGCAAGAGAAACATTTAAGCCTTGTGCAACTTACAGTTTTTTAGACGAAAATGGCGAACTGCAAGAGGA
This sequence comes from uncultured Muribaculaceae bacterium, assembly GCA_964550875.1. GTDB lineage: Bacteria > Cyanobacteriota > Vampirovibrionia > Gastranaerophilales > Gastranaerophilaceae > RUG841. The sequence continues at coordinate 90,792 of CAZKAS010000001.1, read as the reverse complement.
AGAAGCACAAGTAAACATCGAAACGGCAGACCACCACAGAAAATATGTTGGCAAAATTGTAGAAATTATCAAAACTGCTTTCAGAAAACAATTAGAGGAAGAAGATGCAAATAGATAGAGATTTGGTAGGTAGAGAGCAGGTCTATTTGATAAATGACAGCTTTCAGAATAGAAAACAATATAACATACCAAAGGCACAGCTTGTTATTGCGGATATACCTTATAATGTCGGGAATAATGCTTACGCAAGCAATCCGCAATGGTATAAAGATGGCGACTTGAAAAATGGCGAGAGTGAATTTGCAAACGCACAATTTTTTGATACAGATAAAAACTTTAATCTTAATGAATTTTTCCATTTCTGTTCAAAATTGCTCAAACCTGAACCAAAAGAAACCAATAAAGCGGGCTGTCTAATAATCTTTTGTGCATTTGAGCAACAATTCCAATTGATAGAACTTGCAAAGCAATTTGGCTTCAAAAAGTATATTCCTTTAACTTTTTACAAGAATTACAGTCCGCAGGTTTTAAAAGCAAATATGCGAATTGTCGGCAATACTGAATATGCCTTGTTGTTCTATCGTGATAAACTGCCGAAATTTAACAACGGCGGAAGAATGATTTTTAATTCAATGCCGATGGCGAGAGATACAACAACACCTAAAATACATCCAACGCAAAAGCCAGTATGGATTTTAAGAGATTTAATAGAAATCTTTACTGATGTTGGGGATGTAGTAATTGACCCTTGTGCAGGGTCGGGCTCAACTCTTTTGGCATCTGCTCAACTTGGTCGCAGGGCTTATGGATTTGAAATAAAAAAAGAATTTGTCAAAGGTTTTAATGAAAAATTGAATGTAAATGTTCAATGTTCAATATTTTGCAAAAAACCTGACGATGAACCAATTGCAATACAAACATCATTATTAGGAAAGGAGTAAGAATGAATTGGTTAAGATATTATATAGCAAAGGCATCAACAGAAAGATTAAATAAAACTGTTGAAAATATGACAAACTCAATTACACAAGGCTTTTTAGAACGCAAGGTAGAAATCTTGGAAAAAGAATTAGGCGAAACTAATCAGGCAATCCAGGACATTATTGAACTCGAAAAAACGGAAGATGATAGAGTTTTCAAAAAATATTACTGGCAAAAATGGGAAGAATTACCAAAAGCTGTAAAAAGATATTTGGCAAGCCGATATGGTCTTGAAATTGTAAAAAACACAGGTATTGGAATATACAGAGGTTTTAGAATGTTAGTAAAAACGGACACAGAACCTTTTTGTGGGCAGACTTTTGACCGAATTAACGAAATAAGAAAAGCACGAGAATTAAGCGAGGCAAACAAATGCAAGTGTGCGGAGTAATACTGTTTTTAGTAGCAATTTTGGTTATCAGACTTTGGGCTTACAAGGCAAAAGGGGGCTTATAGTGGTAATAGAGATTTTAAAAGCAATAGTATTCATAATCCTTGCACTACCATTTGTTATAATTGGCGATTTGTGCAACAGGGTTGAAACTTGGCTAACAGAGTTATTTTATCAGAGGTTATAAGATGGAAAATAGGTTTAAATTTAGAATTTGGAACGGAAGCGAAATGCACTATAACGATTTTGTGGTAACTGCAACAGGATTTGTGGGCAAAATCACAGAGGAGTTTTTGGGCAAATGCGTTTTTAATCAAGAAGATTTATCCGCTGATAAAGAATGTGTGTTGATGCAATGCACAGGAATGGAAGACGACAAAGGACAACTCATCTATGAGGGCGATGTTGTTGAGATTTGGAAGATGTGCGGAAATATCCGCAAAAGGATGGTTGTGAAGTGGCGAGATACCCAATGCAGTTTCAGGTTATACGACCTGACTGCAATGGGTGCAACTCCCCAAAAATTATTGCCTTATGAAAAAAGGTCAATGGGTGCAGTAACGAGCATCAAAATTATCGGTAACGCATACGAGAATAAGGAGTTATTGGAATGTATTTAACAATAGGATTAAATCCCGAAAAAACAAAGGAATTAGAAGACTACATCAAGTCAATTTTACCTGAAATAATCAATGAAAATATTTTTGCTGACCAAAATAAACTAAAACAAATGATAAATGAATGTGTAAAGGGTCAAATCAAGGCAACAATTAACGACCTGATGCAAGGCAGAGATTTCAGAGATTATTTGAGAAAAGAAATAATGAAATACATTGGAATTTACAAGGGGGAATAGATGACAACAGTAAAGGCAAATATCACATATAATGAATTAAATAAATTAGATTTATGTTTTGAAGACATAAGTCAAGAGCATTTATACGATGCTGATACCATAGACGAATTTTGCGAAAGTGTAATTGAAGACATATCTTGTGAAACTGATTGCACAGAATTTCAAAATGCTTGCGATGAAGCAATCGAAAAATCAAAATTTTTGGGAGTTTTTGAAAAAGACTGTTTTTGCATGACCGCAGGCAGAATAAAAGAGTATATACAAGATTATGCAGATGATAATTTTGGAACTGCTTTTGATGGTTATGAGGTTATATTTTCAGAAAAAGCAGACAAATTATTGAAAGAATTTGAAACTGAATTATTAAAAGATAATACAATTTATACAACTGGAAAAAGAGTTGGGCTTATTGATTTAAGCGGGTATGTAAAGGAAGCAATAAAAGATTATTGCGATGAAAATCCTGTTGTATAAGCAGAAGAGGTTGAATTATGACGGATAAAAACAGGTTTTTATTGATATTAAAGTATCAAGACATTGCAAAAAAATGCGAAGACTGCAAAAAAGCAGGAGTAGAAATAGAACATTTTGAGTATTTAAGTGAAGTAGTCCGCAGAATTGCAGGCATTAAAGAATATGCAAATTGCGAAGTAGTAGGTATATATAAACAAATAAGCAAGATGGTTATAGACAAAAATTGCTTGGTTCAGGAGTGGGAATGACTAAAAAAATATTAGAATATGTTGAGGGTAGATGCAATTACATTAAAGGAAAGTTGCACAGTTGTAAAGGTTACAGCCGAGAAGAAAAAGCCATAAGGTTAGAGGAACTTTATCAAATAAGAGAGCAAATCGCTTTCAGAAATGATGAAATTGAGGTTGAAAAAAGACGGCTAAAAGAAGTAAACGCAAAACTTCAAGAAACTTTGAGAAAGCGATACAATTGCTATTCTTGCGGAACTTGCAACGGAAAAGAAGATTATGTAAATATGCAAAGACATTGCGAAAATGCCATAAAAGCAGTTCAAAAACTTAACGGCGAAGTTGATGGACTTAATGAAAAACTAAAAGAAGTTTTAAAACTGGCCAAAGAAAATGCGGATGCGAATGAATTTTGCCTGCAAGAATTAGAGCAGAAAGTTGAAATACAAGATAATACCATCAGCACTTATAGAGAAGTAATAACAAATATTTTAAATTGTTTGATTAGAAACAATTATAAGAAAAACAGCCCAATTTGCGACACAATTTGGTATAACAGCGGATGCACATTGTTTGACTACATTGCACTCACTTGCGGAATTGAAGACCTACAAAATTATGAAAAAGAGGTGCTAAATGAACAAAGATGAAAAAATTATTGAATTTAGTTTAGATATAAATTTTACTCAACCATTTTATGTGCGAGAAAAATTTAAACTAGAAAAAACTTATCATAAAGTGATGGCAAAAACTAAATCTATGGTAGCAATTAAAAATACAAATGCTATTGATGAACAAATGATACTTCTTTATAGGCAAGATTATAAACAAAATCTTAATACCCATTCTCAAATTGGTAAAATTTCAGCTTGTTTGTTTGATATATCTGATTGGAAAAAAGGAAATGCACATTTCTATTGTTATGCTAACCAATGCAAAGAAAGCGATGCAAAAGTATTTAAGAAATTACACACGAGCATTATGCGAAAAGTGCACACTAAATATGGTGCATGGTTTGATAGTTCAGCAGAAAAGTTTGATATAAAGAAACAGACAATTAAAGTAAGTGGGGAATAAAATGCAAGATAGATTAAAATTTAGAGTTTGGGAAAAAGACCAAAAAATTATGAAAGAGTGCACGCAAATCACACTTGATAAAGACCAAACAGGCTCAATGTGTGATGTAAAAGGGAAAGTTACGGCACATTTAATTTATCAACCTCACTATATTATTATGCAATGCACAGGCTTAAGAGATAAAAACGGAAAGCTGATTTATGAGGGGGATATAGTCAAGTATGCTGAATATGATTGGTCTGATGTAGCTTTTAAAGATTGGGAACAAGAAATTGGCAAAGTTGTATGGGGCGGAAATCACTCCTATCCTGCCTTTGATTTAGAAAAGCACAATTTTGAATGTAACAGTTTTGCTCATATTTTTAATGATGGTTGGACGATTGAAGTTGTCGGCAATATTTACGAAAATGAGGATTTATTAAATGCAACATAACTTTACAAAACCTAACTTAATTTACATCCCCAATGAAAAAACCTCAAATGCAAGTGAGGACATGTTTTTACTTGTTAATTTGTTTATTTTATTAGCAGAGGGCATTGAAGAGAGCCTAAAAACCGCTTGAAATTAGAGTTTTTATAATAAATAATGTAGGTATAAATGAAACGAGCAGTAATATATTGTCGTGTATCGACAGAAGAACAGGCAAAACAAGGATTTAGTATTGAAGCACAGAAAAAGAACTGTGCTGAATTTGCCATACAAAATGATTATATTGTTACAGAAGTTTTTGTGGACGAGGGTCAAAGTGCAAAGAATTTAAACAGGCCTGCTGTTCAACAGCTTCTGAATTTCTGCAAGAAAAAAGGCAACAAAGTTGATGCCATTATTGTGTGGAAATTAGACCGATTATCGAGATTTAATACAGATTATCACGGAGTAATTAAACCGCTTATAATCAGCCATAATATTTTAATTCTTTCTGCGACAGAAAGTAATATAAACACAATTGAGGGCGATTTTGTCCGAAATATTATGATGTGCAATGCTGAATATGAACTCAATTTGATTAAAATGAGAACAAAAACAGCAATGAAAGAAAAAGCTGAACAGGGTTATTTCCCTGCAAAAGCACCAATCGGCTATAAAAATATCCGCACAGAAGACAAAAAAGGGGCAATTGTTCTTGATGATAGAAATGCTTTTTTTGTAAAACGAGCATTTGACTTGTATTTAACTGGCAATTATTCATTTAAAAGACTTGGCGATACTCTTTTTAAAGAGGGATTTATGACTAAACAAGGTCAGAAATTCCCGCCAAGAAAATTTGAATGGATGCTCAAAAATCCTTTTTATATCGGTAAATTTGAGTGGGATAAGGTAATTTACGAGGGAAAACATCCCGCAATTGTTTCAAAAGATGTTTTTTATGGTGTTCAGGCAATGTTTAAAGATGTCAAACGCAAGAGAACACACGACATCACTTTTGCTTATACTGGCCTTATTAAATGTCAGATTTGCGGATGCTATTTGACCGCAGAAATGAAGAGAGGTGCTCATAATAGTGGCACTTATATATATTATAACTGCACAGGTAATAAAGGCGGGGATTGCAGAAAAAAACGCATCAAAGAAGAATTATTGGAAAATATCTTTGTAGAAGTTATAAACGACTGCCATATCCCTGAATTATTTACACCGCAGGTGCTTGAAGAAGCAAAGAAAAAACTTTATGAATTTGAAGAATATAAAGCAAATACTGTTGAAACTATCCAAAATAAAATAAATCTATTGGATAAACGCATTAAAAACAGTTACATTGACAAATTAGAGGGTAATTTACCAATGGGAATGACTGATAATGATTGGAATAAATTACACCGAGAATGGCACGAGGAAAGAGATAAACTTTGCATGCGATTAAAAGAGGCGAACGATGTGGCCAAAATGGTATATGACAGAGTTGAACTTGTGATGCAATTTTCTAATCAATTGCCAATGCTGTTTAAAACTTTTGATGCAAACCGCAAAAAAATGATTATGGATATTTTAACAGAAGAAATAACTTTTGATGGCCAGGACATTTATGTCAAATTAAAACCAATTTTTGATGAAGTTAGAAATCTTAATCGAACCCTGAAAACCCTTATCATTCCTAACAAAAAAGCACCCGAAGGTGCTATTTCTAAAAATGGGGCGGGTGATGGGATTCGAACCCATGCATATCGGAACCACAATCCGAGGTCTTAACCGCTTGACGACACCCGCCATTACTGTTCTATTCAATTATACTTGTTATTTTTCCAAACGCAAGAGTAAAACTCATTCTTCGTTAACTCTTGCGGGGTTTCGCATCCGTCAAATTATGCTCACTTCGTTCGCTGTATTTGTCGTAACGACACCCGCCATTACTGTTCTATTCAATTATACTTGTTATTTTTCCAAACGCAAGAGTAAAACTCATTCTTCATTAACTTGGGCGGATTTTGCCCGCTCTTGCAAGTTTCACATATGGCAAAACATGCTTACTTCGTTAACCCTTGCCGTGTTTAAAGTATCATCTAAAAAAAGTTTTTTGTCAATCTATTTGTTTTTATACCCTTGAAAAAACTTCTACTCCAACATCCGTTATTACATTTTCGTGAAAATAAGCGCAAGCTCCTATCATTGCTGCATTATCGGTACAATATTTCATCGCCGGTATATAAACTTTGAAGCCTTTTTCTTCAAATGCTTTAACCTTTCTCCTGATTGCGGAATTTGCCGCCACTCCGCCTGCTAAAACAACTTGGTTTATTCCGAATTTTTCACAAGCATTATAAGTTTTTTCTGCCAAAATATTTGTAATATTTTCTCTGAAACTTGCTGCAACATCTGCTCTATTAAAATTAGGATTTTCTGATGAAAGTTTCTTCACCAATTGCAAAACTGCTGTTTTCAATCCTGAAAAACTAAAATCAAATTCTCCGACATGAGCTTTTGTAAATTTATAAGCATCAGGATTTCCGTCCTCCGCAAGTTTATCAAGATGAACTCCTCCTGGATATGGTAAACCTATCAATCTGGCTACTTTATCAAATGCCTCACCTGCGGCATCATCTATTGTTTCGCCTAAAATTTCACTGTCGGAATAGTCGTTAACCCTTATTATTTGCGTATGACCACCGCTTACAAGTAAAGCAATAAAAGGTGGCTTCAAATCCGTGTCTATATAATTTGCGCAAACATGAGCATTTAAATGATTTATTCCGATAAACGGCTTATCATAAACTAACGCAAGCGTTTTTGCCGCATTCATTCCCACTAGTAATGAACCGACAAGCCCGGGGCCGACTGTTGATGCAATTGCTGTCAATTTTTCTGGCTTTATGTTCGCTTCTTCCAGTGCTTTTGCTATAACTTCATTAACTGCTTCAAGGTGCTCTCTTGCTGCAACTTCCGGAACTACTCCGCCAAATTGCATATGCGTTTTAATTTGTGATGCAACAACATTTGACAAAACTTCTCTTCCGTTTTTGACAATCGCACAAGCTGTTTCATCACAACTCGATTCAAGCGCCAAAATTATTGCATCGCCTTCGCTTTCCCCTATCAATACTTCTTTTTCACTTAATGGTGTTTTTAATATTTTTGTATTCATTCTATTTACTTTCGGTGTTTTTAACAACATTGTTTTCTAAAAGATCGATTGTTTTAAGATAATCTTCGTATAATTTTTTCTTACAATCCACCATTTCTTTTTTTACGTTGACTTGACCGCAAACCCTGTTAATTGTTGAAAATCTTTGTCGTTGCTCATATAATTTCTGTCTTTCTTCTCTTAATTTTGTATATTCTTCTCGAGAAAAATTTGGATTTACAATGTCTGCAAATGTTGGAAGTCCTACAATCATTATACTTATTAATACTAAAAATCTTTTCATTTCTTTCCCCAAAATTATACTTTTAGTGTATATTACCGACATTTTATCGTCAAATATTTTCGTTGTTTTATGAAAAATTTATTCACATAACAAACAAATAATTCGATTTTATTTTAACATATACCTTTTTATTTTTTTGAGAAAAATCCCAAAAGTTTTTCCAAAAATCCTTCGTCTTCGCTACCGCCATTGTCAACATCTGTCATTTTTGACACTTTATGCTTTATAAGCTCAACTTCTGCGCTCATTGGAGCTTTTGCAATGTATTTCTCGTAGTATTCTCTTGCTATTTTTTCTCGTTTTAATTTCTCAAAACACTTTCCTGCTTTTAAGAAAACTTCCGAAGATTTCGTAATTTCTGCCGCTTTTTCATAAAATTCCGAAGCTCTTGAATATTCTCCCAAATCCGAGTAAAAATCACCTGATTTAACCAAAGCTCGTTCATTTTTCGGGTCAATTGCAAGAAGTTTTTCATAAAATTCTTCTGCTGTATTTTTTTCTCCCATTGCTTCGCAAAGTTTTATAATATCTTCAATTGTTTGGATATTTTTTTCATCAATTTTATGTGCAAATAAATATTCATGCATTGCTACATCTTTTTGGTCTTTTGCAAGATACATTTTTGCTCTGTTTACATGTGAGCCGTGCATATCATTTTGTTTTTCACAAACAAGAGATTTCATTTGAAATATTAATGGGTGATTGGGTTCAAATTTTGCAAAATTATTGATTGCATCTGTGCAAGCTTCCCAATTTTCCTTGTTAAAATGATATTCTGCAAGAAGTTTATAATAGTCTGATGTTTGTTTGTTTGATATATTTTGCAAAAGTCCAAAAGCCTCATCATTATTACCTTGCATAAGTTTTATTTTGATTTTTAACAAATCGGAAACTACATATTTTTCCGCTTTTTCAATATCTCCTGTCTGAACATAAAGGTTTGACAAAAAGTCTTTAACTCTTTCTTCGTCCGGATAAATCTCTATTGCTTGCTCAAGAGCATTTATTGCTGAAAATTTATCATTTTCTTTCAAATATAATTCTGCTATTTTCAAATGAGAATCCGCATTGTGAATATGTTGCGAAAGTTTGTAATATTCATCAATTGCTGACATTGTCTTGCCCGTAAACTCATATGCTCTTGCCATTAAAATTGATGCATCATTTTTTAAATCTTGTTCTTGAGTATTATCAATAGCTTTCTTATAATCAGGAATAGCTTGAGAAATTTGACCGTTTAAAACCTTTACCTTTGCTCTTGTCAAATAATATTTATAACGGTCTGTTTCATTATAAATATCTTGGAGTTCGCTGTATGCAACCATACTGTTTGGAGAAATTGAAATCAATTCTTCCCAGTACTTTTGAGCATCTTCTTTTTTATCTAAAGTTTGTGCTGCAAGTGCAATTTTTTCTAAAAATTCAGGATTGTCTTTTCCTTCTTTGTACGCTGCCGTTAAAACATTATATGCTTCTTCAAATTGCTCATTATCGCTCAATGATTGCGCTCTGCCTAATATTGCTTCAAGTGTTGCCATTTTAACTCCTTAAGGTTTTTGCTTTATTATACAACAAAAAATTTTGGAATACCCCCATCGTAGGAAATTCTGAAGTTTATACTTTAATTATTCATTGTTTTATATGATTTTATTTCAAAATGTAAAGGCTAAAATACAACTATACTCCTTAAGAAATGACAATACACATATCCCTAATTTACAGCCGTGAACACTCACGGCTTTTTATTTTGTATTACTTTTTTTACAAAATTTGTCAATGTTCTTTTTGTTAAAATTATTCAAATTCGATAACAACAATTTCCGGCGGACAATTAAATCTTATCGGTAAGCAACTTGTTCCTAATCCTTTTGTGACTATCATTTTTTTTCCGTTTTCTTCAAAATATCCCGATGCATATTTTACACCAAATCTTGAAGGCGCTATTATAGGTCCTATAAATGGAATTGCAACTTGTCCCCCATGTAAATGGCCAGCAAGTGTCAAATTTATTCCTTGCGGTAAATACGGAAATACATCAGGTTGATGAGAGAGCAAAATCACTGGAGGTTTCGCAAATTTCAGAGCTCTTTTTACATCGGGAAAACCCGTTGTTAAATCCTCAATACCTGCTATATAAAAAGTTTTTTGCCCGACTTCAATTTTTCTGCAACGATTTTCAAGGACGGTAATTCCGTTATTCGTTAATGCATTTTTGATTTTTTGTCCGTCTTTGTAATAATCATGATTACCTAAAACGGTATATATACCCGTTTTTGACTTGATTTTTGACAGTGTTTCCGCTGTTTTTGCAATAGGGTAACTCATAAATTCACTGTGCATGTTAACGTAATCGCCTACTAACAATACAATATCTGCATTTTGAGCATTAATCTTTTTGACTATATAATTAAGTCTTTTTTTTTGATACGGTTTTACGTGCAAATCTCCGGCAAATACTATTTTTACTCCCTTTAATGCTTCATCTTTGACTTTGTATTTTGTTACGGTAACTACGTTTGGTTCAATCGTAAAACACCACATCAATGCAATAAGAATTGTGGTAAATATTGTTCGTTTTTTTATAAGTCTTTTGTCTTTTTTCTTTGCCATTTTTGCCTATTTTTTATTTTGACATGCATTTGATGAAGTTTGCTATTGACCTGTCGTATGTTTTTTCAACATCTTTAGGGAAAAAACAACCGGGTATTTCTCCGTTTGTACGGTGATGACGAACGCACTGACAGCACATTCCGCTTGTAGGACAGCCATATGTGCAGCCACAAGTGTCTTTATTTCTTTCTTTTAAACATTCCATTTTAATCTTCTCCGAATAAATTTCCTGTCACTACCCGTTTTACATAAGCATAATATTCATTTTTATCAGCATATGGTTCAATATTTTTCAAAATTTCTTCTTTTGTTATGAAGCCTTGAAAGAAAGCAACTTCTTCCAGACAGGAAATTTTTTCACCTTTATTAAGTTCCATTGACTGGATAAAATTGCTTGCCTGCAAGACTGAATCATGTGTTCCTGTATCAAGCCAAGTAAAGCCTCTACCTAAAATTTCTACATTTAATTCGCCGTTTGCAAGGTAGATTTTGTTCAAATCTGTAATTTCAAGCTCTCCTCTTGCGGACGGTTTGAGAGATTTTGCGTACTCAATAACTTTATTATCGTAGAAATATAAACCTGTTACGGCATAATTTGATTTTGGTTTTTTTGGTTTTTCTTCCAAAGAAACAGCTTTTTTGTCCTTGTCAAACTCAACAACGCCAAATCTTTCAGGATCTTTTACCGTATAACCGAAAACTGTTGCACCATTTTCACGTTTTTTAACATTTTTTAGCATTGTTTGGAAGCCGTAACCGTGAAAAATATTATCTCCCAATATTAACGCAACGTGGTCATCTCCGATAAATTTTTCACCCAAAATAAAAGCATCTGCTATACCTTTTTGTACGTATTGTATTTCATAGGTAATATTTATACCGAATTGACTGCCATCACCCAATAATTTAATAAAATTTTGGTGGTCAACAGGATTTGTGATAATCAAAATATCCTTAATTCCTGCAAGCATAAGTGTTGATAGGGGGTAATAAATCATAGGTTTGTCATAAACCGAAAGCAAAATTTTTGAAATCGGCAATGATGCCGGATAAAGTCTTGTTCCTGCTCCGCCTGCTAAAATTATACCTTTCATAAAAATCCTTCCTAAAATAAAACTTTTTAAAGTATATCACAAATATTTTATCCCATAGAAATACCTGCGCAAAGATTTATTGATTGTCCTGTTAATCCTTTTGCTTCAGGGCTTGCAAGGTATTTTGCAAGTTCAGCTATTTCAATCGGTTCAATGTATCTTCTCTGAGGAATTGTTTCCATAAGTTCTTTTTCTTCAAAAGTCATATTTTCTCCGTGAATGAGAGAAGTATCAACCCAACCGGGGTGAATTGTGTTAACTGTAATTCCATATTCTGCAACTTCAAGTGCGAGTGCTTTTGAAAAACCGATGAAAGAAGATTTTGTCATAGAATAAAGCGTTGCATAAGCTTCTCCTACTACTCCGGAAATAGAGCCGATATTTATAATTCTTCCGAATTTGTTTTTTTTCATATCAGGAATTACAAGTCTTGCTAATTTATAAGGTGCTATCATATTTAAGTTAACAAGATTTTCTATATCTTCGTCGGTTGTTTTTTCTATTTCAGAACAAACATAACTTCCTGCATCGTTAATTAGTATGTCAATATTGCCTAAAGCTTTTTTTGCTTCCTGATAAAGAAATAAGCAATCTTTTGTTAAATCGCAAGCATAAAATCCTTTTATGTTTGGTATTTTCACCAATTCTTCCAAATAGCTTTTTGTTCTTGCTGTTATAAAAACGTTAAAATTATTTTCTGCAAAATGTTTAGCGAGAACAAGACCGATACCTTTAGACGCTCCTGTAATGAGGACGTTATTTTTCATTTTCTTCTTCACCGTAATATACTGCTGCAATTAGTTGGTACATTGCTTCCCTAAATTTTTCAATAACAATTTTTTGATGTTCAGAATCCAAAGACTTCAAAACTTCTAAGCAGGAATGAAGGTCATAATTCTTGTCATACCAGCGATTGTATCCGGGGGGAACATTTTTAATTAATGATTGCAAAGCACTGTCTGCACTGATTTTTTCATCTTCCATCATTGTTTGAATAAAATCTTGCGCAAGCAAAGAAACAGTTTCTTGATCCAAGCGTTCAAGGGCACTCATAAATTCTTTTATAACAGGGTCTTTGTCATACCAACGTAAATATTCTGCCATATTTACCTATCCCGGAGGCCATAGTAAAGGTCTGCCTGAAAGTATATGAATATGTAAATGAAAAACACTTTGCCCTGCTTCTTTTCCAGTGTTAATGACAGTTCTGAAATCAGTAATATTTTTTTCTTTTACTATTTTTTGAACAGCATCAAACAAATCTTTCATCATTTCTAAGTTTTCAACATCTTTAACAGAGGCAACGTGTTTTTTGGGAATAACCAAAATATGTGTTGGTGCTTGCGGTTCAAGGTCATTGAAAGCTATAACCCTATCATTTTCAAAGACAGGATTTGTTGGTATTTCGTGGTTTGCGATTTTACAAAAAATACAGTCAGTCATAATTTTCACCTAACCGATTATATATTATTTTACGAAAAGAGGCAATGAGTTTGAGAAAATATCATTTTTCTGATATAAAAAAAATATGGCAATAAATTACGAAACAGATACAATAAGTGCAATTGCAACACCGTTCGGAACCGGTGCTATTGGCATAGTCAGAATGTCGGGTGAAAAATCTTTTGAAATTTGTGAAAAAATTTTTTCAAAAAAACTTATTCCGATGAAAATTATGTACGGTCAAATTCGTGACGAAGGAGAAATGATTGATGAAGCGGTAGTTTTGCCCTATAAAGCGCCAACAGGTTATACGGGAGAAGATGCGGTTGAAATTCAATGTCACGGCGGAATTAATATTATTAAAAAAATTTTGCAATTGACCTATAAATACGGCGCAAGACCTGCTGAAAAAGGTGAATTTACAAAAAGGGCTTTTTTAAACGGCAAGATAGATTTGGCAAAAGCAGAGGCGGTCGCTGATGTAATTCACGCAAAAACAATGAAATTTGCTGTGAAAAGTGCTTCAAATCTTTCAGGGAAATTATCTCAGAAAATCTCTGAAATTTATCAAATGCTTTTTAATATTTTGTCAAAAATCGTTGCGGCGGTTGATTTTCCGGAAGATGTTGCAGAACCTGAATATTCTTTTCTTGAAGAAAAAATGCAAGAGGTTATTGCGGAAATTAAAAAAGTTTCGGCTTTTTCCAAAAGTTCTGATGTTTTAAGACAAGGGGTCAAAGTTGCAATTGCCGGCAAGCCAAATGTCGGAAAATCTTCTCTGTTCAATGCATTATTGAATTTTGAAAGAGCTATCGTAACCGATACGGCAGGTACTACAAGAGATGCCATAAGAGAAATGCTTGATATTGACGGTATCCCTGTAACTATAATTGATACAGCCGGTTTGCGTGATGAAAACGAAGCCGATAAAATTGAAAAAATCGGTATGGATTTCACTAAAAAATGTATTGATGAAAGCGACGCTGTTTTGTTCCTTTTTGATTCTCAAACGGGTATGACGGACGTTGATAAAGAAATTTTTAAATTGGCAAATGACAAACCGTGTTTGAAAATTGCAACGAAGTATGACCTTTCGGGCAAAAAATTTGATGATTGTATTAATATTTCTTCCGCAACAGGTGAAAATATTGAAAAATTAAAAGAAGAAATAAAAAACCTTGTCTGTTTAAATCTGGAAGAAGAAACGGAATTTATTACAAATGAACGTCAACAAAATTGCCTCGATAAGGCGCTGCTCTCTTGTGAAACCGCCCTTGAAGGCATTCAAAGAGAAGAGTTACAAGACTTAATTTCTATTGATGTAAAAACTGCTCTTCTTCAACTCGGTGAAATTCGTGGCGAAGTCGTTACTGACGATATTTTGAACAATATTTTTGAACATTTTTGTATCGGAAAATAAATTTATTTGCAGGTTTTTATGAATGAAAAATTTTTAAGAAAATATTCTTTAATGTTCGGAGATATGGACGTTAATTATCACATGACTAAAATGGCGGTTGCAAAGTATTTTCAGGAAACTTTTGCAAGATTTTGCGCAAAACATAATCTTGCTGCCTTTGATGTTTTAAAAGACGGAATAATTTGGGTAGTGTCAGACTTGCACGTGGAAATTACAGACAGATTGCCTATGTGGAGCGAAGAACTTTCTGTTTCCGTTTGGATCTCCGAAGTTACAAAAATGCGTACTTATATTGATTTTGAAATAAAATGTCACGAAAAAACAGTTGCAATAGGCGAAAGCTGTTTCTATTTATTAGATGAAAAAACTCGCCGTCCGATAAAATCTTCTGATATTGTCAGTGTATTCGGAGTTACGGAAGAAAAAGTTTTTGGTGAACATTTAAAACAAACTTACGAGATACAAGGTGAAAAAATTGCTGAAAAAATTCACGAAGTTACCGTTCGTGATTTGGATTTTAATTTTCATGTGAACAACCTTTCTTATATCGGAATTTCTTTTGAAACCGCACCGACAGACTTTTTAGAGCATAATGAAGTTTCTTCTTACAGTATAAAATTTTTGAAAGAAACGCACCTCGGCGATAAACTCGGCTGTGAACTATATTGTGATAAAGATAAAATTATCAGCAGAATTTATGATGTTGAAAATAAAGCAGATGTATGTCTTGCATGGGCAAAGTATAAACCCAGAACCGATTTTTGTCGCAATCCTCGTGAAGCAGGCGTGATTTTTTCATAAAAAGACATTTTTTAATGTTTTAACTTCAAGTTATTTGTAATACGGCTTGAAGTTGTCGATTTTATCAATCAGATCTTCAAAATTGCCGTCAAAAGTTATGCATCTGTCGTCAATATAAACCCAACAAGGTTCTTTTACGTTTGTGACACCAGAAATTAACTCTTCAAGCTTATTTTCAGCAATCCACTTTGTAGCAAGCAATCTGTTTCTTGTCGTAAAAAGTTTAATTTCATAATTTTTGGATAAATCTTGCAAAAATTCTTTCGCTCCGTTTTTTATCGGCGGAATATAGTCTTTATCAAACTTTCCGACATATTCATTCAAAACACCGTCTAGGTCTATAAGTATGGTTTTCTTAAACATATTTGCTCCTGTAATAATAAAGTTATAACATAATAGTAATAAAATATACAATAATAAAGTTACAATATTCTTATAGCTAATTTGGTACGGACAATGCATAAGAAATTGAGAACTATCGGAAACAGTTGGGGATTAATAATTCCACTACCAATCTTGGAATTGTTAAAAGTTAATCCTGTTTTAGATGATGTTGAATTGGTTGTTGAAAAAGATGTTTTAAAAATTAAGAAATATGTTAAATCGGAAAAAACAAACAATTTAGAAAAATAATCTGTAGCGTGCATTGTAATACACGAACAATTATTCAAAATTATGCTATTGGATTTGTATAATCTTATGTAATTCATTGTTATATTTTGTAATCTCTAATTGATGCGGTAAATTAAAATTTACGACATCCTACAAGGCTTTCTTTAGATTTTGGTGCAATAAATTGCACCCTACAAACTAAAATGTTTAGTATTTTTCATATTTCCCTTTTTGGTTTTATTTGTCGATTTATTATAACTTAAAAGTATCTAATAAGCAACTATTAGTATCTTGTTAGGGGTTTTAATAAAATTAGTAAGAATATATTATAACAAAATGGAAGAAGATTTACGTAAAGTTTTAGCATATAATTTGAGAGTAGAAAGAGCAAAAAAAGATTTTACTCAAGAAAAATTGGCGGAATTGGCTGGCATTTCTACAAAACATTTAACGAAAATTGAAAATGAAAATGTTTCTCCAAGTATTTATATTGTTTTTAAATTGGCAAAAGCATTAAAAATTACTGTTGATAAACTTGTTTATAAAAATGATTAATTATTGTTCATAAGCCTGTAGCGTGCATTAAATGCGCGCTATAGGCTGCTTTATTAAGATTAATGGACGAATAAAAACAAGTTATGTATTTTTTAATTTTTTTAAAAACTCTTGCAGTTGAATTTTTTGCTCAGGAGTTACACGAGCGTAAAAAACTACTGTAGGCTCGCCGTTTGAGCCTTTTTTCCTGCCTGCTCCCTCTCGCTTTCCGCCCCAGCCGGTTGTAACTTTTTTGTTATCCATTTGTCTTTACCCCTTGAAAAATTTTTAAAATGAGTAATAATATAAATATCGGGGCGGTAGTTGCTCAAGCTACCTGAAACCTCGTAAGAAGTCGATACGGTTCTTATCTGTTAGGGTAAGAGCCGTTTTTTAATATGTACAAAATCAAAAAGATTAAAAACAACGTCAGATTGAATTTATCCATATTGACCCCCTTTCTATTCAGATACCAACCCGAAGCCGATATTTAGAGTGTCGGTCAGAGTCCTACAAGAAAGGTTTCATTGCCCATTTATTTAATTATCAAAGTTCTATACATTATTATGATATCATAAACATGATATATTGCAAGCATATATCAAACAATTAGCGTGCATTATAATGCACGCTAATTTATTAAAAATTTAACTATATTAATTTTATTTTCATAATTGGAATAACACCAATTTATATCGTACATATTTTCACTCGGTCATTACATATCAAACAACAATTCACCGGATTGTTTTGTTCGGCAGAGTGCACTCTGCTCGGCGGTCGCAAAAAAAAGCCGCTTGTGCGGCTGTCAGACTTGGGGAGGATGTAAAAGATGTTCTTTTACATTTTTTGTGTCGTACAAAAATTTTTTTTCTTTAGCTGTTTATATTGAATATCCTATATTTGTATGAGAAAGTATTTCATGAAGTTATGTAAAAAAATTTTGTAACGTTTTTGTAACATTTTTAAGAAAAAAATTAAAGAAATCATGCAAAAGTGCCGATATCACATGCGTAGCGGTAAATTCGTTACAAAGGTAAGTGAAAGAAGTTTCCGAAAGGACTATGTTATGGCAGACAATTTTATGAAGTTAACGATTAAAAATCAGCAACAAATTGATGCTTTGAAGAAAATTGGCTCATATGATTTTGGTGTTAATGGTGGAAATGTCGTTATGAACGGTACTGATATAAGTATTTTTCAAGGAGATGTTGAAAACTTTAAGCAATCAGAATTAGGTTATTATAGTCCGGAACAATTGGAAGCAGTTTTTGCTGTATTAGATACAGACGGAAACGGTGATTTAAGTTCGGAAGAACTTAAAGCGTTTGCTGCAATGGGAGAAGATGAATCAAATATTATTGAAAATGATAAAAGTATAATTGATGAAACGGATTTTGAAGCGTTATATGAAATGGCGCAAGGTTATGTTGACGATGCATTAAAAGAAACAGGTACAACAAATACTAAGCCTTCAACAAATACAAATGTTGATATTAACACAACAATTCCTGAAACAAAACCGCAGGAAAACATACAAGTTCAAGAACCTGAAATTTCAGCAGAAGAAACTGTTATCGGAGATAATGAAGCATTGGCTGCTGCTCAAGAATTGAGAACAGCAATGGCAGGTTTAGGAACAGATGAAAAGGCTGTTTCAAAGGTATTAATGGAATCAGGCTATTCAACCGCTGACATCGTTAAAATTATGGACGTATTTGAAAATCAGTACGGCGAAACATTAATGAACGATATTCAAAATGATTACTCAGGAAAAGCGGAAACAGAACTTAGAAATGTTCTATACAATTCAGCAGCAAATGAAGCAATGAAAGCTCTTGGTTGGCAGTCAGTTGAGGATATTCCTTCTGATATTGCTCAAAAGGCAAATGAATTTTATTCTGAACTTGAATCGAACAATGCACTTGGATATATGAAAGATTTTGATAAACTTTCTGATAGTGAAAAAGCTCAAATTCTTGTAGCATGTGATATGTTGCATTCCAATGACAGTGCTATTAACAGAGTAACAGAAGGTATGGCATGGTTTGGAAAAGAAGATGGTTATGTTGACGGAATGATAACTGCACTTAAAAATACGGCAGGAGTAAAAGAATCAGAACAGACACAATCCGTACAAAAAGAAACAACAACAGCAGATGAAAGAGCGACTATAGGAGATAATGAGGCTTCTGCAAAAGCAGCAGAACTCAGAAACGCAATGGCGGGTTTGGGAACAGACGAAAAGGCTGTTTCAAAGATATTAATGGAATCAGGTTATTCAACTGCTGATATCGTAAAAATAATGGATTCTTTTGAAGAACAGTACGATGAGTCATTGATGAGTGATATACAAGGAGATTATTCAGGAAAAGCGGAAACGGAACTTAGAAATATTCTTTTTAATTCCGCAGCAAATGAGGCAATGCAAACTCTTGGTTGGCAATCCGTTGAAGATATTCCGACAGATATTGCTCAAAAAGCAAATGAATTATATTCTCAACTTGAATCTGCCGATGCAACAGGATATATGAAAGATTTTACTAAAATGTCAGAATCCGAACAAGCTGAAGTAATGCTTGCTTGTGACTTACTTCACCCCGGTGAATCAGTAATGGACAGATTGACTCAAGACAGAGCTTGGTTTGGAAAAGAAGACGGTTATGTCGATGGAATCATCAGCGGAATGAAGAAAGTAGCAAATACAAAGATTTCGTAAAAACAAAATATTTTTTCAAAAAAGGGATTTCAAAAATCCCTTTTTTTTGTTTATAATAGATTTATGAAAAAACCTGAGTTATTATTACCCGGCGGAAGCCTTGAAAAATGTGAATATGCAATAAAATACGGAGCTGATGCCGTTTATTTTGGTACGGTTGATTTCAGTTTAAGAGCGTTAAGAAAAGGGGAATTGATAACCGATGATAACATGAAAGAGTGCGTTGAGTTGGTGCATTCTTTGGGTGGAAAGGCTTATTTGACGCTCAATATTTATTCTTTCAACTCTGATATTGAAAAGCTTATGCAAAAAATTGACATAATTAAAGATGCAAAGCCAGACGGTATATTAATTTCAGATGTTGGTATTCTTTCTGTGGTCAAAAAGTATTTGCCTGAAATTGATATTCACATAAGTACGCAAGCAAATACGTTAAATTCGGAAGCGGTAAAATTTTGGAGAGATTTTGGTGCAAAAAGGGTTGTGTTGGCTAGAGAACTTTCTATTCCCGAAATTGCGCAAATAAAACAAGATGTACCAGATATGGAACTTGAAGTTTTTGTTCATGGTTCACAATGTGTTTCATTTTCGGGAAGGTGCTTGTTGAGTGATTATATGACACAAGGAGAACGGAAAGCAAACAAAGGAGGTTGTGCTCAACCTTGCAGGTGGAGTTACAAGCTTCTTGAAGAAACCAGACCTGACGAGTATTTTGAAATTGAGCAAAATGAGCGTGGTACGCATATTTTAAGTCCGAAAGACCTTGCGTTGATTAATTACATTCCCAAACTTATTGATGCAGGGGTTGATTCATTGAAAATTGAAGGACGGACAAAGAGTCTTTATTATGTTTCTGCTGCTGCAAAAACGTACCGACACGCAATTGATGAGTATTTGGAAACAGGAAAACAAAGTGAAGAGGCAAATATTGAGCAGCTGGCGAAAATCGGAAACAGAGGTTATACGACAGGTTTTTATATTGAAAAACCGAATAGCGACGGATATAGTTACGATATTTCAAAAGGCTTGGCAGGAGCGGATTTTCTTTGTATGTTTTTGAATGAAAACAGAAATGGTATGCAAAAAGTTCTAACTAAAAATAAATTTTTTGTTGGTGATGAAATAGAAATTATTTCTCCCGAAGAATTATTCACGACAAAAGTTCTGAAAGTCATTGATTTTAATACCGAAGAAGAAAAAGAATTTTCTAATACGAACGATACTTCTTGGATTGAGTTTGAGAGAGTGCCGAAAGATACTAAATACGCACTTGCAAGAACAGTGGGGATAAAAAACGAAAGATGTTAGTTAAGCCCGATTATAATGTTCAAAGATTGGAAGATATAGATTTTGAAGTTCTTAAGGCGGAAGGAAAATCCGTATTGATGTTTGACCTTGATTCAACATTAATGCCTTCAAAATCAGGAAAATATTTGCCAAAAACGAAGGAATTGCTTGCAAAGTTGCAACAAGATTTTACGGTTGTTATTTTGAGTAATAATACAAATCAGGAATATATAGACAAAGTACGTTCTGTTACTGATTTTGAGGTTATTTCTCACGCCCATAAACCTGATACAAAAGTTATGCTGGAGTACCTAAAAAAGATAGGTAAAAATGTAGAAGATGCGGTAATGATTGGCGATAGACCGCTTACGGATATTTTATGCGGGCAAAAAGCTAATGTTACAACAATATTGGTAGATTCAATAACGAAAGATACAGAGCATAAAATAGTTCGTTTTGTGAGATTTTTGGAAAGATTGTTTGTAAAATAGGAACTTGTTACAAAAACAGATATTTTTACAAGCCAGAAAAGGTTACTATTATTGAGGTTTAGCGGTTGTATATGCGAAAAAAGCTTGTAATGCACGTTAAAATGTAAAATTGTAAAAATAAAGATTGTAATTTTTGAGTGTTAGCAGTACAATTATAAACGACAATCAAAAAAGGAATTAAGTTTTGGGACTCACTTTTCAAGAATTAGTTTTTAATTTATCAAAATACTGGTCGGATTACGGCTGTATAATTCAGCAACCCTATGATATTGAGAAGGGTGCAAGTACAATGAATCCAGCGACGTTTTTGCGTTCGTTAGGTCCGGAACCGTGGCATACGGCGATGATAGAACCTTGCCGACGTCCTACGGATTCCAGATATGGAGAAAATCCGAACAGACTGGGACATTATTATCAGTATCAGGTAATTTTAAAGCCGTCGCCGGAAGATGCTCAAGAAGTTTATCTTAGAAGTCTTGAGGCAATGGGTATTGACCTGACGAAACATGATGTCAGATTTGTTGAAGACAATTGGGAGTCACCGACTTTAGGCGCAGCGGGAGTTGGCTGGGAAGTATGGCTAGACGGTATGGAGATTACGCAATTTACGTATTTCCAACAAGTTGGCGGAGTAGAAGTTAAACCTGTTGCTCTTGAACTCACATACGGACTTGAGAGAATAGCAATGTATTTGCAAAATGTTGATTCCGTATATGATGTTATGTGGAACGATAAACTTAAATACGGGGAAATTTTCCTGCAAAATGAAATAGAAATGTCAAAATATAACTTTGAATATTCAAACTCCGAAAGACTTTTCAAGTTGTTTGATATATTCAAAGAAGAAGCGGAAGATTGTATGGCAGCAAAACTTGTCCTTCCGGCTTATGATTATGTTTTAAAATGTTCGCATACGTTCAATTTATTAGATGCAAGAGGAGTAATCGGTAAAGATGAACGAATGAATTTCATTAACAGAATAAGAAAATTAGCATCTGCGGTTGCTCGACTTTATGTTGAGCAAAGAGAGGTTCTTGGATTCCCGTTATTAAAAAATAAAGGCTAAAAATGGAAAAAGTACCTCTCGGATTTGTGGCAAAAGTTTTTAAAAGGCGTTCACCTGATGAAATCATTGCTCGTTCAAAATCCGATACACTTGCAAAAACTTTAAACTGGACAGATATTCTTATTTTGGGAATTAGTGCGGTTATAGGTTCGGGCATTTTTGTTATGGTCGGAGAGGCTGCGTGCGGAAATGTGGAACACGTAGGGGCTGGTCCTGCATTGGTAATATCCGTTTTTTTGGGGGCAATAGCGTGTATATTTCCGGCACTTTGTTTTGCTGAGTTTTCTTCAACCATACCTGATTCCGGCAGTTCGTACACATATACTTATGCAACGCTTGGTGAATTTCCTGCGTGGATAATGGGTTTGGTATTGGTTTTAGAATATGCAATCAGTAATGTTACTGTTTCTGCTGCTTGGTCAGGATATTTCTTTCAATTTTTGCAGGGTTTTTCGCATATTTTGCCAAATTGGCTTGTTAATCCTCCTTTGTGGTTAATTCATGATTACGGAACGGCAGTTTCTAAATATCAGGCTTTAGGTTTAAATCCCGCAGAACAAATTCCTCATATTTTTGGAATTCCGATTTCTTTGAATCTTCCTGCAATCTTTATTATGATTGTAATGGCAATAATTTTGACAAGAGGAACGATAGAATCAAAAAGAACAGCTGCTTTAATGGTAATCATCAAAATGGCTGTTATCTTTTTGTTTATTGGAGTCGGGATTTTTTATGTACAACCTGAAAATTGGGGTCATAATTTTGCGCAATTTGCACCGAATGGATTTGAGGGAATAACAATAGGGGCTTTTATTATTGTTTATGCGTATCTTGGGTTTGATGCGCTTGGGACAACTGCAGGAGAGGCTAAAAATCCTCAAAAAGATTTGCCGATAGGAATTATAGGTACACTGTTGATTGCAGCATTGGTTTATGCGGCTGTTTCTGCTGTATTTACCGGAATTATTCCTGTATCTGATTATGCTTTGGTAAATATTCATGCACCGTTAGCATATGTTTCAAGGTTAATTCATCAAGATTGGATAGCTGGTTGGATATCTTTAGGTGCTTTAGCCGGATTGACGTCGGTTCTTTTGGTATTGCAATATGCAAATTCAAGAATTTTATATTCAATGGCAAAAGATAATTTTTTGCCGAAAATTATGAAAAAAAGACATCAAAAGTATAAAACACCGGCAATAATCATTTGGATTTCAGCGATAGTGATTATAGTTGCGGGCATGTTTATTGATATGAGTGTTGCGACTCAGCTTGCAATTTGCGGAACGTTAACGTGTTTTGGAATGATTTGTTTAGAAACCATAATTTTGAGGAAAACACACCCTAATGTTAACAGACCGTTTAGGGTTCCGTTTTATCCGATAGTGCCTATTATGGGAATTATTGTAAGTGCGGCATTGATGTTTCAATCTTTACCGCAACTTGAAAAAGCTTCGATATTGTTTCCGTTGTGGTTGCTTGGCGGAACATTGATTTATGTCCTTTACGGGTACAGACAGCACAGAAATACGGAAGAAAAAGATAAGATGTTAATGCAAAGATTTAAGGAAAAAACACAAGGGGAAGAAAATGGCAGAGAGTAAAGTAAGGACATTTTTTTCCAATTTATGCAAAACCGTCAAAACAGAGGAATTGGTAGCAAAAGCGGAAAGTAATACATTTAATAAGACATTGAGTGCATTTGACCTTATTGTTTTAGGAATAGGTGCAATTATCGGTTGCGGTATTTTTGTAATGATAGGGCCGGCAGTATGCGGAAGTCACGGTAATGTAGGTGCAGGTCCGTCGGTTGTTTTATCTATTTTGCTAGCGGCGGCGGTTTGTGTGTGTCCTGCACTTTGTTATGCGGAGTTTGCATCAATGATACCTGTTTCGGGAAGTGCATATACGTATACTTATGCAACGATGGGCGAATTTGCCGCATGGATAATGGGTTGGATTTTGATGCTTGAATATGCAATTGGAGATATTACGATTGCAGTTAGTTGGACGGAGTATTTATTACAATTTTTACAAGGGTTTGATAAATATTTACCGACGTGGATGACAAATCCGCCAATGTGGTTGATTAATGATATTCCTAGTGCATTGGAGAGATGTGAGGAACTGGGACTTGACCCACATACACAACTTCCTTATATTTTCGGAATGCCTTTCAGTATGAATTTGCCTGCTATTTTTATAGTTTTTGTATTGGGATTAATTTTGCTTAAAGGAATGAGGGAATCGACAAAAGCGACGGCATTAATGGTTGTAATAAAACTGGCTGTAATATTTATATTTGTGTCAGTAGGAATGTGTTTTGTAAATCCTGCAAATTGGGGAATTTCAATGAGTGGTGTAGATATGAAAACGGTTGCCCCCGGCGGATTTGACAGTATTATTTTAAGTGCATTTATTATATTTTATGCATATATAGGTTTTGATACAATATCGACAGCGGCAGAAGAAACCAAAAATCCGCAAAAGAACTTACCGATAGGACTTTTAGGTTCTTTGGTAGTATGTTCGATATTGTATGGATTGGTTGCAATTGTATTCACGGGAATAATTCCTGTTTCGCAGTATGGAGAGGTTGATATTCTTGCGCCTATTGCGCATTCTGTAAGATTAATTAATCAACAATGGATTGCAACATGGATATCTTTGGGTGCTTTAGCAGGATTGACGTCGGCATTATTGGTATTTCAATACGGAAATACGAGAATTTTGTATGCAATGACGAGAGATAATTTTTTGCCGAAATCGTTGCAAAAAATTCACCCTGTTTATAAGACACCGTATGTTACGACTTGGATAACGACAATTGTAGTTATGCTGGGTTGTATTTTTATGAACGCACACGTAGCAGCGGAACTTTGTATATTTGGTACATTGGCATGTTTTATAATGGTCAGTGTAGGAGTTCTTATAATGAGGAGAACAAACCCGAATTTGCAAAGACCTTTCAGAGTACCATTTTGTACGTATTTACCGTTAATAGGAATAGGATTTTGTTCTTATTTGATAATACAGGCAATACCACAATTAAAGACATCGGCATTATTATTTCCGGTTTGGATTTTAGGAGGTATTGTAATTTATCTTGCATACGGATATCGAAAGAACAGAAAGGCGGAAAGGGAAGGAACTGCACAAACAACATTGAGAAATGAAGATGATGATTGAGATAAAAGAAATATTAAAGAATATGGGAAAGACCGCAAATATGGACGAGTTAATTTCTCGGACGCAAAATCACGGTCTGAAGAAAACACTGAGTGCTTTTGATTTAATAATTTTGGGAATCAGTGCAATAATAGGAGCAGGAATATTTGTAATGATAGGGCCTGCGATATGTGGAAGTCACGGACAAATAGGAGCAGGTCCGTCGGTAGTAATTTCAATTGTACTGGCAGGTCTTGTATGCGTATGTCCTGCGCTTTGTTATGCGGAATTTGCATCAATGATACCGGTTGCGGGAAGTGCATACACGTATACATATGCAACAATGGGAGAATTTGCAGCATGGATGATGGGCTGGATTTTAGTTTTTGCGTATGCAATTGGAAATATTACAACGGCTGTAAGTTGGACGGAGTATTTATTACAATTTTTGCAAGGGTTTGATAAATATTTACCGACGTGGGTGACAAATCCGCCGATATGGCTTGTTAATGATGCTGTAAGTGCAGTCGAGAAGTGTAATAAAGCAGGTATTGATCCGAATATAGCGATACCTCATGTTGGAGGAATTCCGATAAGTGTTAATCTTCCGGCATTGTTTATTGTATTTACGCTTGGTTTTATTTTGTACAGAGGAATGAAGGAATCGGCAAAAACGGCAGCTTTAATGGTTGTTATTAAGTTGTTGGTAATTCTGATGTTTGTAGCGGTCGGAATGTATTATGTAAAGCCTGAAAATTGGGGTTTTGCACAAATGATGTCGGGAGATTTTACAACATTTGCTCCGGCAGGATTTGAAGGAATTATTTTAAGTGCGTTTATCATATTTTACGCATATATTGGATTTGATGCAATTTCAACCGCAGCGGAAGAAACCAAAAATCCGCAGAAGAATTTGCCGATAGGAATTATTGGATCACTTGTAGTTTGTTCAATTTTATATGCATTAATAGCGATAGTTTTTACAGGAATAATTCCGGTGGAACATTATGGACAGATAGAGTCATTGGCACCGATAGCGCACGCAGTAAGATTAATTCACCAAGATTGGATAGCAGGCTGGATTTCAATTGGTTCATTGGCAGGTTTGACATCGGTATTATTGGTATTTCAATATGGTACGACAAGGGTTTTGTATGCAATGACGAGAGATAATTTTTTCCCGAAATCGTTGCAAAAAATTCACCCTGTTTTCAAAACACCGCATAGGATTATATGGTGGACAACGGTATTGGTAATGTTGGGCTGTATTTTTATAGATGCTCATGTTGCAGCAGAACTATGTATTTTTGGAACATTTGCTTCTTTTATAATTGTATGTCTTGGAATTATAATATTGAGAAAGACGGAACCCGATAGGGAAAGAGCATTTAAAGTGCCGTTTTGTCCGTATTTGCCGATATTTGGAATAATTTTTTGTATATATTTAACGGTAGAAGCGGCAAAAACATTGACAACATCAGCAACCATGTTTCCACTGTGGATAGTGGCAGGGATAGTTATATATGCTTGTTTCGGATACAGACAGAACAGACGTGTTGAAAGCGGAGAACTTGTTGTAGAGGAAGAGGAAGCAGGAAAAGAAATAACAGATGCTTTTTAAGTAATTTTTTAATGAACAAGACAAAATTTATACCCGATATTTTAGTTTATAAAAAGTCGGGTATATTTTTTGAGGATAAATAAAAATTTGAAATATAAATTGTATTTTTTGACTAAATATTATAAAATGAGAGTAATTCAATATGAGTGGGAGCATTTCATGGTAAGCAAAAAAAACAGTGAGAATAAAGAAATATACGAATATATAGAGCAGTTAGAGGAGCGAGTAAATAATAATGAAGCTACTTTCAAATTCATAACAGCGCAGCACTCAGAGCAGATGAAGGAATTAATAGGGGCAAAGACAGCGGGATTGCGTAGATTTTTTGAAGAGGCAATAAAGACGCAGACAGAAATTGTCAGAAATGCTTATGAAGAGATTATAACCGAACTCAAAGCGGCATATGAAAAGAGCATAAAAGATAGGGAAATAGAGAGCATAAGATTATATAACCAAAAAGAAGCGACATTAAAGTCGTCATATGACGTAAAGATAGAGGCGATGCAGGAAACAGCCGAAAGCGAATGTCAAAAGCGAATAAATGAGAGTTATCTAAAGGCAAGAACAGATTTTGAGGAAGAGAAGATAGCTTTAATTACGAAGTATCAAAAAGAGAAGCAAACAATAGCGGATAAAGTAACAAGGGAATACGAAGAGAGAATAGTAGAGATAAATGCTTGGCACGAAAAGAATTTAAGTAATAAATTAGAGGAGCAAGCGAGATTTTTTGAGCAAAAAATGCAGCAGACAGCCGATGAAAGTTATATTAATGGAAAAACAGATGCCGAAGCTTGGCAAGATGAGGCGGTCAGACAGAAAATGGAAATGCAAACTCAACAATTAGCACAGGAAACGGAAGAGAGAATAGTAGAGATAAATGCTTGGCATGAAAAAAACCTAAGCGATAAATTGGAAGAGATGAAGAATTATTATGAAGGAAAGATACAAGATTATTGGAAAGAGCATGACGAGATTGTAAGGCAAAAATTAGAAACGCAAGCAGAATATTTCAAAGAAGAAATAGAGCGAGCGAAAGAGGAAACGAAGAAAGAGATGTATTCTCAAATGGACGAAGCTGCAAGCAGAAATGAAGAAGAATTAAAATTATTTTTAGATTTTTATGAAGGAAAGATAAAGCCGTTCAAGAAGTTGATAAATGTTCATGAAACAGCGGATAAGCGGATAAAGGATATACAGCAGAGAATACAAAGACGGTTCAATAAAACCTTTGGAGATAAGTAGGATACGTCTTACGAGGTAAAAAAGATGGCAAAATCTGACATTAAAGTTTCGATAATAGTTCCGATTTATAATGTGAAGAAATATCTTTCAAAATGTTTGGACAGTATAATTGGACAGACGTTGAAGGATATAGAGATTATTTGCGTAAATGACGGTTCAACGGACGGTTCAGACAAAGTTCTCAGTGAATATGCGAAGAAAGATGACAGAATAATTATAGTTAACAGAAAAAATGGCGGATTATCGGCAGCGAGAAATACGGGCATGCCTTATGCTAGGGGAAAATACATAGGATTTGTAGATTCTGATGATTATATAGAACCTACGATGTATGAATTGATGTATTATAATGCGGAACATTTTAATTCGCAGATGGTTATTTGTGCGGTACATAAACTTGATGATACGACGAACACTGTTTTTGATGATGATCCGTATTATACATTGGGCTATTTCCCGAAAGAACTTGATAACAGGGCATTTACGCATAAAGAAACGAAGGGATTTTTTCAAGATTTTTGTGTAATGGCTTGGAACAAACTTTATCTCAGAAGTTTTATAGAGGAGAAGCAGGCTAGATTTCCTGACGGATATATTTTTGAAGACGGGCCGTTTTTCACGGATATATATTTTGATATGGATAGAGTTACTATTGTTCGTGATTTTCTGTATTATTATCGTGTAAACAGGTCTAATTCAATAGTTGCAAAGGGTGATAAAAACTTTACGGATATTTTCTTTGTAGTAAATAAGATGCTTAATAATTTGAAGAGGACGGAGTATTTTGATGAAGTTAAAGCATATTTTTTAAGAAAAAAGTTTAAGGATATGCGTTATCGATATCAGGTAATACAAAAGAAATATAAGAAATATTATTACGACAGATGGCGAGAATTTTGGCTTAATATAGATAATCAGACGTTGGAAGATGAAAAGTTCAAAGAGAAGTATCCTTACACATACAGGAATATAAGACTGGTAAGGGAAAATGATTATTTTCAATATCAAAAAGAATTTTTTATCGAAAAGTGTAAACATAAGCTTATGGAGATTTTGCATTTAAATCCAAAAGTTTATACGTTCAAAATTGGGAAATTTCATATATGTATAAAGAAGCGGCCGAAGATATTTGACTGGTGGTATGAAACGAATAAAATGGTTATAGCAATATATTGGTTGAAGTTCAAATGTGAGATACCGTTTCAATATACGGATTTAGAAGATTGGGAAGATGCGGTTAAATGATGAAGAAAGCCGTCAAATCAAAATCAGCGAAAAAAGTTGAAAAGCAAATTGCGGAAAACAAAAGAAGAGTAGAAAAACCGAAAAAAGAAATAAAAGTTTCCGTGATAATGTCATTATACAATGTCGAACTTTATATGAGAGTGGCGATAGAGAGTGTCTTAAAGCAAACGCTTTCAGATATAGAGTTAATATGTATTAATGACGGTTCGTCGGATTATTCGTTGGAAACGGCGCAGGAATATGCCCAAAAAGATGACAGGGTAAAGATTATAACTTACAAAGAGAGTAAAGGTCAGGCATATGCTCGAAATCGTGGAATAGATATTGCGCAGGGGAAATACATAGGATTTGTTGACGGTGATGACTGGGTAGAGCCGACAATGTTTGAAAAGTTGTATGAAAATGCGGAGAGAAATGACGCAGAAGTTACTTGTTGCGCAGCCGCACTTTATAATGAATTATTGCAGGAGTGTGATTTTAAAAATGCGTACTATAATATGAGTTTAATGCCGACTGATTTAGATAATAGAGTATTTAATCATGAAGATACGAAAAGTTTGCTCACGGGCTGTATAAATGTCGCATTATGGAATAAAATTTATCGTACGGATTTTATGAATGAGAATAAAATCAGATTTCCTGAATATTTTATATATGAAGATATGCCATTTTTTTACGAAGTTTGGTTTAAGGCGAAGCGGATAACATTAATTAGAGATTTTTGTTATTTTTACAGAATAAATCGAAGCGGTTCAACAATGTCGAAGGTAGGAAACAAAGTTCTTGACAGACCGGAGATGATGGCTTTGGCATACGAGATGTTCAAGGAATTGCCATATTTTAAAGAGATAAAGACACAGACGGCAGCTTGGGTTATAGATGATTTATTTCACAGATACACACTTGTTGAAGCAAGGTATAGGAAAGAATTTTTCTTTTTGATGAAAAAGCTTTTTAAGAATCTTGATTTAGCAGGAGTTGACATGGAACAACTCTCAAAGTGTTATTGTTACAGGGAATATTGTAATTGTATTGAGATGCAGTATGATGATTTTATACGCAGTTTATGCGATACTTATGTACGTGCAAAAAAGACCGAAAATGAATTGCGTAGTGAAAAAATGAATATAAAATATCAAACGCAAATTTTTTATGAAGATTTAATCCGACAAATCAGAGAAGAATACGAAAAGAGGATTGCAGAGATGCAAGAAACGGCGGGAATAAATAATGGCTAAGAAGAAATCTTTAAAAGTTTCAATAGTAGTTCCTGTTTATAATGCGGATTTATATCTTGAAGAATGTCTAAAATCGCTTGTTAATCAGACATTGCAAGATATAGAGATAATATGTGTTAATGATAATTCAAAAGATAAATCACTTAAGATATTGCAAAAGTATGCAAGGAGTGATAATCGAGTAAAGATAATAAATTTAAAGGAAACGGCAGGTCAGTCGAAAGCCAGAAATGTTGCATTAGAAGTTTGTTGCGGAGAGTATATCGGTTTTGTAGATGCAGATGATTTTGTTGACCTTGATATGTATGAAAAAATGTATAATAAGGCGCAAAAGTCAGATATTGTAATGTGTCAGGCAAAAGTATTTGATGATAAAGTTCAGACATACAGAGATGATGAATATTTTGCTTTGAGTTGTTTTGATGAAAATTTTTCGGAAGAGCCGTTTGCACCTGAAGATACGAAAGATTTTATAACTGATATTAATGTTTCTGTGTGGAATAAAATATATCGCAGAGATTTTTTGGAAAAAATAAAAGTTAAATTTCAGGAAGGATATATATACGAAGATTTTTTGTATTTTTATGAAGTTTATACGAAGGCGAAAAAAGCAGTATTGCTAAAAGAATTTTTGTACACGTATCGTATAAACAGCGTAAATTCTACGATGACCAAGACCGATAAAAATGTAAAAGACAGGATTGATATGGTATCGTCTGCTTATGCGGTTTTGCGGGAACAGAAATATTTTCCTGAAATTAAATCAAAAGTAGTGAGTTCAATAATTCATGATATATTTTATCGATTTTTAATCATTGATACCCGATACCAAAAAGAATATTTTTTCAAGATGCAAAAATTTTTCAGAACGATTGAAACGAAAGATATTGACGATACTTTAATTAAGAGTCGTTACTATTCACATTTTTGCGAAATTAAGAAAAGTTCTTATGATGAAATTATAAAATATTTCTTCAATCAAGAAACACAAGGTTCAGCATATGTAGAGCATGCAAAGAACATTTTGGAAAGAGAATATGCGGAACTGGAGAACCGGAAACGAGAAAATGCAAAATCGAGAGAAATACAAGATTTTGAGATAAAACAACGGTTGGCGGAAATAAAAAAAGAAAAAGAGCAGCAACTCGGTCAAATTGAGCAGTTGAAAAAAATTTGCGAGAAAGAAAGAGCAGAAAATATAAAAGAACAAAACTCCGTAAAAAAATCAAAGGCAGAGTTGGATAGACTTTGGAAAGAATTGGAAAAAGAAAAGGAAGCTCAAAGTTCTGAAATCAAAGCTCAATGGGTAGAGTTTGAGAAGGAGAAGGAAGCACAAAGTTTAGAAATAAAAGCGCAATGGGCAGAGTTTGAGAAGAAGAAAACGGAGAAAATAGCGGAATTAGAGGAGCTGCAGACAAAGATTTTGCAGGAAGCGAGAAAGTCCGCAGAAGAATTTAATAAACAAAAGCAAGAGAATATCAAGGATTTTGCTAGGCAGAAGGCAGATATAGCGGAAGCATGGTCAAAACTGGAAGAAGAGAAACGTAAAAATCAAAACGAATTGGAAATTTTGAAAGAAAAGATTTTACAAGATGAAAAAGTTCGTTGGAGTGAGTTTGAACAAAAAGCGAAACAAAAAAACGAAGAAATATTAATTCAACACACAAATTTGGATAGTGAGTGGAAGAAACTTGAAGAGGAAAGGAAAGAGCAAAACAAATTACTTGATAAAGAATGGAAGAAAATAGAAGAGGAAAAAACGACTCAACAGGCGGAGTTAGAAACGGCTTGGGATAAATTTAAAAGAGATACAAAATCACGAAAATACGAACTAGATAGCTTGCAAGAGAAGATTTTAGCGGACGAAAAGACTCGATGGAATGAATTTGAGAAAGAAACAAAATTAAAAATGTCAGAACTTCAGAAAAAGGAAGCGACATTTCACCAAGAAAGTGAGCAACGTCAGCTTAATTTGAATAAACTTGAGGAAGAACTTTATAAAAAGAATAAAGCCCGAGAAGAGGAATTGAAGAAGGCGGAAGCGGAACTTGAGAAGGCATGGGAAAAGTTCAAGCTGGATAATCTTCAGAGGGAAAAGGAACTGGATAAGAAGCAGTCAGAGATATTGTCAGATGAGAAGGATCGCTGGAAGAGATATGAACTTCAAGTGGCGGACTTAGAGTACCAAAAGGGTGAATTTGAGAAGGAGAAGGAAGTCCAAAATTCGGAAATAAAAGCGCAATGGGCAGACTTTGAGAAGGAAAAAGAGGTTAGGTATTCAGAAATAAAGCGGCTATGGTCGGAATTTGAAAGAGAAAAAGAAATTCAAAAAGCCGAGATAAAGGCACAGTGGTCGGATTTTGAGAAGGAAAAAGAGGTTAGATATTCAGAAATAAAGCGGCTATGGTCGGAATTTGAAAGAGAAAAAGGAAAACAAAGCGAAGAAATTCAAAGAATGCGAATGGATGCCGAAGATGAAAAACAACGCCAAGAGGCTGATTTAGAAAGTCAACGAGAGCTTCAACAAATAGAAAATGACAGGCAACGCAAGAAGAATAAACTGGTTGTAGAAAAGACAAAAAGTATTTTGTCCGGTAAATTTATTCGGGAAATAGAAAGAGAAAAGACGAAGTTGATAAAAGAATATGCGGAAGAAGTTTCTAAACAGAAGGAATATTATGCAGAGTTAGTACAAGAGCAGTTAAAGAATCAGGAAGAGAATTATAAAAAGATAAAAGAGTTCAAGGAAGCAGCGAAGGGTGAAATAATGCCAAGACCAAAAGTTTCAATAATATTGCCGGTATATAATGTAGCACCGTATTTGAGGCAATCATTGGATAGTGTAATTGCGCAGACATTGGATGATATTGAGATTATTTGTGTAGATGACGGTTCAACAGATGAGAGCGGAAAAATTCTTGACGAATATAAAGAAAAGGATAATAGGATAAAAGTAATTCACAAGAAGAATGCAGGAACAGGAGCAGCGAGGAATGACGGTTTAAAGGTAGCAACAGGAGAATGTATCGGATTTGTAGATCCTGATGACTGGATTTTGCCGAACATGTATGAGCGGCTTTATAATATATTGCAGGACAAAAATCTTGATATAGTAATGTTTACGCCTGATGTCTTTAATGATAAAACGCAAAAACATGAAGGATTTTTGTATTTTCAGGATTCAAATTTTCCGAAGATTTTAGATGAAAAAATATTCAGTAAAGATGACATCTCACCATTTTTGTATCCTATGTGCGTATGGAATAAACTTTATCGCAAAAAGTTATTTGATGAGAATAATATTGATTTTGCGGAAGGATTGGATTTTGAGGATCACAAAGTAATTTTCAAATCACTGTTTACGGCGAAGCGAATTTATTTTATACGTGAAAAATTGTATGTTTACAGGCATTCAAGACAAGGTTCGATTTTATCGGACAATGATACAAGAATGTTTGACCATATAAAGATATATGATATTGTTGAAAATATTTTGAAGGAAACAGGAAACTGGGAAAGTTTTCATCAAGACTTTTTAAGATACAAAGTTCATAATATTCTGTATTATTACACAATGATAAAACCGCAATATAAAGAAGAGTATTATAAGAAAATGGTAAAATCATTGCAAAGTACGCAAATGAGTGAAAGAGAATATGAAATATTGACGAAGGATTATCCTGATTTAAAGCAGATTATGGAGGATACGCTATCGAATAAGATAAAGAAGGCAGTCAAAAAAATTCTTAAAAAATAATTTTTAAGCGAGAGCCAATCCTATTTGATAAGTAATGTATGCGACAATCCAAGCAATGGAGCACTGCATAATTACGACCAAAAAGGCATATCGTTTACCGAGTTCTTTTTTAACGGTAGCGATAGCGGCAACGCAAGGCGTATAGAGAAGAGAAAAGACTAAGAAAACGAAAGCTGAAAGATGAGTAAACATTTGAGAAAGGTTATCGGTACTACCGCCGTTCAATACGGTTAAAGTGCTGACGACGCTTTCTTTAGCCATAAAACCTGTGATAAAAGCAGTTGAAATTCTCCAATCAGAAATGCCTAAAGGTTTGAAGATTGGGACGATAAGATTACCCAAAGAAGCCAAAAGGCTTTGAGAAGAGTCCGTAACGAGGTTTAATTTTGCATCAAAGGATTGTAAAAACCAGATAATAATAGTTGCAACGAAAATGATAGTAAAGGCTTTAGTGATGAAATCCTTAGCTTTCATATAAATTAACCTTGAAACGTTAACGATGCCGGGCATTCTGTAGTTAGGTAATTCCATTACGAAAGGAACGGCTTCTCCTTTAAAGACGAAGAACTTCATAAAAAATGCGGTAATAATGCCGACAATAACCCCGATTAGATAGAGCAAAAGAACGACTTCAACCTGATGATTGCTGAAAAAAGCAGCCGTAAAGAGAGCATAAATAGGTAATTTTGCCGAACAACTCATAAATGGAGTCAGAAAAATAGTCATTTTTCTATCACGTTCCGAAGGAAGAGTTCTGGTAGCCATAATAGCAGGAACGGAACAGCCGAAACCGATGAGCATTGGAACGAAACTTCTTCCTGACAGACCTATTTTTCGTAGCATTTTATCCATAACAAAAGCAACTCTTGCCATATAACCGCTGTCCTCCATTAAGGAGAGAAAGAAAAATAAGATTACGATTATTGGTAAGAAACTCAAAACGCTTCCTACGCCTGCAAAAATACCGTCAACGATTAATGATTTAACGACAGGATTTAAACCGTAGGCAGTGAGTGCATTTTCTGTAATTATTGTAAACCAATTTATGCCATTTTCCATAATATCAGAGCAAAAAGTTCCGACAGGTCCGAAAGTTAAATAGAAAATTATAGCCATAATTCCTAAAAAGGCAATAATAGCAGTATATTTCCCTGTTAAAAATTTGTCGGCTTTAGCAGAAAGTTTGTAACCGATGGATTCATTAGGCTTAAAAACAAATTGTTCACAAAGACTTTCGATGAAGGAGAATCTCATATCTGCAAGAGCAGCAGTGGAGTCCAGATGACATTCATTTTCCATTGTTGAAATAATTTGTTTGAAAGTTTGTAATTCTTTTATATCAAGATTAAGAGCATTTAGGATTAATTCGTCACCTTCCGCAATTTTTGTAGCAGCGAATTTAACGGGAATTTCCGCAGATTTTGCGTGATCTTCAATCAAGTGAACAATCGAGTGAATACA
Source organism: uncultured Muribaculaceae bacterium (assembly GCA_964550875.1). GTDB lineage: Bacteria > Cyanobacteriota > Vampirovibrionia > Gastranaerophilales > Gastranaerophilaceae > RUG841. Next base: position 55,116 of record CAZKAS010000001.1, on the reverse strand, counting down.
TCTGTGAACGGCACCAGATTTTTCATCATCACCATGACCGCAAAAATCGAAGGGAATGGGCTTTTCATTGTATCTGGCAATATTGATGATGTGTTCTGCTAATTCTTCAATACCTTCATTTTTAGAAGCTGAAATAGGAATAACAGGAACGCCAAGAGTTTCTTCAAGTCCGTTGACGTCAATGCTACCGCCATTTTCCGTAACTTCGTCCATCATGTTTAAAGCAATAACCATAGGTATATTTAATTCTAAAAGTTGCATTGTTAAAAATAAATTTCTTTCGATATTGGTAGCATCAATGATGTTCAAAATACCGTCAGGCTTGTCTTGCAACAGAAAATTTCTGGTTACGATTTCTTCATTACTGTAAGGAGAAAGTGAATAAATACCCGGAAGATCAGTAATAATTACGTCCTGATAATTTTTAATAAATCCGTCAGTTCTATCTACGGTAACGCCCGGAAAATTTCCGACATGCCTGTTCATGCCCGTAAGGCGATTAAATAAAGTTGTTTTACCGCAGTTTTGATTACCTGCAAGAGCAATTGTAATTTTTTTCTTAGGCTGAATTTTTTTCTTTTGATTTTCAGGCAAGTATTGCTTTGCTTCTCCACGTTGAGAGTGTTCTCTTAGAGTAAAATTTTTGTTATGTTTTTCATAAGCGTGTTTGTCGTGAACATTGGTTATGTAAATTTTTGATGCTTCATTTTTTCTTAAAGTTAAAATATAACCCCGAACACGTATTTCAAGAGGATCTCCCATAGGAGCAGCCTTAATTAGCGTAACTTCAACGTTAGGAGTTAAGCCCATATTCAAAATGTGAGAACGAAGAGATTTGTCATCACATTTAACCTCTGTAATAACTGCATCTTTGCCTATGTCTAATTTATCGAGTGTTGTAATTTTATTCTTTGTCATTTTAAATTACCTTTGGTTAGGTTTGCCTAACAAGATAATTATACAACACGAACAGATGTTGTCAATAAAATTAACCTTTATATTGAGGAAGAGGTAAACCAAGAGTAGTATATGCGTTACAAGCATTTGAGTAGAACAAATATCTCATATCGGCTTTTTTAACTTCTTTTATAAAGAAATCACAAAGTTCTTTTACTCTTTTAAAGTCGTCAATGTTTGGTTCTGTCATATACATTCTGTCATCGGCATTTAGTACAAGTTCGGAAACGTGCATTTCTTTTGCGGTATAAATCCATTTTATAATTTCATCTTCAATATCGTTTACGTGAGGAATAATTATATATTTTGAGCGAACTTTGTTTGTATTGTGAGGTTGAAGAGCATTGCAATATCTTGCCAGATTTTTCAGAACACGATCGAAAGAAACAACTCTTTTAACTTTCTGGTGAATTTCTTTTGTACCGGCATCTACGGAAATCATGAGATCCGCAACGCCTTCTTTTACGGCTCTTTCAATGCCTTCACTGTAATTTATTGCGTTAGTGTTAATGATAAAATGTTTAACATTTGCATCTATGAGCATGTTGAGGGCTTCATAAAATTTGTAATACATTGTTGGTTCGCCGCCTGCAAAATCGACCAACGCATCTTCGGCTAAAAGTTTTTTTTCTATCAGGTCTTTGACGATAGGAATAATGTCGTAAGTGTCATTCGGGTCAATTTTTTTGGAATCAACATCTTCAATGAGAAAATCTTCACCATCTTTCCAACAATAACTGCAAGCAGAATTGCAAGCATACCAATTTGAAAAAAGTACGTATTTGAATTTTCTTGGTTCGCAAATTGTATCCCAATCTTCTTCTCTTAACATCATACAATCTTTGCAAGAGTCAATGATTTTGCCGTTTTTGTGACTTTGTTTGTCAGATTCAATCTTGTCCAAAAGTTCGTCCCAATCAATAGGTTCTCCGTTGTAATTTTCTTTTAAAACAGCATATTGTTTGTTTTTTGCAGTATTTCCAAGTGTGCAATAAACAATTCTGGAATCGTTAAATCCTAAATAGTGATTGACAAATTGACAAGATTTATATCTCATTTTTTACTCCTGATATTCTGTTTTATTATGCCATTTCTAAAAAAAAAATACAACAATGGGTTTTCCAGTGTTGTATAAAAATCTTCATTCAATTTTATCGGTAATTTTAAGCAAATATATTTAATTTTTTGCCTAATTTTTTTTGTAAATCTTCATTTGAAAAATTTATATTATTGTTTGGATCTGCTTGAACAAGTGATTGAGCATGATTTGAACCACCCATTGCTTTGTGTTGTTCATCAATTTTGTTCATCATATTAAAAATTGATTGGCTTTTATTTGCTGCGCCAATTTTTTGTTGATTAAAAATACTGTTTTCAGGATTAACATTGTTAACTTTGTTTTGATTAACAATATTGGCATTTTGATTGTTTATTCCACCAATATCACCTTTTTTTGCTCTTTCGTCAACACCTTTTGCAGTATTTGCCTTAGCGTTTCCTACAACAGAACCGGACGTTTGGTTGTTTGGGTCAATACCGTGTTTCATTGCCCATTTTGGGTCTTTTTTTAAACTTAATAAACCAAAACCTAATGTTTTCATTTAATTTTTCCTTAACTCTGTACTTTTCTCAACTTCTTACATGTATATTAAAAATTTTTGTAAACTTGAATTTCAGACATGGGTATTTTTTGTTACATTCTTAACATTTAAATTTGATATAAAATTGTTACTTTTGTTGTTTTTATTGGTTTTTGGGGATTAAAATTGATTTTAATCCAAATAATGCAATTTTTTATAACTTAATATTCTTAACATTTTAAAAATAGCCTTAAAAGCAATAATAGTAATGTTTTGCAAAACAAAACATTTGCCCTGAAAAAATTGCCCTCTTTTTTAAAAAGTTTTAAAAAAGAGAATTCCGTAAAATAGAACGAAATTCTCTTTTAAGTATTATATTTCCGATTATAGTTTAATGATATTCAAGCCGCATAAAACGGAGAATAATAGTAAAGCAGGAACGATATATTTTAATAAGATGTTGAAAATGAAATATAGAACTTTGTTTCCTCTGACAATTTCATCTGACGGTTTAACAATCCAGCCGACAACAAGACAAAGTAAGCAAGAATTAATCGGTAATAAGATTGTTGAACTTGTAAAATCAAATAAGTCGAAGAAAGTTTTTCCAAAAATTTGAAAATCTTTCATAAGACCAAAAGAAAGAGTACAAGGAATTAAAAGTACCGTAACAATGGCAGATATTACAAGAGTTGCTTTTTGTCTTGACATATTCAAACTTTCTCTAAAAGCGGCAATTGAGGTTTCCAACATTGAAATTGAAGATGTTAAAGCCGCAAAAAGGAGTAAGACGAAAAACATAATTGCAATTAAGCTTCCGCAGAAAGGTAATTGTTCAAAAACTTGAGGTAAAGTAACAAAAACGAGACCGGGACCTTCTCCCGGATTTAAGCCGTAAGTAAATACAGCAGGGAAAATCATTAAACCTGCGGAGATAGCGATTAAAGTTTCGCCAAAAATAATTACATAAGAACTTTCAACAAGGTTAGTACCTTTGTTCAGGTAACTTCCGTAGGTCATCATAGCACCCATACCGACAGAAAGAGAGAAAAGAGCTTGTCCAAAAGCGATAAGAAACATTTCTGCATTAAATTTTGAAAAATCAGGTTTAAAGATAAATTCAAGCCCTTCTTTTGCTCCAGGAAGAGTTTGAGAAATTATTACCAAGAACAAAAGCATAATTAAGAAAGCGGGCATCATAATTTTGTTCGCCTTTTCAACACCGCTGTTTACGCCTCTATATGGGAAAATTGAGGAAACAGCCAAAAAGATAAACGCATAAACCAAAGGTAATATAGGACGAGCAGCGAAAGAATTAAAATAAGCTGCATAATCTGTTCCTTGCGGAAGGATATTGAATAAATAAACTAAAATATAGTGAATAATCCAACCGCCAACGGCAAAATAAAATCCGGAAATCATAATAACGGTAAATACGTTAATCCAACCTAAAGGTTTTAATTTCTTGTCGACGGATTCGTAAGCGCCGACGACAGCTTTTTGATATTTTTGCCCCATAAATAATTCGCAAAGAAGAGGCATAATACATATTGCACACATCAAAATCATATATACAAGCAGAAAAGCACCGCCACCATATTTGCCCATTACATAGGGAAATCTCCAGATGTTTCCTAAACCTACGGCACTGCCTAAACTTGCTAAAATAAATCCCATATGAGAAGTCCATTCCGGACGTGAACTCTGGGTAGAAGACGGTTTTAATTCCGTTGCATTAGTCATTTTTTACACTTCCTTAACTGATTTAATAATTAAAATATTATTTGACCTTCACACTTGTTTAATTAACAATATTAAAGCAAAAACATGATTTTTTTGCATGTATTTTTTAAAATTAAGTTAAGTAACAGTAAAGAAGTTGCAAATTTTTTTTTCCTTTCGTATAATGTATAGGCTGACTTTTCAGTAAAATATACAAAACAACTCTTAAAGGAGAAATTTATGAACTTTGCAAATATGATGCAACAAGCGCAAAAGATGCAAAAAAAATTACAAGATGCACAAGCAGATCTTGCAGCAATGGATATTGCAGGAGAAGCAGGAAATGGTGCGGTAAAGGTGGTATGTAACGGACAAGGTAAATTTAAAAGTATTAAGTTAGCTCCGGAAGCTATAAATCCGGAAAATCCTTCTTCCGTTGATCAAGATACACTTGAGATGCTTGAAGAATTAATTGCTCAAGCAATGAATCAAGCAACAGCAAAAGCTTCTGAAAAATCAGAAGCGGCAATGAAAAGTATTACCGGCGGAATTAAAATTCCCGGATTGTTCTAATGGAATATACAAGACCCATAGCAGAACTGGCGGATTTTTTTCAAAGATTTCCCGGTATAGGACCAAAATCGGCTCAAAGATTGGCATTTCACTTATTGAAAATGCCTCTTTCTGATGTTGAAAAATTTGCTGCGAAAATGGTAGAAGCCAAGACGACAGTAAAATGTTGCTCAAAATGTTTTAATATGTCTGCTTCAGATCCTTGTGAAATATGTTCTGATGATAATCGAGATAAAAAGGTTATCTGTGTTGTTGCAGAAACAAAGGATTTAATAGCCGTAGAAAAAACTCGTGAATATAAGGGGCAATATCATGTTTTGCAAGGAGTAATTTCTCCGATTGACGGTATTGGTGCTACGGATATTAGAATAAAAGAACTTTTGACAAGAATTGCTCAAGAAGATATTAAAGAAGTAATTTTGGCTTTAAATCCTTCTGTAGAAGGAGAAGCAACAACTTTGTATTTGGCTAAATTATTAAAACCGTTTGAAATAAAGGTTTCAAGAATTGCACTCGGTATCCCTGTCGGCTCTGATCTTGAATATGCTGATGAAATTACATTAGCAAGGGCTTTGGAAGGGCGGAGAGAAGTTTAAACTTTGTTCGGTTCGACAAAATTTCGTTTTTTTAAAAACAAATGTAACAAATGTAACAAAAATAAAAAAAAGTGAAATTGTTGGTTTTGAAAATACTTTATATAAGAGTGGAGACTGTGGAAAATATTGTTAATACTGCGGTTTGCCATGCTTAGTTTATTTTGAAACTATTTTACTCGCACCATATCGGAGATACTGAATTAAAAAGGTATCTCTTTTTATTTTTTGTAATAAATAAAAGCGACCCGAAAAAGGTCGCTTTGTTTGTGTTAGAACAAATTTTTGTTTAAATATCGGGATAGAAATTGTCAATAACGCTTGATGGAGTGGCTTCATTTTCTTCTCCGTAAAATAAAGTGATATTGCTTGATTTTACGCTATTCATTTGCGTATCTAGCTTTTGTCGTTGAGCTTTATATTGATATGCTTTGATTTCTGCGTCGGTCACTCTTCCGTCATGATTTGTGTCAATTTGGTCAAAATATTCTAAAACGGTTGAATAACTGTTTGTACCTGACATGCTTGAACAGAGAGTTGTAATCTGTTCTTTTGTTAATCCTTGAGTTTGCATTTGTGTTGTTAGTGTTTGCAATTCTTTAGATGTAATTGTTCCGTCGCCGTCTTTATCAATCGTTCCAAAATTTGATTGCATGTACGATATAAAAGACGCACTGTTTAATCCTAATTGATTTACTTGTGTCGTAGTAAGATTGGTTAAGTTATTAAGACTTAAACCGGAACCATTTGTACTTAAAATACCGAAAGAATTGTTTAATCCTGAAACTGCCGTTGAGATTAGTCCGCTTCCGCTGAGTGAACCCATATTTTCCTCCCTCTCTTGACTTATGCATTTCTATTTTAATAATCTTTTCGCAAAAGTAAACCATTCAAATATATTAATTTTTGTTAATTCTTACAAATTAAATCTTAATAATCTTAACAATTCCTGAAAATAGTTGTTCTTAGAAAGAAATACAGCGTAGTGTAAACCAATCGTTGCGCCTGTCAGCAAATTCCGTCGGCATTGTAAAACATAATAGAAATAGGTGTTTATCTACTAAAAATCCTCTTTAACAAAGAGGATTTAATTTTCTTTTAAATGTTCATCGGAGTCAATCATTTTTCTCAGCAGATCCGTATCGCCTTGTAATTGAAAATATTCTTGAAATTTTGGCGTTGTATGAAGGTTAAATGAGCGTCCGTTTTTATCTTTTGTTCTTTTAATAAAACCTTGTTTTACGAGTTCGCTGACGTGTTCATATGTACTTGCGCCGCGCATTTCTTTGAGGTCAGTTTGTCTTATCGGTTCTTTGAGGGCAATGATTGTTAATGTTTTCAAAATTGCGCCTGAAAGTTCGACAGGACAGAGTTTCTCTACGATGTCGGAATAATCTTCTTTTACTTGTAAAATATATCCGTTTTCGTCATTAATTTCCAAAGCTCCTTCACGTGAAGAATAATCCATAATCAAGTCGAGCATGGCTTCTTCGATAGTTGGTTCTTCTTCATCTAAAATTTCTGCTATTTCTTTAATAGTTACCGAACGAGCAGTTACGAAAAGGACGGTTTCAATTCTCGATTTCAAACTCACGATGCAATCACCGCCTCTTTAACAGGTGGCGTGCTTACAACGTTGTTACGCATGCCTCCTTGTAGTTCGTAGGCAACGAACGAATTATTTCTATTTTGTTTATTGCCTGATTGTTTGTTTGCTACTGTTGTTGAAAGTTTTGGTGTATTTTCGACATTTTCAACATTTTCGGTATTTTCAGTATTCTTTTCTGATTTATTCTCTTTTTGAATGTATAAATCGCCGTAAAATTCTTCTTGGACGAGTTCAATATCGGTATCTCTCGTTATAAACAGCAGGGCGAGATATGCATTCAGCCTATCCATGCCGATTTCAGTTAAATCATTAAGTTCAACTTTTGTATCTTGTAAGAAAATTTGTTCTAATTTTGTTTTTAAAATTGAAATATTCTTTTTGATATGGTCTTCTGCTGCAAGGTTGACAATTTGGCTGGTTGAAAGATTTTCATATGAACGAGCCGCACGTCTTTTCGCTCTTTCCAGTGAATTTTTAATTGCTTGTTTTTTGTCGAGTTCTTCATAGAACTTTAATTGTTTAATCAAGTCTTTCAAAGTCACTGTTCTTTTGCGATTCATTCTTGTACTAAGTCGTCTTTTAAGTGCTTCATTAATGGAAACAACGTTGTTTTTTCTTATCGGTTGTTCATATTCCGGTTCAAAGTCGTCGTTATATTCTTCAAAATTTTCTTGAGCCATTACGGATTCAAAATCCATTGGATCTAATCCTACGAGTACATTTGATTTTAACTTCAAAAGAACGGAGGCAAGCCAAATTGTTCTGCCTGTATTTCTCAGGTTTGAGGCTTTCTTTTCCGCCATTTGAAGAAGATATTTATCCGCTACGTCAACTATGTCGATATCCCACGGATCAATTTTACCTGTCTTTGCCATTGATACGAGAAGTGCAATTCCGTCTGTTGCTTCTTCGGGCGAATCAATTGCAAAAATGTCCTCTTCGTCAACTTTATTACTTGTTTTATAAAAATTTTCAGCCGTATTAGTCATACGTTTTTCCTTAATTATTCAGTACACCTGTGACTTTTGTCACACCCTTTTCTTTTTGAGTTACTCCTACCGTTCTATCTGCTGATTTTATCACAGATTGGTCGTGACTAACTACTATAAATTGCGTATTTTTTGATTGTTCTTTTATCATTAATGCAAATTTTTCTCTGTTTATAACGTCTAAACTTGCATCAACTTCATCCAGTGCATAAAACGGTGCCGGCATGTATTTTTGAATTGCAAATACCAAAGATAGTGCCGTGATTGCTTTTTCACCGCCTGAGAGTTGGATTAATTTTGTTTGTCCTTTTCCTCTCGGCTTGACCATCATGCTCAAGCCTCCTGAAAATGGGTCTTGTTCATTTTCTAAAATTAAAGTTCCTTCTCCGTCTGCTAACTTTTCAAAAACAGATTTAAAGTTATTATTGATAGCAGTATAAGTATTCATAAACGCATCTTTTTTTGCTTCACCGTAGCCTGACATTCGTTCTTCAATTTCTGTTCGCTCTTTCGTTAAAACAGAAATTTTTTCGTCCAGTTCTTCCTTACGAGCCATTTGAGTATCATAACTCTTGATAGCATTCATATTTACGGGTTCAAGTTCTGTCATTCGTCTTTGAAGTCTTTGAATTTTTGCGGTGATTTCTTCTGTCGAAAGTTCCGGTGCTACTAGCGTTTTTACGTTAATTCCAGCTTCCGTAAGTTCATTTGTAATCTGTTCAAGTTGTGGCTCTATTTCTCGTCTTCTTGCTCGGAATGATTCTATCTGTTCCGCAATTCTCGATAAGTCATTAATTAGTATGTCTTTTGATTTTTCATTTTCCAATAATTCTTTTTGAACAGTGTCTCTTTCATCTTGGAATTGCTTTAATTTTTCAGCAAGTTCTGCTTTCTTCGTATCCCAAATTTTTAATTCTTCTTCAAGAACTTTTTTATCTTCTTCAAATCGAATTTTATCTTCTTCTAACTGAATATTATCTTTTTTCATCTGCTCAATTTTTGTCAAATTATCATTGATAACGATTTTTTGAAAATCAATAACATTATTCTGACTTGTGATTTCATTTTTCTTAAACGCTATTTTCGTTTCAATCTTTTTAATTTTATCTTCAAATGATTGCGTTTTTTCTTTTAATCGGCGAAGTTCTCCTTCGCTCATTTTATTTTCAATTTCTGTAATTTTGTCACGCAATTCAAGCATTTTTTCACTTAGTTCAAAACGTTTAATCTCATACGCATCAAGTTGTTTTTCCGCATTTGAAACGATTTCTTTTGCAGTGATGATTTCTTGATTGTAGTTACTAATTTTTTCATCTGCCTCTTTTGCTTTTGTAATCAAATTTTTGAGTTCTATTTTTGCACTGTTTGATGTATTTAAGGCATTTGAGTATTCAGTTCTGATTTTATTTTGACGATTTTCTATTTCGTTTTTCTTTTCTTCAAGTTCGTAATATTCTTTTTGAAGTTTAGAAAGACCTGCTTTGAGCTTTGAAATTTCGTCTTCGCTTGTTGATGCAAATTTCAACCCTGTTTTTTTTCTGTCACCGCCTGTAATAGCTCCTGAACGGTCAAATAATTCTCCTGTTAGGGTAACCATTCTATATTTGCCGTGCAATCGTTTTGCAACTTCAAAATCTTCTACTATAATTGTTTCTCCAAGTGCAAGATAAAACGCATCTACATAAATATCATCAAAATCCACAAGATTTATTGCATAATCAATAACACCTTTTTCTCTTATGCTTGGTAAACTACGAGGTGCCGGTTTGATTTTATCCAGAGGAATAAATGTTGTTGAGCCTGCTCTATTCGTTTTTAAAAGTTCAATACAAATTTTGGCAGTATCTGCATCTTCAACAACTATATTACGCATTCTCGCTCCCATTGCTACTTCAAGAGCTGTTGAATATTCATCATCAACTGCTCCTAAGTTCATCAATGAGTTGTGAACACCATCTATATTAGCATTTAAAATTGTATCGTTCGCTCTGTCACCAATACTGTCGCTATAACTCTTTTGTGCTTCTAATTTGGCTAATTTCAATGTCGCAAGTTGTACATCTCGTGCTTTTTGTTGTATTTCTGATTTTATATTCTCAAGTTCAATAACGGAATTTTCTTGAATTGTCCTAAAATCTTGTAATTCTTTTTCCAGTTCAACTGTTTGAATTTCAAGCTTGTCCTTTTCATCTTTAAATGTTGCTTTAAAGTTTTCTAAATCTTCAATGGATTTTTTTGAATTTTCCGTAATCTTTTTATTTGTTGCAAGTGTTGTTTCAAGAGGTACAATCTTCTTCTCTAAATCAACTTCTTCATCTCTGAATTTATCCAACTTCTTTTGTAATTCTGTTCGTTGTGCAATAAATGCTTCTGCTGTTTGATTTAACCCTGAAACTTCTTCCAAAACTTTTGTCAATTCTGTCTGTTCTGCTTTTAGTGCAAGTTCAAGTCCTTGGATTTCTTGTTCAAAATTCTTTATTGTGTTAAGGGCATCTTCTATTTTTGATTGTGCTGTTTTGTTTCCGTTTTCGCAACCGAAAATAGCCTGTTTATTTCTGGCAATCGTGACATCGGCTTGGTCTATGGCACTCTTCTTACGGTCTATTTTCCCCTTAATCTCTTCTGCTTTTTGGATAACCGCAATTTGTTCCGCTTCTCCGTTTGCTTTAACTTTTGCCTGAATTTCTTCTAAATTTTTTTTAACTTTAGTAATTTTATCTTCAATTTTTTTTAATTCGTATCTTTTTTCTTCCTTTTTCTTTCCAAATTCCATTATGCTTTCATGTACACGTTCATTGGATTTTATAAGGTCAAAATATTTTACGGCAGAAACTTGTCCTTCCAGTTCTGTTTTTTCATTTCTTAATTTTTCATATTTTAAGGCAACTTCCCTTTCTTCCGAAAGTCTTTCAATTGTTTTGCCCAATTCTTCCAAAATCAAATTTGTTGATTCTACTCTTTGTTCAACTACAAGAAGTTCGTTTTCCGCTTTTTCGATTTGTCGGTCAAATTCCGCAGTTCCGGCAATTTCTTCAACAATTCTTCTCCTATCACCATTTGAACAAGTAGTAATGTTCATAACGTCATTTTGCATAACTACGTTATAACTGTTTGGGGTAATATTGTACTTTTCAAGTTCAAGATGAATGTCACTCAATGTGCAAACTTTATCATTTAGGTAATAAACGCTGTTATAGCCTTGTGAACTTTTTTTAATTCTTCTGGCTACGGCCAATTCCTGACTTTCATCGTGTTCAAATCCAAAAATAACCTTTACATATGCATCATTTCTTCTTGGATTGTGGGTTGATATATAGTCCGATAACTTTTCCGCACGAAGAGTTCTGGACATTGAAAAACCTAATGCGAACAAAATACTGTCAATGATGTTACTTTTCCCTGAGCCGTTAGGTCCTCCAACCGTAGTAAATCCTTGCAAAAACGGTATTGTTACGTCATTTGCAAATGATTTAAAATGATCTATCTGTAACGCTTTTATATACACTTCTTAACCTGTTCCTACGGCTTTTCTCCAGAGTTTTGTAAACAAGAAAACCCATGATTACCCACTCTGAGTCCATTAGACAACATTTTGTTGTGGAAGTCAAAAACTTAAATCTTTGTAATAGTTTTATATTTTTAATCTTTTGCAATATTTTTGGCAAAACAAAAAAATAATGTTATTATTACTAACGTGAAGATTTAGTATGGAAAAATATTCGCAATGTCTATAAGTATTGTAAGTCTATTGAAAAGTGCCGTACAAAAAGGTGTGTCTGACGTTCATCTTAAAATTAATGAACCTCCTGCTGTCAGAAAAGATGGAAAAATTATCAGAACACAAATTCCTCCCCTAACTGAGGAAGATTTTTTTGAAATTTTAGAAACGGTTGTTCCTGTTTCGTACAGAAATAAGGCTTTTGATAATTACGATGCTGACTTTTCTTATGATATTCCTGATGTCGCACGTTTTCGTATCAACCTTTCAAGAGAACTCGGTAAAATGTTTATGGTCATTCGTGTTATTTCTATTAAGATTCCGACCAGAGAAGAATTACATCTCCCAAAATCTGTTGATAAATTTTCTGCATTGCAAAATGGTATAATCTTTGTGACCGGCGCTACGGGTAGCGGTAAATCTTCTACTCTTGCTTCAATGATTAATAACATTAACACTACTCAAGAAAAACATATTATTACAATTGAGGATCCTGTTGAATATCTGTTTTCTCCTAAAAAAAGTATTATTACTCAACGTCAAATCGGTATAGATACTCCGTCTTTTCCGGAAGGTATTAAGTATGCCTTACGTCAAGACCCTGATGTTATTTTAATTGGGGAAATTCGTGATATTGAAACGATGTCAGCTGCTCTAAAAGCGTCTGAAACCGGTCACTTGGTTCTTGCAACATTGCATACAAATGATGCTATTCAAACTATTAATCGTGTTATAGGATTTTTTGAGCCGAAAGATAGAGATTACATAAGAAAACAACTTGCAGAAAATTTAAGAGGAACTATTTCTCAACGGTTAGTCCCCAGAGCAGATAAATCAGGCAGATTTCCGGCTTGTGAAATTCTTGTTGTAACTCCTACTGTTAAAGACTTTATTGTAAAAGATTCTCTTGAACAAATTTATGACCTCGTAAAAAGAGGTAATTTTGATGATATGATTTCTTTGAATATATCTTTGTTCCATTTGTATAAAGCCGGCATTATTACTAAAGAAACCGCTATTCAGTTTAGTGATAATAAAATAGAAATGCAACAGTATATTCGTGGTGTTTACCATGGTGCAAGTTTTGATGTGATGTAATATGCGACAAAAATATTCTACAAATGCTATAAACCTTAAATCGTATGACTACGGCGAAGCCGATAAAATTGTTATGATGTATTCTAAAGAAAAAGGTTTAATAAAATGCATGGCAAAAGGGTCTAAAAAACCAAACGGCAAACTTTGCGGAAGAATGGATATGTTTGTTGCAAACAACTTGTTGCTTACAAAAGGAAAGTCAATGGATACGGTATCTCAAGCAGAAACTGTCAACTCTTTCTTTCGCCTGCGCCAAAATACTGACAAATTATTCTTTTCTATCTATTGCGTAGAAACGGTGAAAAATTTTGGGGAAGAAAATGATGAAAATAGTGATGAAGTTTATGATTTACTTTATTCAGTTTTATCAAAAATTTCTGAGTGCCAAACAGAAGTTGAGATTTTGCTTGCAACAATTAGATTTCAATTAAAAATAATGCAAGTTTTCGGATATGCTCCTGAATTTTCGGTATGTAATATTTGCAAAGAGCAAATCAAAAATGATTACACAAAATTTTCTTTTGAACATGGTGGGCTTATTTGTGATAATCACTTGATTTCAGGTGAAAAACTAATGAGAATTCACCCCAAAATTAAGGAATTTCTAAAAACTTTGCAAAAAACAGACTTTAATATTGAAACACCTTATGATAAACTTGCAGATATAAAGGTGACTAAACCGTGTTTTGAACTTTTAAAGGGTTATATTGAACATTGTTCTCCCAAAAAATTCAATTCGACAAAAATGTTAGAAGTTAATTAGGAGGCTTAAAATGAACAAGTACATTGAACATACACTTTTGAAACCGACTGCTACAAATGATGCTCTCGAAAAATTGTATGAAGAAGCAAAAGAACACAATTTTAGAGGTGTTTGTGTAAATCCGATAAATGTTAAAAAAGCAGCTGAAGCTCTGAAAGGTACAGATGTTAAAGTTGTTACCGTTGTCGGTTTTCCGTTAGGTGCAATGGTTTCTGAAGCAAAGGCTTTTGAAGCAAAAAGAGCAATTGAAGACGGCGCAGATGAAGTTGATATGGTTATTAACATTCAAGCAGTTAAGAACTCTGAATGGGACGTTGTAACCGAAGATATAAAAACAGTTAAAGAGGCTTGCGGTTCAACAGTTTTGAAAGTTATCATCGAAACAGACTATTTAACAAAAGAAGAAATTGTTGAAGCATGCAAATGCGCAATTGCCGCAAAAGCAGACTTCGTAAAAACATCAACAGGTTTTGTTAATGGCGGTGTCGGAGCAAAAGCTGAAGATGTTAAATTAATGCATGATACTGTTAAGGAAGCAGGTTTGAGAGTAAAAGCTTCCGGTGGTATCAGAGATAGAAAAGCCGCTGAAGCTATGGTTGAAGCAGGCGCATCAAGTCTTGGTACTTCTTCAGGTATTAAAATTGTCGAAGGTTAATTTTTAACAATAACAAAATGCCTCGAATTATTTCGGGGCTTTTTTATTGAAAATTATTGAAAATAATGAAAATTATTCCGCTAACCTCAAATTCATATTACAATTTTGAGATTTAAAAATATTATTTTTGATAATTTCTTTAAATTCCTCATAACAAGGATTTTGAGGTAAATAAACCGCATATTTTTCATATTCCTTGTCCATTTCAACGTGTCCCCACGGACGATATTCCGTGAAATGTGTAAAAATACCCAATTCATTTGCCAAACGTTGAAAATTAATCATTTCCCTGAAATTTAATGACGAAACAACAAAATTTATATCAATTTCTTTAATTTTGCCGCAATTTTTTAACTCAACAGCATATTTTAAATTTTCCATAACCTTATCAAAGTTACTTCCTCTGACAATTTTGTCGTAAGTTTGTTTAGTTGCTGCATGAATTGAAAAAATTACTTTATATATTTTATCGGAAATGCCCAGATGATTACACATTTTTTCGTTAAAAAGTAACCCATTTGTAATAATTTGATATTTTATATTCGGAAATTTCTTTGTTAAAATTTTGAGCATATAATGAGAAATTTTACTTGCAAAAATTTCTCCACTTCCATCTAAATATACCTCTTCAATATCATTTTCATAAAAGAACGGTAATATAACTTCATTAAAGACTTTCTTTTTCCTTTCAAGTTCTTCTTCGCTGTCAGAAAGAAATATATCTCGACAGGTTACGCATCTAACATTACAAGAATTATCAATATTTAATTGAATTTTTTTAAATTTAATTTTAGAAATATCAATATCTTCAAAATGTTTTCTGCAATTATGTTTAATATTGTCTTTCAAGTTTTGAAAATTTAAACACATATCCAGATGACAAAAACGGAAAGAAGTGTCAACTATTGCCTGACGAAATGCTGTAGCCCTTTCGCCATTTGAAATTTCAGAGCTCGTGTTTTTATAAAAATTGCCAAAAGAATATCTGTCAATATAATCCGGACAACACGGAAAAATATCTCCATTGTCCAAAAAACACAATTCTTCAAAAGGGGACGTGCACCACAACTTATCACCGATTAAATCTTCGGCTCTTTTTAATATTTCGGAATTATCAACCATCTTTGACTATTTTTTGTTTCCGTTAAGATAGTTAATAATATCTTGCGTTAAATCAACACCGCCTGTCAAAATAACTCTATAATCAAAAACTACATCAACATTTTTTTGTGCGGAAACAATTTTCGACGCATTCTGAATATTGTTAAAAATTTCATTTTCTTTTTCAAGTTTTAATTTAACGATTGCTTCTTCTTTTGCCTTATATTCTTTTTCCGTTTTTTCTTCAAAAGTTTTTTTACTTAAAGGAGAATCAATAGATTTATATTCTTTATCTTTATCAATTAAATATTGTTGAAGCCCTAAAACCTTGGAATCAATATCTTTATAAACTTTTTGAGCATATGCATAATTGTTCTCGATTTTTTTAAAATCTGCATATCCGATAGTGTCTGCTTGTGTTTGAAGTGCGGTAAGCATTAGTAATGCAGTAACTAAAAAAGAAATTTTAAACTTTTTCATAATAATTCTCCTATTGAAAATATTTTACCAATTTTTGACATAAAATTCAATATCATTATGAAGTTTTGCAATTTTTCAAAAATTTGTATTCAAAACAAAATGCTGATATAATTATTTTAAATGAGGTGCGCAAAATGGAACTTACGGAAGAACAAATTCATAAAATTTTAGAACTCGCAGATAAAAAATCAGAAATTGATGTTCAAAATGTAACAACAACAGATATTTCAAGAGCTTTAGTCGAAATTGAACGAAAATTAAATTTCTTTGATGTAGATGTTAATTTTACTTCTGAAAACAAAAATGTACTTATTGTTGATGATTTGGAACTTTCTCTTTATCAATTAAATCAACTTATGAAAAAAGTCGGGCTTCGTTCTTTTGTCGCAAGAAATAAAGAAGAAGCAAAAGCAGAATTGGTGCGCCATAATTTCCATTATTTATTAATAGATTTGTTTTTACCTGATTGTGAAGATGGTTTTTCACTTATTGCTGATGCCGTTGCATTGAAAAATTCAGGTAAGCAAAATTATAAGGTGATAGTAATTTCCGGTGCTGATGATAAGGGATTGATTGACAAATGTTATAAATTAGGTGTGGACGGTTATGTTACAAAAACAGACACTTGGCATACTGATATTTTGAAATATATGAATACTTCTAATGAACATACTGAAAATGCCGTATTCAAGAAAACTTGTGTAAACGATGATATTGTTTCTTATCATTTAAGAAAATTTAATGATAAAAAGATTTTTGATGCTGTTAGTGCCGATATGAATGCGGTTATTTTATCAGGTAGTTCGCATATCGTTATGAACGTAGAAAAAGTTATGGTTTTTGACCCTGATAATACATACATTTTTGCCGAATTTTATAAAATATGCCAAAATGCAGGTGGTTCGTTCCTTTTGGTAAATCCTTCCGAAAAAATTAAGGACGCATTGGCTTCGGCTTATTTAGAAGGCGTTATCCCTATTTTCTCTTCTTTAGAAGATGCAATTGAATATGTTGCAAATTTAAAAGATGTTGAAAAATAAATCAATAATTTTTATAGTATAGTAAAATAGTCAAATAAAAATAAAGAGTACAATAAGATGAAATTCAATTTATTAGATTTTTTTAAGAAAAAACAAGACAACAAACCGGTCGTTGATGACATACAGTTTCCTATAATGACGATTGCTTCATCGGGAAAAGTTTTATATTCCAATATGGCGGCAAATAATTTGTTTGAAATAAATGATGCAAAAGATACGAATATTACTGATTTGGTAAAAGCAGATTTGCCCTCTATGATTAATGGCAGTTCCGGTTCTGTAAGAAAAGCTTTTAAAATTGCAACTGAAACAGAAAAATATGTTGAAATTTCATCAAAAGAAAATACTTCTGAGCATTATTTCATTTTAACGTTTGTTGATGTTTCAAAAGATTATGTTCTTCTCAATAAACTTATTGAATATCGCACAAATATGGATAATTTAGGCAAAAATAAGAACATGTTTCTTGCGCAAATGGCAAATGTTTTCAATTCTCCGGTAAAATCCGTAATTGGCTATTCTAAGGCAATTTTAGAAGGAATGGGCGGTGAAACGGACGAAAAGCAAAGAAAGTATTTGAATATTATTTATAATCACTCGGAAGAACTTTACAAATTGCTTGACAGAGTGACTGAACTTGCTAAAGTTGAGGCACAATTAGTTAATTATTCTTATAAAAATTATGATATAACTAATCTTTTAAATGCCGTATATTCGGAATACACTGTAAAAACAGCAGAAAAAGGACTTCAATTTGCTATTAATACAGATAATTTAACTCAAAAAGTTATTTATGGAGATGATAATGTTTTAAAATCGGTTGTTTCCTATCTCATTGATAACGCAATTTTATCGTGCGATTTTGGAACAATATTGATGGAACTTTCGGATAGAGAATATCTTGAACGAGGTGAAAAACTTTTAAAAATAAGAATTACTGATCCGAGTACGCCTGCAAAACAAAGTGAAATGCCTAATTTATTTAATCCATATTATCAACCGGATAAGAAAAATCGGACAACTCTTATAAAGAGCTTAAATCTTTGCATAATTGGCAATTTAGTGGGACAGATGAATGGGCATATTTCTGCAGAAACTGAAACTTCCGGTTTTTCTGTTGTAATTCCGACGGATAAATTAATTGAAACATTGAATTTGTCTGTAAAGGTAAATTAAATTATGGCTAATGTAATACTGGATAATGTTTCCAAGATATATGACAACAAAAAAAAAGTTATTAATGGTGTATCTTTAGAGATTAAAGATAAAGAATTTTTAGTTCTTGTCGGATCATCAGGTTGCGGAAAATCTACATTATTAAGAATGATAGCAGGGTTGGAAGAAATTTCCGAAGGCAAGATTATTATAGGAGATAAAGTAGTTAATAATGTTCATCCGAAGGATAGGGATATTTCTTTTGTCTTTCAGAGTTATGCGCTTTATCCTCATATGAGTGTTTATGATAACATGGCATTCCCTTTGAAAATGCGTGGTTTTAAGAAAGATGTTATTGATAAAAAGGTTAGAGAAGCCGCAGATTTTTTAGATTTAAAAGAACTTTTGGATAGGAAACCAAAACAACTTTCTGGCGGTCAAAGGCAGAGAGTTGCTTTAGGTCGGGCGATTGTTAGAGAACCAAGAGTTTTTCTTATGGACGAACCTCTTTCAAATCTTGATGCAAAATTGCGAGCAAAAACAAGAGCAGAGTTGAAAAAACTTCATGAACAGCTGCAAACAACATTTATTTATGTTACTCATGATCAAACAGAAGCACTAACTTTAGGGGATAGGATTGCTGTTATTGATAAAGGTGTAATTCAACAGGTTGATTCTCCTGATGTTATTTATAATTCACCTGCTAATATTTTTGTCGGTGGTTTTTTAGGTTCTCCTCCAATGAATTTTATTAAGACAGAAATAAACGACGATTGTTTTGTAATAAATGGCGTCAACTTTAGGTTGACAGAGGAGCAAAAAAATCGGTTAAATGGCAGAAAAGAGGTTGTTTTGGGTATTAGAGCCGAAAAGTTTAATGAGTCTGAAGGAACTGTTAATTTTTCTGCAAAAGTAAGAATTACGGAAATGTTAGGCAGTAAAAAAATAGTGTTTGTTGATTGTAATGGTACGGAATGTCAGGTTGAAATGCCTGCTGACGGTACTTATGAAGAAAAAGTAGATTTATCTGTATCAAATAATAATATTCTATTTTTCGATGCAGAAACAGAAAAGAGAATTTATTGAGGTAATATTATGGCTTATAAAAGTTGTGAAGACAGTTTACATACAATATGTTTTATGCCGGAAGGCTTAAGACATTGCATGTATATGATTCCTGAAAATGCTCCGCCTGTTATTCCTATTTTTCCGAACAGACCTGTCAATCCTGAATTTGTTTTTGATTTGAAGTACGAAATTGAAGAAATGAGAATGGACGGTTATATTCAATCTGATTGTGAAAATTGTTTTCGTGCTTGTGTTAAAGATTTTGATAATGAAGATTATATCAACAAAGTTTTAATTTCTCATAAAAGAGATTGTAATGCAAAGTGTACATTCTGTTATAACAAATATGCCGAAAATATTAAATATAATCCGTATAAGATATTGCCTCAATTAGAACAATTTAAACCGCATTTTAAAAATTGTGAAATGCATTTTGGTGGTGGCGAACCGACAATTTGGGACGAGTTTGATGATATTGTTGATTTCGCTATCAAAGAGAGGTTTAAGAAAATTTTTATTGCCACAAATGGATCTGTCTTTTCGGAAAAGTTAGCAGAAGCAATAAAAATGGGCATGGCAGAACCGGTATTTACTACAGATACTGCTAATGCTGATTTGTTTGAAAATATTAAAGGACTTGATTTTAATACTGTTACAGAGAATATTAAAAAATATCTTGAATATGATGAGGAAAAAATTGCTATTCGTAATAAATATCTGATTATTCCTGATGTTAATGATTCTGAATCTTCTATTAGAAAATGGGTAGAATACAATGAAGAACTTGGTATAAAAAATCTGGCAATTGATATTGAGGCGATTTTCTTTAATGAAAATCGTGGACATATTGATGAAAAATATAAAAATCTGGTTCTTTTTGCAGAAAATTTGATAGTAGAAAAAGGATTGCATTGCGACTTGTACAGTTTTGCTTCGCAAATGAAATATGATGAGAGCAAATAAAAACATCTAAGATAAAATTAACAAAATAATTTTTAATTGTAATGTATTTTGTTAGTTCATCGGTATTAATAATTCTTGTCCTGCATAAATAGCATGAGGGCTGGCAAGACCGTTTGCCGATTGTAATTTTTTTGTATTTTCCGGTGAAGCTTTGCCGTAAAACTTCACTGAAATTGCCTCAAGTGAATCACCGGCTTTTACCTTGTATTTGTCGTTAATAACCGCAGGTGCATTTACGACTGCTTCTTCTGCCGTTAATTCTTCAACAGTTACCTTATTTGCAATATATTCGGGGGAATTAATAGGAGCAAAAGAGCCATGTTCTTTTTTTACTATTTTTCTTTCTTGAATAGGCGCAGAAACAGAATTTTCCATGTTTGAAAATGTTGTAAAACTGAGCATTGCCGTCATTAAAAACATGCTTAATGCTCCTGCAACAAAACCTGCTAAAATATATATTCCCGGAGATTTTTCTTCTTTTGTTGAAATTTTAAAATTTTGCCATAAAATATCAAGTTCATCTTGTTTTGATAACATTGAACCATTACTGTCAACAGATTGCTTTTCTGTTTCGTCATTTAATGATTTTAATTCGGCTAATAAAGCCATACTCTCGCCGGACAGCATTGATCTGTTTAGTGTTGATGTTTTCATATATTCCCCTTGACCTACAATAATATTCTTATCAAAAGACTACGCTGTCAATCATTTTTGATGTATTTTTAGTGTTACAAATTGTAATTTTTTAAATGTTGATGAGGAGCGGATTTTCGGTAAAGCCAACTTAACATTACTAAATATCTTCGTCGGGAACTTCTATTATTCCTTGTTCGTATTCTTTAATTTCATTGTCCGTAATTTCTGAAAATAGTTGCGGTTCTTCAATAATTTTGGGTTCTTCTTCGTTTTTGTATTTGTCTTTTAATTCTTCCTCTATATCGAAAATTTCTTTATCGCTTAATAGCGTTGAAATATCTGCTTTTTCATCGTATTTGTCAACTTGTTCTTGCATGGTGTCGGCATTTTCTTGCGGGGTGCTTTCTTCGTCTTCTAAGTCTAAAATATTTTTTATCTTCTGCTTTGATATTTCTTTTGGTATTTCTTCGTTAAAGTCGTCAGACTTGTTTTCTAAAAGGTTTTCTTCTGACGAGTTTTTCAAAATATCTATAAAACTCGGCTGATTTTGTTTTGATGAGGAGGCAAAAATAGCGTCACTATTTGCCATATTATCTTCCGTTGTTTGTATTTCCTTATTTGAAATATCGTTATTTTCTTTTATTGCTTTTCCAAAAAATTCAAATGATTTTTCCTCTTGAGTTTCGTTTTCTATTATTGTTTTATTTTCTATTGTATTATCGATGGTTTGTTCTTCTGTAATTTTTGTATTTTCTAAATTTAATACAATCGCTTTTTCTTTTTTTAAGCGTTTTAGTTTTTCTTTTAATTTCTTTCTCTTTGAACTAGTTGTTTGCGCTGAAGAGATAATTAAATTGTTTTCTCCTGAAATATAGCTATGTTTGTGACCTTCTTCCAGAAACTCAGTCATAAACCTTTGTGATTTTTCAGGATTGAAAAATCTTGATGAATTTCCTGTTGAATAGTGATAACCATTACTGTTTTTTACAAAAATATCCTTTATAGTATAGTCATTTTGTGAAATTCTAACCATTTCTGATATTTTGGCAACAGAAAAATCATTCCTTGCTTTATTTATTGAAATTACAACATCAATAGAATTAGATGTCATAAAATCGGCATTTTCTTCAAAAAGATTTATATTTGAAAGTAGCAGCATATTTCTGATTGCTGTTAAAATGTCAACATTTTCTTTTAGTGACATAGACACGACAAAACCATTGTGTCCTGAAATGATTAATTGAAATATCCGGGTTAAATCAGTAATTAATGCGTCTGAATAAAAAATATTATCGTAGTTTAAATTTTCTATATCTTTTATGCTTCCTTGAGAAAGTTTAATGCTACAAGGTTTTTCTACAATTATTTTTTCAGTTTTTCCGCAAATTATATTTTTTTTGTTATTGTCAGAAAGATTAATCAAAAAATTCATTAATGAAGTTTTGTCAACAGAAGCATCTCCAACAATAAATATATTGGCTTTTTGTGAAATACAATCTCGCAAGTAGGAAACCATTTCGCTGCTAATAATTTTTGATGAAAAATATGATGTATACTGTTGTTTATTTTTTCTGAAAATACTTATAAACGGTTCTTTTTCTACAATCGGCGGCATTAGAATGTTAATAACGGAATTGCTTGGTGTAGAAATTGTAACTTGGGGATTTTTTTTATCTAAATAAAAATCGTACAATTTTGCTATTTTTTCAACTTCTGCAATGTATGCATCTTGTGATGAAAAAATAATTGGAATTTTGACTATATTTCCATTTTTTTCACCAAAAATTTTATCGTGTGAATATGCCGTAATTGTGTCAAACTCTTTATGTTCTCTAAAAAATGTTAATAAATCACAATCTGCAGACATTTTGGCAAAATTTAGTGATTTCAATTCTCTATTCTTTAACAATCGGCTTTTTAACGACATGATTTTTTCTCAACTAAATTTGCAAGTTCTCCAAAAGCATAATAAATATCCGAAAAAGGGTTAACTTCCCCAATGGTAATTCCTTTATTTATCGCCGACGATGCTGTTTGCCAATCATTTGGAATTATTGAAAAAATATTTTTCTGCAATATATCTGCTACATCATGAGTTTTGCACTCATCTAAATTTGAATATCTGTTTAATACAATTTGAATTTTTTTCTGAATACCAATGTTTTCAAAAAAGTCAAGGCAACGCTTACAGTTATTAAGAGTTGGCAGGTTAGCTTCTGTAATTAACAAAATGAGATCCGATAAATCTAAGATATATTTTGTCTTTTCCGTAATTGCCGACGAATTATCAATTATTATAAAATTAAAAACCTTACGCAAAGCATTTAACATTTTAATTATTCCTTCTCTGGAAACATTCTTAGCGTAATCACGATAAGGAGAATCTGCAATTACATAATAATTTGAATTGGAATATTGCGTCGTTAGGTCTATAATATGCTCTGCTTTATCCATTTTTTCGATTAAAAAACTTATATCGTAAGGTGGAATTAAGTCTAAAAATGTTGTTACATCTCCTAAAAAGAAATTCATGTCAACAATGCAGACTTTTGCTTGTTTATTTCTGCGTGCAAGTTCGTATCCAAGATTTACTGCAATGGTTGTTTTTCCTAAACCGCCCTTGTTTGAAAAAACAGAAACGACTTTTCCCTGTCCTGAAAAATCTTGTTCAGATGTCATTTTTTCTGCAATTTCATTTACTATTTCTAAAAAACGAGTTTTGATAATTGGTTTAGTTATGAAATCTTTTTTACTTCTTCTTAAAAATTTTATAATAGTGTCTGTTTTAAAATCATAATTCATTATTATAAATTTACAATTTCCAAAATTATCTTCAATTTCATCAATCTCTTTTTCAAGTTGTTCAATGTTTTCTGAAGAATCAATAATGAAAAGATTTAGAGCTTTCGTATCAATATCACTCTTTACACTTGAAAGAGAACTGCCTTTGATTAGTGAGTATTCAAAATTAATTTCTTTTAGGTAGTTTTCAATAATTGCAATCGTAATATTGTCTTTGTCAACAATGAAAATTTTTAAATCTCTGTTCATAGATTTTATTTTACTATATTTTTGCTTTTTTGTTAAGATATATTTGAGAAACAGTAGGATAAAGTTATGAAAGTTACAATTATAGGAGCCGGACTTGCCGGATCAGAAGCAGCTTTACAAGTTGCAAATGCAGGAATAGATGTCGATTTGTATGAAATGCGCCCTGAAACATCGACAGGTGCTCATAAAACTGAAAAACCTGCAGAATTGGTTTGCTCAAACAGTTTAGGTTCTTTTGATGAAACTGTTGCAAGTGGTCTTTTGAAAGCTGAATTGAACATATTAAATTCTTTTTTGATTAAGACTGCTTTTGCCTGTAAAGTGCCTGCCGGTGCTGCTCTAGCTGTTGATAGAGAAGGCTTTTCTCTGTCAATTCAACAAATGTTGGAAAATAATCCCAGAATAAATTTTATTAGAAAAAAAATTGATAAAATTCCGAAAAATGAAGTGGTTATTGTTGCATCAGGTCCATTGACATCTCCTGAATTGTCACAAGATATTTTAGATTTGACCGGAGAAAATCAAATGAAATTTTTTGATGCAATTGCTCCAATTGTTGAAAAATCAAGTATAAATTTTGACGTCGCTTTTTATCAAAATCGCTACGGAAAAGGAACCGATGATTATATAAATTGCCCGATGAATAAAGAACAATATGAAAAATTTTACAATATTTTGATTAATGCTCCAAAAATTGAACTTAAAAATTTTGAAAAGAAATTTTTTGAATCCTGTCTGCCTGTCGAAGTTCTCGCTTCCAGAGGAATTGATACCCTTCGATTTGGCCCGATGAAACCTGTTGGTTTGGTTGATAATAGAACAAATGTGGAAAATTATGCCGTTGTCCAGTTAAGACAAGATGATAAAGCAGGTGATTTGTATAATCTGGTCGGTTTTCAAACTAATTTAAAATGGGGTGCGCAAAAAGATTTAATTCATTCCATTCCTGGCTTGGAAAATGCTAATATCGTTCGCTATGGTGTTATGCACGCTAATACTTTTATAAATTCTCCTAAGATTTTAAATCCTACTATGAATATGCGTAAATATCCCAATATCTTTTTTGCCGGTCAATTA
The DNA here is from genome assembly GCA_964550875.1 of uncultured Muribaculaceae bacterium. Lineage (GTDB taxonomy): Bacteria > Cyanobacteriota > Vampirovibrionia > Gastranaerophilales > Gastranaerophilaceae > RUG841. The sequence continues at coordinate 30,288 of CAZKAS010000001.1, read as the reverse complement.
ACAGGAACTGAAGGTTATACCGAAGCTATTGCGGGTGGGCTCGTAGCAGGGTTAAATGCCGTTAGATTTGTTAAAAATGAAAATATGATTGAATTTCCTGAAACAACGATGTTAGGCGCTTTAACTCATTATATTAGCTTTGAGGGACAAGAACATTTTCAACCGGTTAATTCAAATTGGGGAATTATAAATAAAGAAGGTATAGATAGAAAAATTCTTAAAAATAAAAAAATAAAAACTGAATTCATGTCAAAACGAGCAATAAAAACAATTTTTGACTTGGTGTCAACATGTTGTTGACATGTTAACAATTGGTTGACAGAGGTCTGAGCTTCGCATTAATATTGCAGTTTGGCGATTTGAATATATCGTCGTTTATAATTTTTAAGTATTTTTCGTAATTTGGGTGTGTCGGTTCAAAAATTGCAACTTCATCATATCTCTTATCCATTTCAACTTCACCCCACGTGCGGTATTCCCAAAAATTAGTCGTTGCTCCCAATTCATTTGCCAGTTTTTGAAAATCAATCATTTCTTCATAGTTATAAGAACTGACGACAAAATTTAACCAGAAAAAATCTAATTTCCCTGTTCTTTTTAAAGATGAAATGAATTTCAAATTTTCCATTAATTTATCGTAATTTCCGCCTCGAACTATTTTTTCATAAATTTCTTTATGTGCTGAATGCATAGAAACTTCTATGGATTGAACTTTATCAATTAAACCTGTTTCTTTTAAGTTTTCTTCTGTTGCTAAAATTCCGTTTGTAATTATGTCAAATCTTATGTGCGGATATATTGTTGTTATTTTTTTTACAAGTTTTTTGCATAAATTACTTGCAAAAAGTTCTCCTGAACCATTTAAATATACTGTTTCCGCATTTTTAAGCAAAGGTATCAATGTTTTATCAATATTTTCTTCGTATTTTTTTATCCAATCTTCATTATGTATGTTTTTATCCCTACACATAATACATTTTGCATTACAAGTTTCGTCAATGTTAAAATGAATCATTTTGGGTAATGAATTAACTTCGGCGCTGTCGTACGTTTCCGTTGAGTTAAAACGACAGTCGTCTTTAAGATTTCTGGTTATGCAAGATTTTAAATCACAAAATTGATAATTTCCGTCTATAATTGATTGCCTAAAGGCTTTTGCTTTTTCTCCATTCCATAATTCTTCGTAACTTTGTTCAAAAATATTTCCAAAAGTGTACTTATTGACTATTGCCGGACAACAAGAATATACTTTTCCGTCCTGAAAAAACATCAAGTGTTCAAAAGGTACAATACACCTGAGTTTTTTCCCTAAATATTTTTCTGCTTCTTTTATTATTTCAAAATTATCCATAATAAACGGATTATACTTGATTTACCCCTTTTTGGCAAGTTTTCCCTATTTTTTGTTGGTGGTAAAATTTTTGTATGAATGAAGTACTTTTTATTAGTGAAATGTTATTAAGTTTTTTGGGCGTGATTATTGCTTACAAATTTTTTGGTAAGTTCGGTTTGTTTTCTTGGATTTCAATGAATACAATAATTGCTAACATTGAAGTAGTAAAATGTGTTGATTTCTTTTCAATGCCTATAACGCTTGGTAATATTACTTTTGGAAGTGTTTTTCTCGCTACGGATATTTTAAATGAAAAATATGGTAGAAAAATTGCTCAAAAAGGGGTTTTTATTGGCTTTTTTTCTTTGCTGATTTTGACAGTTTTTACTCAACTTGATTTATTGTATATTCCTAATTCCGAAGATTTTGCTCAAAAATCGATGCAAACTATTTTTTCAATAACTCCAAGATTGTGTTTGGGTAGTATGTTTGCTTATTTGATTTCTCATTCTACGGAAGTTTTTTTGTTTAGTGCTATAAAAAATTTATTGCCTGATGATAAATTTTTGTGGGTTAGAAATAATGTGGCTACAGTTACAAGTCAATTGATTGATACTGTTTTATTTACTTTTATTGCGTTTTTGGGCGTTTTTTCACTAAAAACGGTTGTCGTTTTATGTTTAACAACTTATTTAATAAAAGTTATTATTGCTTTTGGTGAAATTCCGTTTTTATATTTGGCGAAGAAAATAGATAATGACTAATTTCTTCTGTAAACTGTTTGTTTACGGTTGTATAAATTTGCAGTTTGTCTGACGGAATAAGTTTACGGTTGCTGATCGACAACTTTCAATCGACCGTCTTTAGTGGCTTTTAATTCACCTTTGCTTTTTATTTCTTGTATAAATATTTCTTGTTGATTACCTATTTTTTCTGAAACTTTTGTATCTTTTAAAAATTCTGCTACATTCTTATCTTTAAATAAAAATTTCGTCATGGCACATTTTACGGTTTTTCTTTCATCAGGATTTTTTGTGTCAATCTTTCTGACAATGTTTCCGTTTTTGTCAAAAATATAAACATCATGAACACAAATTTTATTATTTTTTGCATCATTTTTATTTATTGTATATTTCATTCCTGAACAATGTAATACCTGTGAAAGATTTTTTGTAATAATCGTTTTTGCTTCTGCATTTAAAAAATTTACAAATTGTTTTTCGCTTATTTCCGCAACAACTATATCATCATCATATGGAAGCATTCGATATTTGATATCATAAGTTGTTATTTCTTTTGAAATTTTTGATGATTTCATGCTTGGTGCGTTAAAAAATGCTACTTCTGCACCATATTTTTCTCCTCGTTTCAGCATTCCATCAGCCAGTATTGACGCAACAGGATTTTCCGCTTTCCTTTCTTCATCTTCACAAGTCGGGTTAAAAGGAACTGTTACCGGTGCGATAACTTCATTTTTTCCTATTGATTTTGATAAAATTTTTTCAATTTTTTTTGAATTTGGATATTTTTCTAATGTCACTAATTTATTTTGTATTTTATCTTCAATTAAAATTCCTTTTGTATCAAAAAGAACGTCTAGATATCCTACTTTTGCATTATCACTGCCTGCTTGTGTAATTATAACAGGTTCGCATCTTAAAGATTTTACTAAATTTTTCTTAGATTTTTCATTATCTTTTTTATTTACCCCATCTAAATAATCATGGGTGTGTCCTCCGATAATAATGTCAATTCCTTCGGTTTCTGTTGCTATTTTAAGGTCGCTGTCATAACCGCTGTGGCTTAAAAGAATGATTTTATTTATGCCTTGCTTTTCAAAATTTTCAACTTCTCTATTCAGTGTTGAAATGGTTTCTTCAAGTGTCATTACGGCAACTTTGTCAATTTTATCTTGCGCCCCGATATCTTTATCTGACGGACTTGTTCCAAGTATTGCAAATTTCGTTCCGTTTTTTGTACAAACGACACTCTTTACCAGTTTTTTATCTTTTAATCGCTTTTGAAGTTGATTTTTTTCAGGAATGTAAATATTTGAAACAATTGTTTTAAATTTTGCTTTTTGCATATTATTGGCATAAAAATCGGAACCTGCGTCATATTCGTGGTTTCCTGCCGTTGTATAATCCATTTTTATTGCATTATAAATTTTTGTCATTGCAGAATTACGCTGAATATTTCCACCTAAATACAAATCCCCTGCTCCAACGGTTAATGAATTTTTTTTGTTGTGTTTTTTAAATTTATCATGTGCTGTTTTTAGTTTACAGGTTTTCGTGACATCTCCATGCGTATCATTAATATAAAATACAGTCATTTGTGTATTTTGAAGATTTTGTTGTGGAATAAAATCTTGCGGACAACAATCCATTACTTCCTCTTTTCATTTAAAACAAAAATACTCTTTTCTATATTTTAAATTTTATTCTGTCTTTTGTTTTTTAAATAAATCCCAGACAAATAAAATATAGTCCTTGAATTTACAGGGGTTTCTATATGTTTCCGTTATTTTTCTGAAAAAATATCTCGGGCTTGAATAATACAAGAAAAGAATTTTTTTTCTGTATGATTTTAGTTTTTTATGTGTTAAAAACTTTGTTCCAAGTGCCGGTATCTTTATCTTTTCATTTTCAAAAAGAGTTTCTCTCAATATGTTTTCATCTCTGAAATGCTTTTCAATGACTGAATCAGGATATGCAACAGGAAATGTTAGAGAAATAAAATCAGGACATGTTTTTAAAATTAACTTTTTTGTTGCTTCTATATGTCCGTCTGTTTCCCAAGGTAATCCGATAGAAAATATTCCGTAAATTTTAAGTCTGTTTTTCCTTGCAATATCTGTGGTATTAAGACTTTCATCTATTGAAAATTTTCTGTTTAATCTGACAAGGGTATCATCTGAACCACTGTCAAATCTTACTACTATCATTGAACAACCTGCGTTTTTCATTTCTATTGCCATATATTCAGTGAATGATGCTACATTAATGTTTGCTATCCATTCAACGTGTCCGTTCATTGGCGATTCAATGATGTAATCACAAAATTCTTCAACCCATTTTTCGTTATGATTAAACGTATCGGACGAAAAATAAAAATTTGTAATTCCGTATTTTTGGTAGCACTCGTACATTTCATCAAAAACCTTTTTCGCAGGTCTGACATTCATTGTACAGTCTGCTAAAATATGTTCTTTACAATGTAAACAAGTATATGCACAACCTTTTGCGGTAATAATTGTTGCTATCGGTTTTTTATTGTCAGGGCGGACGTATCTTTCATTATTCATTAAATCTCTTGCAGGAAACGGTAAATCATTAATGTTTCCATGTGGCGCATGAAAATTTGTTTTATGCATCATTCCGTTTTTACATAGTGTTATAAACGGAACTTGATAAAGCATTTCCGGATTTTCATAATGCGCTTGTATTAGAAGGGGCATAACAAATGCCGCATCTGAACCTATTAAATAATCAACTCCTCCCATCGGTAAATTACACAATAATTCTTCCGATGCATCAAAAAATATTTCACTCTTAAGTATTATAACAATTTGAGGATTAGAAGATTTTATCATTCTTACCAATTTTAAATCTTCAAAAATATTTGTAATATCAGTTTTGAAAAGTAATACATCAGGATTGTTTGTTAAAACATCGTCTAATAAATCCAGTGCTGTTTTTTGTTCTATTTTGTAATCTCTTAGAAAGATTTCATTATCGGTTTTTCTAAGCATTGAAGCTATATAGCCTAAGTCATTGCATGCTCGCATGGTATGCGGAACTATATCTTTTATTCCGTACTTATACCTGTTTTTTATATTTACTGATAAATCTCCCGGAGGGTTACAAAGCATTATTTTTTTCATAATATTCGGTCACCGAAATTCCAATACATTTTCTTTTGTGACAATTTTAATGAAAAAAAATATAAAAAACAAGATATACTAAGTTATTTGTATTTGTCATATAATTAATTACATGAAACCTGTAATAGAAGTCACAGAATTTGACAAAGTAAAAGAATATATATCTGAAAATGCAATAACTGAGTTGGGAAAACTCAGAACACTGTCTGCTACTGTTTTTGATGATATAGAAAAAATCCGTGAACAATTGATTTTTACTTCAGAAGCAAGACTTATTTTTGATTTGAATTTAAAAATTCCTCTTGAAAATTTTTCGGATTTAACAAGTTCCTTAAAAGATGCTAAGTCCGGAATTAAACTTTCCGCTCGGGAAATTTGGGATATTGCTAATCTTTTAAGAATTTCCAGATTGGTTAAAACTTTTCTTGATAAAAATTCGGAAGAAGTTCCTAATTTAAACGCTATTGCTACAAATTTATTCGTTTCAAAAGAATTGGAAGATAAAATTTTCGATACGTTAAATTCCGATATGAAAGTTAAAGAAAGTGCTTCTTCCGTATTAAGAGATTTGTATAATTCTTTGGCGGATACTCTTTCTGCTATAAAATCAACCATAACAAGACTTCTTTCTGACAGTGATTTTACTAATAATCTCAGAGATACAATTTATACTCAGCGTGACAGAAGAACTGTTTTTGGAGTTAAAGCAGAAGCAAAAAACAAAATTTTAGGAATAGTCCACGATGTTTCTGCCTCCGGTCAAACTTTTTTTATTGAGCCCAAAGAATTAACAGAACTTCATAATCGTGAACGAGAGATTGAAATTCATATTCAATTGGAAACTGATAGGATTTTAAAGACTTTTTCTGCGGAGATAGGAAAATGTTTTGAAGAACTTCTTTCTACTCAAAATATTTTAGCGGATATTGATTTTCATTTTGCAAAAGGAAAATATTCTCAAAAAACAGAAAGTGTTCCCGCTGTAATTTTAGAAGAACCTAAAATAGTATTGAAATCAATGAGAAATCCTGTTTTGATGCGAGTTTGCGATAATGTAATTGAAAATGATTTCAATGCAGGGGATGACAATCTTTGTACAATTATTACAGGTTCAAATACCGGTGGAAAAACTGTTGTTTTAAAAACAATCGGACTGTGTGTTTTGATGAGTAAAGCAGGTTTTCATATTCCTTGCTTGAGTGCAAAAATTTATCCTTTTAAAAAGATTTTTGCTGATATTGGAGATCAGCAAAATATCATTCAAAGTCTTTCAACTTTTTCTTCTCATATAAAAAATCTTATTCAAATGAGTAATAGTGCTGACAAAGATACATTGATTTTAATTGATGAAATTTGTTCCGGAACAGATCCTGCTGAAGGAACGGCGCTGGCGAGAGCTTTGTTACAATATTTTGTTGAAAAACAGTCTTTTTCTGTTGTAACAACTCATTTTGGTGATTTAAAAAATCTTGCGGTGGAGAAAAAAGGTTTTGAAAATGCGAGTGTCCGTTTTGATTCGGAAACTTTAAAACCTACTTATCGCTTTACACAAGGTATTTCCGGCAGCAGTAATGCTATTACCATCGCCGAAAATTTGGGTTTAAACACAAAAATTATCAATGATTCAAGAGAAATTTTTTCTGAAACTTCAGGTAAAAATATTGAAAAATTTGCGAAAATAGAAGAAATGTGGGAAGAAGCCGCTAAAAATGCCGAATTATCAAAAAAAGATGCGGAAGCAATTAAAGCATTAAGAATACGACTTGAACAGCAATCTGAAGATTTAAAAAAGGAAAAAAGAAAAATTATTTCTGATTACAAAAAGAAAACTCAATCAGCGTTTGATTCTGCTCGTGATGAAATAAAAGATGTTTTGAAAAATCTTCGTGAAAATGAAAATCGTGAAAATACCATGAAAACTATAAGAAAAAATAACTTAATTCGTAAAAAACTTCACGATAAATTGAATGAAGAATACGAATCTTTAAAAGAAGAATATCGTGATATAAACGTTAATTCTATTTTAAAAGGCGATAAAGTTATAATTAAAGACTTAAATCAAGAAGCTGAATTTGTTGCATTTTCCGACAAAGGGAAAAAAGCAGTAATTCTTATGGGAACAGTTAAAACTACGGTTCCGGTTAAAAAATTGGCAATGTATGATAAAAGTATTATAAAGGAAAAAACAAAACCGATTGTTCAACAAAAACAATCTTTTGAATTTGTTAAACATGATGTTTCATATACTTTAGATTTGCGTGGTTTTAGATATGAAGAAGCAATGAGAGAAGTTGAATCGTATCTGGATTTGGCTTGTGCGGCAGGGCTTTCATATGCAATAATTATTCACGGGCATGGAACAGGAGTTTTAAAGAAATCAATACGAGAATATCTTGCAGAAAGTCCTTATGTAGCGAAATTTCGTCCCGGAGAAGATGTTGAAGGTGGCGATGGAGTTAGTGTGGTGGATTTAAACTGATGAAAGAGAATTTGAGTTTAAAATCCGGATATTCAAATATCAGTTTGACAGCATATAGGGCAATTAAAATTTTAAAACTTTTAATGGAAAAACCGTCGACGAGTGCTGAAATTATTGAAATGTTGAAACAAGATGAAATAACAATGCGTTCGGTTTCTGATGATACTCTCAGAGTTACCATTAATTCATTAAAAGCAGTTGGGTGTAAGATTACAAGACCTTGTCCGACAAACAATTATCAATACAATCTGTTACTACACCCTTTTAAGGTAAAGTTTAATTCCGCAGAAATTGCAATTTTAGCTCAAATTAGGCAATATTTTTTAGATAATTCTAAATGGAAGACCGTTATTGAGTTAAATCGTTTTTATGATTTGATTTTTGCTCCTCATTGTGATGAAGAAAATTTAAATTTATTAAATAAAGATAGACCGTTTAGAAAAGTTAAACCGGAAATTTTACAAATATTTTACGAAGAAAAACCTGTCAAAAAAGAGCTGGTGATGACTTATGCAACTTCATCAAAAAAAGTTGAAAAAATAAATATTTCAGCAGAACAAATTTTTTGTGAAGCAGGAAAACTTTATGTTATTGGTTGGTATTATAAACGTAATTCTTTTTCTTATTTTAATGCTGAAAAAATTTTAGAAATTCATTCTATTTTGCCTAAAAGGGATATTGAAAAAAAATCTATAAAAGTCATTTATAAAGTATTAGAAGAAGAGGCAGCGATTTTTAAATGTAATTCAGACGAAAGAATTATAAAACAATGTGAAAATGAAATAATAGTTGAATGCCTTGCGACCAGTGAATTTAAAATTATTCAAAGATTACTTTCTTTTGGCAGTGATTTTGAATTAATGGAACCAACCTATTTAAGAGATTGTTTATTGGAAAAGTTATCCAAAATCAGAGCGAGGTATGAACAATGACATATTGCGCAAAACACCATGATTCTTGCGTAAGAGTTTTAGAATTTTTAAAACTTTTAATTCAAGATGATATAGATATAAAAGAATTGGATTATGAAAATAAATTCAAAAATATTGAAGCTCCGGAAACATTTTTGAAATATATTGCAACACTTGAAATGTCAGGCTTTGATGTTCGTAAAATCGGAAAAAAATATTCTCTTTACAAATATCCTGAAGAATTTAAATTTACAGATTTTGAAATTAATCTGATTAGCGATATTTATAAAGCATTTAATTTTTGTTGTATAGAAAATCAAAAGAAAGATTTGGATAAAATTTTGATAAAAATTCAAAAAATGCTATCTGAAGAATTAAAACAAAAATTGTTAGAAAAACTTGAACAAATAATAATATCAGAAACGGCAAAACAAAGTTCAAATCTTGCTGCACAATTTCAGAAATATGTTGATTTATCTCAAAAAATAAAACTAACTTATGAAGGTGAAGTTATGACTGTAATTCCGAAAAAAGTTGAAATTAAGTCAAACAAGGTATTTTTAATTGCATATAATCCACAAAAGGCAGAAAATTTCAAATTCTTTACCCCAAAAATTGAGGAACTTGAAATATTGCCAATAAGAGCTGTGTCGCTAAATATGACTACAGCAGTTGTTTTTGCTGTATATGGACGATTGATAGTGAATTATCGTTTACGTGATTGTGAACGTATTCAGTCACTTACTGACGAAGAAAAAATAATTATCAATACCGGAGAAGATAAAAAGTCTTTAATCAAAAGATTGATGAAATATGGAGAAAATTGTAAAATTTTATCTCCAAAATTTATTCAGCAAAAAATGCTTGATGAGGTACAAAAAATTGAAAAGAAATTAATGGGAGTAGGATAATGAAGAAAATTGGCTTTATTCCGATAGATAACAGACCTGTATGTTATGATTTACCTAAAATGATTGCAAATATGGACTTAGATATTAAATTGTATCTTCCTCCAAAAAATCTTCTTGGTTCTTTAACAAAAACCGCAAATAGAACAGCGTTGTTTGAATGGCTTGAAGATTTGAATAATGTTGATTATTTGGTAATTGCGGTCGATACGCTTGTATATGGAGGCTTAATTCCATCAAGAAGAAGTAACGATAGCAAAAATGAAATTGAAAACAGACTTCTAAAATTAAGAAATATTCTATTGAAAAAAACTAATTGCAAAACTTTTGTTTTCTCTAGCATAATGCGTATTTCAAATAATAATTTCAATGAAGAAGAAAAAGAATATTGGTCAGAATATGGCGAAAAGATTTTTTCATATTCATATGAATTGCATAGATTTGAAGTTGAAGGAAATAACACCGCAAAAGAAAGAATGGTAAAACTTTCAAAAGAAATTCCTTCCGAATTTTTGGTAGATTGGCTAACAACACGAGAACGCAATTTTACTATTAATAAAAAATTGGTAAAAATGTTTGATGACGGACTATTTAATACTTTGATATTTGCAAAAGATGATTGTGCAAAATACGGTTTGAATGTAAAAGAAGCCAATTATTTCGATTTGTTGGCACAAACCAGAAAGGGAATGTTTGTTAAAACAGGAGCAGATGAAATACCTTTAACATTACTTTCTCGTTGTATTGCTGATGGGCAAAAAGTGAAAATAGCACCTGTTTATACAAATCCCTCCGATATTGATCTGTTTTCAAAATATGAAGATATTTCAGTGAAAAATTCAGTCTGTTCTCAAATTACAACGGCAGGTGCAACTGTTTCTTCTGTCGAAGAAGCAGATTTAATAATGTATGTTAATAATTTCGTCGGAGAACAGGGTGAACTCGTTATGAATATTGATGCAAAACCTTTCAACGGTGATTTTATTTGTTTTGATAAACCTTTTTTCGTTGTTGACATATTAAATGCAAATGGTGCCGATAATAAATTTGTAGAAAAAATGTTTCAAAATGGTTTGAATGAAAAGTTTTACGGCTATTCTGCATGGAATACAACAGGTAATTCTTTAGGGTCAGGAATTGCTACTGCGATAACAAAATTTTTGACAAAAAATTATGATGAAAATGCCTTTAAAAAGTTGCAAACAGTGAGATTTTTAGATGATTGGGCTTATCAGGCAAATTTACGAGAAGTGTTAAAACAAGAAAATCAAACAGATTTATCTGTTGTAAAAGAAAAATTTTTCACCTATGAAAATACTGTTCAGAAAGTTTTGAATAGCGGTAAATATGAAATACAATATTCATTTCCGTGGGATAGATTTTTTGAAATCAGAATTGAGATATAAATTTGACGATAAAATTTTTTTGCTGTATCCTTAGAAGTAAGGACGAGTGGCGGAATGGTAGACGCACCAGTCTTAGGAACTGGCGCCTTCGGTGTAAGAGTTCGAGTCTCTTCTCGTCCAAACTTCAAAAAGACCTCAAAAGAGGTCTTTTTTTTGTTGTCTTGATTTTTGACTCGAACCGGTAATTTGCTTTCGAAGTTGCAAATTATGGAGTTTTGACAAAGATAAGATGTAATTATTTTTGCGTTAAAACGAAAACCAATTTAATAATTTTTTGATATAATAAGAAAATGAAAAAAAGTTTTATGTTTTGGTGACAGTAATACATACGGATTTAACCCCAAAGACGGTACAAGATTTGATAAAAATGTACGTTGGTCAGGGCTTTTGAAAAGTTTTTGTGCTGATAACTTTCAAATTTTTGAAGAAGGTTGCAATAATAGGACGGCTTTTTCAAATAATTCTGCAGGGAAATTTTATACCGGTTATAAAATTTTGCCTGAACTTTTAAATCAGAATTTTGATTATATCATTCTTGCTGTCGGGATAAATGATTTGCAATATCAATATGAAGTAACCATTGATGATATAAAGACAGGAATTAAAAATCTTGTTAACATTGTTCGGCAAAAATTACCTGATGCAAAAATTATTTTAATTTCTCCGACAGAGTTAACAGAAAATGTTTTAAGAAGTTCTGTTTTTTCAACTTTATTTGATAAAGATTCTGTTAAAAAATCAAAGAGTTTAGCGAAAATATATAGCAAAATTGCACAGGAAACAGGGAGTGACTTTATAGATTTAAATTTTGTGGCAACTGTTTCAACTGTAGATGGACTTCATTTTGAAGCTTTGGAACACAGAAAAATTGCGATAAAAATATTTCAACATTTGATAAAATAATAATTTTTCTCTTTTGCTTATAAAATCAAAGAGGCAGTTTTAGGGAATTTATAGTATTTACAGACAGTATTGTTTCTTTTAAAATTATAGTTATCGAATGTCGAAAACATAGAATGCTGGATAATATATGGCAAAAAAGAATAACAAACCAATTTGTATGGCACCTTTTTCTGAAGTTGAAATAGATGAATATGGCAATATTAATTGTTGTTGTGCTCAATATACGGATTGTTATTCTTTTGGAAATATTTTTGAGGAAGGTTTTGAAGCAGTTTGGAATGGAGAGAGGGCGAAGGCATTCAGGCGAGATGTCATATCAGGAAAATATACGTATTGCCATACAGATGTTTGTAATTTTGGAAGATTAAAGCCGAGAAAGACGGCTCCGCCATTAACGGCAAATTATCCAAAGTACGTAACAATCGCATATGATAATACTTGTAATCTTATGTGTGCAACTTGTCGGGATCATATTATCAGAGGCGGCTATTATTCAGAAAAAGAATTAAAAGAAAATATAGAAAAGTATTATGTACCGGTTTGTAAAAATGCTGAAGAATTGGTATTGAATTCGATAGGAGAATGTTTAATCAGTAAGCATTCCCGTCAATTAATTAAAGAGGTGGCGAAAAAGTATCCCAAGCTGCAATTTAATATTATGACAAATGGTACGGTTTGTAATGAAATAGTTTTAAATCATTTAGGACTTATGGACAGGTTATCGACCATTCAAGTTTCAATACATGCCGTAACGAAAGAAACGTATGATAAAATTACCCGAACAGGTAATTTTGACTGTGTGATGAAAAATTTAAAATGGTTAAGTGAAGAGAAGAAAAAGGGAATAATTCCTGAAGTTTTGATTAATTTTGTTGCTCATAAAGTTAATTATAAAGAGATGCCGGAGTTTGTTAAATTGGCAGAGGAATTAGATGTTACTGCTGTATTTTGGGAATTTCAGAATTGGGGAGAAGAAATAGAGTGGTTTAAAAATTATGATGATTATGCTATTTTCAATAGAGAAAATCCATTATTTGAAGATTTTAAGGAAGTGTTAAGAAATCCGATTTTTAATTCAAAGCATTGTATATTAAACAGTCTTTTTACGGAGATACGTAAAGAAGCATTAGAAGATATGGAATGTTAAAAAAGGCAAAAGAATTTGTATATTTTATTCAAGTTGCATAAAATGGTTACGATAGCGGAAAATAGGAATATACAAAATATATAAAACGGAAGAGGAAGAAACTATGGCAAAGAAAACAAAACAAATTTGTTTACACCCTTTCAGATCAATAGAAGTATATGATAATGGTGAAACTTGTTGTTGTTGGTGTCCATACCTTAAAAATAATTATAGTTATGGTAATGTTTTCGAGCAAAGTTTTGATGAAATATGGAATGGAGAGAAGGCAAGAGCTTTTAGGCAAGATGTATTAGACGGAAAGTACACGTATTGTGACTTAACTATGTGTGAAACTGACGGATCTCTTTCGTATTACACAGAAGATCCAAACGAAGTAAGTGTTAATTCGCCATATCCGTTAACGGTAAATTTTGCAATAGATCATTCCTGTAATTTAAGATGTGTAATGTGTCGGGATAAAGTTGATTGTAATAAAAAAGAAGTTGTAGAGAAATTAGATTCCTTATTAGATGATACATTTATTCCTATGTTAAAGAATGCAAAATTGCTTCATCCTTGTTCATTAGGAGAAGTGTTTGTTTCAAAGCATGCCCAAAAGTTAATAAAGAAAGCAACGGAAAAATATCCTGATTTGAATTTTTGCATTTATTCCAACGGAATATTTTGTGATGAAGAGCATATAACGAAATTAGGCTTAACGGATAAAATAGACAGATTGCTGATTTCCGTACACGCAGCGACGGAAGAAACCTATAATAAGATTGTTAGAGGTGGCGATTTTGCCAGAGTTATGAAGAATGTAGAATGGGCAGCAAGTGAGCAAGCGAAGGGTCACATTGGAAACGTGACGCTAAATTATGTTGTAAGTTCATTGAATTATATGGATATGGCGGAATTAGCAAAAATAGCGAAAAACTTAAATATATCAGCAAGTTTTTGGGAATTAAGGAGTTGGGAATCTTCGGAAATGTCAAGAAATGTTGATAAGTATGCAATATTCGATGAAAGTCACCCTGAACATGAAAAATTAGTTGAAGTATTAAAGGATCCGATTTTTATGTCAAGTTGGGTAGTTTTAAATGATGTTATAAAAAATTCTTGTCCCAAGGAAACTGCGAGCCAAAAAAGAAAAAGATTAAAGGAAGAAGAAGAGTTTATAAAGGAAATGGGATTTGATAAACATATTTCAAGACCGACGTTTGATTTTTACTAATTTCTTAATATTTTTCTTGCCTAATTAAAATCATCGTGTATAATCAGAGTATAAGGAAAGTGAACCTGTCCGTGGACTGTAGATTCAGTTTATCGGGATTTGGATAGGAACAAAGAAATTAGCTGAATGAGTAATGTGTATTTAAACCATAAATTCCTCAAGGATAGTGCAAAGCCTGGAAGTTGGCGCAGAGGATATGAAGTTTACCAAAAGAATCTTGTACAAGATGTCAAATTAACGAGGAATGTTTTATCTTCAACGGTAAAGGGAAGTTACAAAGATCATTATGATGTAACATTAAAGTTTCAAAAGGGTCAGATTATACCGAGTTGTACTTGTCCTTTGAAGGAAGAGTGGTGTAAACATGTTGTTGCCTTAGGTTTAACGGCAATAGACAATCATATATATGATCATTATGCCGAAAAAAGGTATAAAATGCAGATTGATTATTCTGATGAAGTTGCAGAAATTGTTGAAGATCCGCAGGGAGCGTACGTTTTTCACTTTAATCCCAAAAGGCGACAAAATTTTTTCTCCATTCTTGTTATGGAGAGAGAAACAGGTAAAGTAGTTCGTGATTTAGAGGGGCTTTTTAAAAAGATTATAGAAAGACAGAGAAATGGTGAAGATTTAGAATTAAATTATGCCCAAAAAGTAAATCTTGAACTTTTCAAAATGCTTTTAACTCAATCAAGATTGGATAAAAGAGCAGGTTGGTATGATGTTCCGATTTTAAAATTTGATTCGTTTTTTAAGATGTTATCAAAAGCCGAAGAAGTTATTGATGGAAAGACAAAGGCGAAATTAAGATTTACGAATGAAACATGGACGTTAGGTTTAGGTGTAAATTTTTCAATGGTAGGGAATGTGCTTGTTTCTTTGTTTTGGAAACGTCCGGACAGAGAAGATATTTTGCCGTTTGAAGAAGTCAGATATTTTTCAAGACAACTTCAATGGGGAAGATATAAAAATCTTATATTCCCGACAAATATAGCAGTTTCATCACTTCCTCAAAATTTAACAAAGGCATCATTTACAGATATAAAAGATGCAGAAGGTGCAAAATTTATTTATGAAGAATTGCCTAAATTAAAGAAAATAACTGATGTTGAAACGACAGAAGCTATTGAGAAACTTGCTCTTGAAGAAACACACCCGATGAATGTTGTTTCTTTGGGATTAGATTATGACGGATCTTTAAAAGCAGCATTAGAGTTTGATTATAACGGAACCAGAGTTCCATACAGCAAGCAAGATAAGACACCATATGTTACGGTAAAAAAACCGAAAGAAGATTTATTATATTATGTAAAAAGGAATAAATTGCACGAGGAGCAAGCATATCAAATGCTTTTAGGATGTAAATTTGCACCGATGCAAACGAACAATCTTGGTATGGAAAGAGAGAATGCAATTGATTTCTATAATTATTACAAGCCTAAAGCAGGTGCTGACTGGATTTTTGAAGAAAAAGACAATATGACATTTTTCAAACTTGCGGAAAAGCCTTTTGAGCTTTGTGCCTCATTGGATTTTTGTGAAGAATCGAAGGACAGTTTTATTATAGAATTATATGGTAAGATTGGCGAAGAGATAATATCTTTCAATGATATATATGAAATGGTATTAGATAATAACAAGTATTTTAAGGTCAAGGGACAGGGTTTTGTTGAACTTCCTGTTCAAGAGATTTTTTCGTTAATGAAATCATTCAATACGATAGATGTATATAGAAATGATGACAATAAATACGTGGTAAAAACGTATCGTGCCGGAATTGTATCGGAAATGCAAAACCTTAAAATGACGCTTAAAATGAGTCGTAAATTTTCAAAATTTTGGAAACAAATTTCAACGTTTTCAGAAATGGACGGAGTTACTCTTCCGAGGGGAATTAATGCAGAATTTCGTGAATATCAGACGAAGGGATTCAGTTGGTTATGGTTTTTGTACCAATATGGATTAAACGGAATACTGGCTGATGATATGGGATTAGGAAAGACATTGCAGGCGTTGGCGTTGATACAAAAGGCAAAAGAAAAAAACAAACAGGCTCCAAATCTTGTAGTTTGTCCGACATCGGTAGTTTTTAACTGGGAAAATGAAATTCAAAAATTTGCGCCTAAGATGAAGTGTTTAAAACTAGCAGGAGTTGAGCGCAAAGAATTTTTCAAAGACATAGATAAATATGATGTTGTTATAACGAGTTATGCCCTTGTCAGACGAGATATTGATGAACTGGTTAAGCATAATTTCAGATACATTATTCTTGATGAATCGCAAAATATTAAAAATGCTGACAGTTTGACAGCGCAAAGTGTCAAGAGATTACAGTCATCGCATAAATTGGCTCTTTCCGGTACTCCGATTGAAAATAGGCTTGAAGAACTTTGGTCAGTATTTGATTTTCTTATGCCTGGATTTTTGTTTGAGGAAAATGAATTTAACTATCGTTATGTTACACCTATTACGGAACGAGATGATAAGACGGTAGAGAAGCGATTAAAATCGCAGATTTATCCGTTTATTTTAAGACGAATGAAGCGAGATGTAGCAAAAGATTTGCCTGACAAAGTTGAAAACATCGCATATTGTGAACTCACGCCGGAACAAAAAGATTTTTATCTGGAAGTATTGGATAGTACAAAGGAAGAACTTTTCAAATCAATCGAACAAAACGGATTGGAAAAGAGCAGACTTTCTATATTCTCGGCATTATTGCGTTTACGTCAAATATGTTGTCACCCGAAACTTTACGACAAAGAGGGTAAAAAAGGACACATTCAGTCGGGTAAATTTGAGCAGTTAAAGTCAATGCTTGAGCAAATTATTGAAGAAAAGCATAGAGTTTTGTTGTTCAGTCAATTTGTTGATATGTTGGATATTATAAAGGCTTGGCTTGAAAAGGAAGGTATCAAGCACGAATACTTAACGGGTAAGACGAAGAACAGAGGAGAAGTTGTCGAAAGATTTAATTCAGACCCGACAATACCGATTTTCTTGATAAGTTTGAAAGCAGGAGGAACCGGATTGAATTTGACGGGTGCGGACTATGTAATTCACTACGACCCATGGTGGAATCCTGCGGTTGAAGATCAGGCAACAGATAGAGCATATCGTATCGGACAGACGAAGAAGGTCTTTGTATATCGAATTATTACAAAAGGTACGGTTGAAGAAAAAATACAAAAACTAAAACAACAAAAGAGAAATCTTGTTGACTCGGTAATTTCTGTTGACAGAAATATCGGAAAGAGCTTGAGTTATGCGGATTTACAAGATATTTTTTCATTAGACTAAATAACTTGATAAAAAAGATTGATTTAATATAATGGAATAGGAAATGCTGGTATAGCTCAGTCGGTAGAGCAACTGATTCGTAATCAGTAGGTCGCAGGTTCAAATCCCGTTACCAGCTTTCTTTATAACACTAAGGACAAGACTTTTCCGGTCTTGTCCTTTTTTAGTTCAGCCAAAATAAAATAAATCTTATAATTTATTCAAAATTAATTCCGTTTATGCCAAGACCGAATAGTGCGAAGTCGTATTTTGTCGGGTCTTTTTCATCTAATTTTCTCAAATTTTCAGTAATTTCCATTGCACTTCTCATATCATTGTTTTTTCTCGTTAACAAACCGATTTTGCGAGAAATGTTCCCAACATGAACGTCTAACGGGATAATCAATTGAGATTTGTCTATAAAGTTCCAAATTCCTACATCGACAGGTGATTTGCGGACAAACCATCTGAGCATCATGTTCATTCTTTTGATTGCTCCTCCTTTTTGAGGATTGGGTAAAAGATGATAAAATCCTTGCGTAACGTCCATTTTAACATTTGAATAAAAATATTCCGTCACTCCTGAGAACATTTTAACTATATCGTGATTTCTTTCGTAATGATAACGAAAAAGGCTCTGTAAACTTTCTCTTTCGCTTTGTAATTTTTGTAAAATTTTCAAAATTTGTATAAAATCAACACCCTTTGAAAAACGATAGTTAAAATTTTTCAATAGTTCATCATTCTCATCAAAAATTTTAATAAATTCACTCAAATTTTTATCTTTTGTTAAAAATGTTTTGAGTCTTTTTATAAAAAGCTCTCTTTTTCCATAAGCAAACATTGATGCAATAAATCCTGCAATTTCAATATTTTGCGTATCTTTATAAAGATGGACAAATTGTACCGGATCCTCTTTGATAAAATCAATGGTATCATATTCTTTTGCATATTTATCCAAAAGAACTTTTATCTTATCTTTTTGAAATAATCTTTCAGTAGTTTCGAGCATTCATCTTCCCTTAATCCGCCAATAATTTCGATTTTTGAGTTTAAAAATTTTCTTAAATCCGTAGCAGAACCTAAAGCCCCATAAGTTGTGTCATATGCCCCAAAAACAACTTTTGAAATTCTTGTGCTTAAAATCGCCCAAGAACACATCGGGCATGGTTCTAAAGTTACATATAATTCACAATCAGTTAAAATAGTTTTTTTAAAAAATTTTTGTCCTTCTTGAATTACCAGCATTTCAGCATGTGCGGTTGCATCTTTTCGACATTCTTTTTCATTATGGGCTTTTGCAATAATTTTTCCGTCTTTTACCAATATTGCACCGATAGGCAAGTCGTTTCCTGATTTTTTCGCAATATTTATGGCTTCTTGCATAAAGTCCATTATTTTTCCTCTGCCGGTAATGTTATGTATGTGAAAAATTCATTTTGAGGAGTTGATTTTATAAAAATTGTTCCTCCCATAGCTGTCAACAAACCCTTGACAATAAATAATCCTAACCCTGTTCCTCTAGTCGTTCTGGTGGTTTTGTCATCTAGTCTTACAAATTTATCAAATAATTTTTTTACGGTTTGTTTATCAATATATGGTGCATAGTTCTTTAAAATTATAGTAACTTTATTTTTTACTTTTATGGCATCAATTATAAGTGGAGTGTCTTCGTTTCCGTATTTATTAGCATTTTCTATAATGTTTATCAAAACTTGTTCAAATCTGTCCTTATCTGCACAAACATATAAATCCTCATCTGAAACGTTATTTATAACTTCTCTGTTTTCAATATTTTTAACAGATATAAGCGATAATTCAAGACTTTCAATAACATTAACAGATTCAAAAGTCATATTAAGATGAGCGCCCTCAATGTCGGGAATAACCAACAAATCTTCTATCATTCGACTTAATCTTTCTGTTTGTTGCTTTATGACCTTTAATGACTTGTTCCAAGTTGCTTTATCAATGGTAATATCTGTTCTCATAAGTCTTGAGGAATAACCTTTTATACTTGTCAGAGGAGTTCTAAATTCGTGACTAACGGTATCTATAAGGTTTGAACGGAAATTATCCAAAACTTCCAATTCTTCTTTTTGTTTTGCAAGTTTTGAATAAGCATCATTGATTTCATCTGCTGCCTTATTAAATTCATTTGCAAGATATACAAGTTCGTACGGAGTCAAAATATTTTTTAAAAGTCTGATTTTACGAGAATAATTACCCTTTGTCAGTGCATTAATTCCTTTAAATAGTTGTCTTATGTTTAAATATAAATAAGAAAGATACATTGTAATGAAGAGCAAACTGGCAATTGCTGACACAATCATTGCAGTAAGAATTTTCCAAGCAGAAAAATAAATGGTTCTTTCCATAATTTCTGTTGTTGTATTTACTATAATCATTACGTCCATTGATTGCATTTTTGTACAAATTATGGGCTGATTATGATTTTTTCCGATAGAAATAGTTGTTCCATTTTCCATGTTTTTGGGAATTAATGTGTATAAGGATTGAAAATCTTTTTCATTATAATTTACAGAAGATACCAGTTTCCCTTTGCCTGATAATACAAAAATTTCTCTTATCGGTTCGTTAATTCCTTTGAAAATTTGAGTATGCAAATATTCCTTGTCCATTGTTCCTATGAGGTAATGGTTGTTATCCAGTTTTTCGGAAACGGTTATGATTCCTGATGAAGGATCAAGATGTCCTGATTCTGAAATATAGACAGGAAGGTTATGAGGATTAACTTTTTCTATATGTAAGTTTGAAAAAATTTCATTAGTTTTTAAATAATTTTGTAAATAACGATTTATTGTTTCGTTGTCAGGTAAATATTTTATTGCAAGAGCAATTTCTTTTATTTTGGCATCATCAGACTTAAATGTATCATAAATATTTCTATCAACATTTTTTGCAATTAGAATGGCAACATTTCGCAATTCTTTTGCTAAAGATTGTCTATTAGCATTATTTACGATAATCCCTGTTATTATGAGAGGAATAATAAGCGAAAAAATAGCAACAATAACAACTTGTTCAACAATTTTTAATCTGTGAATATGAAAAACTCTCAAAAATTTTCTCACTCTTCAGCCTCAAAAGGTGTCAACTTATAGCCGACATTAGTTACGGTTTGCAGATATATCGGGTGTTTTGGGTCATCTTCGATTTTTTGACGTAAACCACCGACGTGCACTCTTAACATTCTGACATCTTCGTCACTGTCATATCCCCATACTTCATTGAGTAGTACGGCTAACGTAACAGAATTGTCAAAATATTGCATTAAACAGTATAAAATTTCAAATTCTGTTGGTGTTAATTTTATTTTTTTATCTTTAATGGAAACTTCAAGGTAATCCGGAAACAGCTCAAAAACACCGACTTTTAAGATTTCTTGACTGTTTTTTGAAGTTATTTCATTTCTGGAATTTCTTCTCAAAAGAACACGAACTCTAAGTAAAACTTCTTGAATATCGAAGGGTTTTACAATATAATCATCTGCTCCTGAATTGAAACCTGTAGTTTTGTCTGTAATCGTTCCTTTTGCAGTCAATAATAAAATAGGAATATCAGGTTTTTTGTTGCGAATATTTTTACAAACATCAAAACCGTTTATTTTTGGCATCATTACGTCCAGCAAAATTAAATCATAATTATTAGTTAATGCTTTCTGTAATCCTTCGCTGCCGTCTTTTGCCGTGTCAACATTATATCCGCTTTGAGCAAGGTCAAACTCCAAAAGTTCTCTAATATCAGTATCATCATCAACAATTAAAAGTTTTTTTTGCATATTTTTCTCGCTTTTAATAAGTATTATTGCATATTTATTTTTTATTCTCAAGAAAATTTTTTGTTTAAATTATAAGTTATTTTTGGCGTTAAAAAACATTACGAAAAAGAAACAAATTCAAAGATGTTAAGAAATGTAAAGTTGAATTTCTTGACACGGAAAATCAATGAGGATAGGCTCTTTAATAGAATAGAATAGAAGAGAACCTATGTCTTGAAGTCGGGTGAAAAAATTCCGATAATGAGAATAGAAGGAAAAAAACTTTCAAAATAAAAATTGAAAGAAATAATTTCTTTGAAAAATAAATCCCTCGCAGTTGTACATGTGTAGCAGTGACGAATATTGAATAAAGTCTTGCAGTTACTGTCATTACGAGGAGCAAAGCGACGAAGTAATCCAATTATAAAGCCATAAATAATTTTCGTCCATTATAGTGCACGTTACTTACTTCAAGAAGAAAGAGGTTCTTATGAAAAAGATAAATGGTTTCACATTGGCGGAAGTGTTGATAACACTTGTAATCATAGGTATTATAGCGGCAATGACAATACCTTCATTGATGAATAAAACGAATGAACAAGAAACTGTTGTCGCTGTCAAAAAGGCATATTCCGTACTTTCTCAGGCATGTCTACGAATGGTTGCTGATTATGGAGAACTTAATCCTTCATATTTTGGAAGATTGTCGGCAGACGTGACGAAAAACTTCGGTGATGCATTTGTTAAATATTTGAATGTGCAAAAAAATTGTGGTGTTGAATCGGGTGGTGATTGTTGGTCAACTGAAAATGGCGGAATGTATAAGTTTTTTGACGGTAGTGACTGGGTTAATATGAACTTAAATCAGAGTAAGTATTATCTTGTAAGACTAAATGACGGAATGTCTTTATTGATACAAAACTCTCCCTCCTACACGGTTAAAGGTACATCTGAGTCTTTACAATATTCTATGGGACATTTTATTGTTGATGTAAATGGCGACAAAGGACCTAATACGTCCGGAAAAGATGTTTTTAGATTTTGGATAACAAAATATGGTATTGTTCCTATTGGAACACTTGACGAAACAATGTATACGCTTAGCGATTGTAGAACGACAGGTCGTGGTTGCACTGCTTGGGTTGTAATGAAAGGAAACATGGACTATTTAAGAAAAGATGTCAGCTGGTAGATTTTTATTTGATAAAAAGAGGGCTTTCTGAGTTGAAAGTCCTCTTTTTGTTTTGAGGTGGAAAATTTATTCTTCGATACTTATGAAATTTTCTCTATGCAAGGATTCTATTATTCCTCGAGCTAAGTCCCTGCTTAACAGGTTTATCACGTATGTTCTTGCGTTCGGTTCTGTTTTTTGTAGTAAATTTGCCTCTATCATTTTTGCAATCAAAGAAGTTACTTGTCTGTTTGTTTTTTCTTTTGCAAAAAGTTCTTGTATGTCTTTTGATTTAATGGAATCATTTTTTAGTACTAATTCAAGAACTTTCTTATAATCCTCATTAATAAATTTAAAATCAAAGGCTCTGTTAATGGCAGGTTTTACAATTTTTTCGGTAAAAAACTGTTTTTGCATTAGTTTTGCTATTTTTGACATTTCGTTGTATAAACCGTTTAATACATATTCACACCAAGCTTTTTTGCTTTCGTTGGAGTTTTCGTCTGCTTTTTGTAGCATATCAAAATATTTATTTCTGTTTATGCAAAATACGGCGGTAGAATTTAGTAAAAAAGCCATATCAAAATTATATTGTCTTAACATTGAATAAGTTAAAATTCTCGACATTCGCCCATTTCCGTTATCAAACGGGTGAATCCAAGTGAAGGCGTGGTGAGCAATTGCAATTTTTAACAGTTGTTCTTGCATTTTACCGTCTTTATTAATCCATTCAATTAAATCATTCATATATTGATTTACTAAAAAAGATTCCGGTGGGGTATGTAAAGCGTTGTTGATTTTCACGTTACAAGTTCTGAATTTTCCGCTTTCTTTGCTTCCTTCGATGTTTAAATCTTTTGTTATAATGCTATGTAATTCTTTTATAAACCAAACAGAAATTTTAAAATTTTCATTTTCTCTAAAACAAGAATTTACATATTCAATTGCGTTCTCAATATTGTTGATTTCTCTTATATTTTCAGGATTGAAAGATGATTCAAATTTTGATGAAACATAGTCGGAAATAGTTGTTCTGTTTCCTTCTATTCGTGCAGATTGTAAACTTTCAATCATATAGAAAATTTCTTTAACTTGAACAAATAAGCGTGGGTTTATCTCTAATGGTGCGATTTGGTTTCTTAAGACTTCAAGTTTCATTATTAATTCTAATAAGTCACTGTCAAAAGGAATTTGTGGTAAGTTTAAATCTAAAAATTTTTCCATTGGGAAAATCTCCTGTATCAACAATAAGGTATCATTTTATTTACATAAAAGCAATCATTTATTTTCATTATATTTTCTGGAATAGTTATTTTCGTTGACTTTGTTCATTTGCGTTAAATAAATTATTTACAAATTGCTGAAAAATTATTTACATTTTGATGTTTATTTATTTACAATATTTTGTTAATTATTTTTGAAAAATATTTCCATAAAAAAGAGGGCTTTCTGAGTTGAAAGTCCTCTTTTTTGCGTGTTGCGTAAATTTCTTGTTCGGAAATTACATCATACCGCCCATGCCACCCATGCCGTTCATATCAGGCATTGCAGGAGCGCAGCCTTTCTTTTCCGGAATATCAACAACTGCTGCTTCTGTTGTCAATAACATTGATGCTACTGATACAGCATTTTCAAGTGCTGAACGAGTAACTTTTGCGGGGTCAACAATTCCTGCTTTGAACATATCGACATAAGCATTGTTCATGGCATCGTAACCTTCTGTTGTCGGACGTTTTTTAACTTCTTCAACAACGACTTCTCCTTTTAAACCTGCGTTATCTGCAATTTGTTTAAGCGGAATATGAAGTGAATCCAACATAATTTTGAAACCGATTTTTTCATCATCAGAGTCAAATTTTGTTGTTTCAAGTTTTTCTGCTAAAGTTTGCATTACACGAATAAGTGCAACACCGCCACCCGGGACGATACCTTCTTCTTTTGCTGCTCTTGTTGCATTTAAAGCATCTTCAATTCTGAGTTTCTTTTCTTTTAGTTCAACTTCTGAAGCTGCTCCGACTTCGATAACAGCAACACCGCCAGCTAATTTTGCAAGTCTTTCTTGAAGTTTTTCTTTATCATATTCACTGTCAGAAGTTTCAATTTGACGTTTAATCAATTTTACTCTTTCTGCAACTGCTTCTTTATGTTCGTCACCGACAACAATTGTTGTATTGTCTTTTGTAACCGTAACACGTTTTGCTTGACCGAGCATTTGAACGGTAATGTTTTCAAGTTTGATACCGAGTTCTTCCGTGAACATTTCGCCACCTGTCAAGATTGCGATATCTTCAAGCATTGCCTTTCTTCTGTCGCCAAATCCCGGTGCTTTGACTGCTACTGCTCTTAATACTTTTCTCATGGTGTTTACAACTAATGTTGCAAGTGCTTCACCTTCAACATCTTCTGCAATTAACAATAACGAACGTCCGTCACGGGCAACTTGTTCTAAAATTGGTACAAGGTCTGAAATAAGGTTGATTTTTTTATTAACGCAAAGTACGTATGCATCTTCAAGAACTGCTTCCATTCTTTCGGCATCTGTTACAAAATAAGGTGAAATATATCCTTTATCGAATTGCATACCTTCAACTAACTTTAGATTTGTTCCTGTTGATTTTGATTCTTCTACGGTAATAACTCCGTCATGACCAACTTTTTCAATAGCATCTGCAATTAATTCTCCTATTGAAGAATCATTTCCTGCTGAAATTGATGCTACTTGAGCTGATTTTTCTTTTGAATCAACGGTTTGAGCCATCTTTTTAATTGAGTTGATAGCCATTTCAACACCTTTGCTCATTCCTCTCTTAATTCCAATTGGGTTAGCGCCTGCCGTAAGATTTCTCAATCCTTCTCTGACAATTGCTTGAGCAAGAACTGATGCTGTTGTCGTTCCGTCACCTGCTACGTCATTTGTTTTTGAAGAAACTTCTTTTAAAAGTTGTGCTCCTGAATTTTCAAGTCCGTCTTCCAGTTCAATTTCTTTTGCAATTGTAACTCCGTCATTTACGATTTGCGGTGCTCCAAATTTCTTTTCTAAAATTACGTTTCTTCCTTTGGGTCCAAGTGTAATTTTTACTGTATCTGCTACCGCATCAATGCCTCTCAAAAGAGCTTTGCGTGCTTCTTCATTAAAAACTATTTTTTTAGCCTAAAACATCTTTTACTGAGAGAATTTTGTATGTAATGTTATCAACTTTTACATCTGTTCCTGCATATTTTGCATATAAAACAATTTCTCCAACTTTGACTTCCATTGGTGCTTTTTCTCCGCTGTCCAATGTTTTGCCTGTTCCTACAGCAACTACTTTACCTTTTTGCGGTTTTTCTTTTGCGCTGTCAGGAATGAATATTCCTCCTGATGTTTGTTCTGTATCGTCTATAATTTCGATAACTAAATTATCTCCTAAAGGTCTGATTGCCATTTCTTTTTCTCCTTTATTAAAACTGTAACTTTACTACTCATTTATAATATACTTTTTACAAAATTAACTTTATTTTAACAAAAAATTAATTATTCAATTCTTTATTCTCTTTTTTCTTTTTGAATATTCTTAAAATTTTTATTTCTCTTGAAAAATAATTAATTTTTGTTTATAATTTTTGCAAATTTAGATGTTTATCATGAATTAATTACAGAAAGGTATTGGTTATGTCCTCAAACCAACTCCCTGAAAATATGGGAAAAAAGATAGTTGAAGCCTTGAAAAGACAGGCTATGTATAATGAAGATTTGACAGTGCAAGAACAAGTTGTTTCTGATCCGGAAAAATTTGTTTTGCCTCAGGAAGAAACAATTGTAGAAAGTGATATTAATGAATTGAATACGCTTAATGACAATCAAATGCTTCAGCCGCAACCGATTTCTGTTACTGCTGATGAAGCTGTTCAGTTTTCTATTCCTTCTTCTACTCCTGTTACGCTTCAGAATGTTGCGTTTAATTCTTATGCGCCTGAAATGCCTACTAATGTTGCAGTTTTGAAAAAATTAATTTCTCAACTCCCTGCCGGCGTTTCAAAACAAATAGGTGCTCAAATTATCAGACAAACTATTGAAGCATTGGGTATTTCCATGAACAGTGT
The DNA here is from genome assembly GCA_964550875.1 of uncultured Muribaculaceae bacterium. Lineage (GTDB taxonomy): Bacteria > Cyanobacteriota > Vampirovibrionia > Gastranaerophilales > Gastranaerophilaceae > RUG841. The sequence continues at coordinate 3,788 of CAZKAS010000001.1, read as the reverse complement.
TCTTCAGGAAGCACAACAAGTTCAAGAAACTCTCAATTCTTCCGTTACGGAATGTTCTATGAAAATTCAAGAATATAAAAATCAAATTATGCAACTTGAATCAAATACAAGAGATTATCAACGTCAAATGGCTCAAATTAATGATTTAATAAGTCTTTTTATTTTGACGGATAAAAAACGTTAATTCCGCAATCCCGAAAATTTACGGAATAAAAAAGAGGAACTTTTAATAGTTCCTCTTTTGCTTTGTTCTTTTTACTACGGAGTTGCCGTCATTAAATTGTAAACAGCGTCCCAACCGCTTTTACCTCCTCTGATTTTGAATTTTTTAATTCTTGAAAGAGTTGATTTTCTGAGTTTTGTTATGTTCTTTGTGTTCTTTTTTTCTAATTTTGGGCTTGCCTTTCTTTGGTCAAGAACAGTGTTTGCATAAGTTAAAAAGTTTTTGTACTCATTACAATTGTAACCTGCTTTAACTTTTTCGGGATATGCATAAGTCGCATAATCATATACACTTATTGCTCTTTCGCTGTTTGCCGGTCTGCCTGCCAGTGCGTCCCATGTTGAACCTGTTTGTTTCGTTAAAACAACAATTAATGCTAACGGATTGTATCCTGCATTCGCCATTAAGTTTGTTGCAATTGCATCTGCTTCTTTTTCTTCTTTTGTCGAATGATAACTGACCATAGCGGAAGAAATTATGTCAGAAGAATTTGTTGTTGTGTCTGTTGATTGAAGTGAGGATAATACTTTCGCCTTTGAAGCATGTCCTGCAATAAGATGTCCTAATTCATTTCCGACAACTGCTGCAACTTCATTATCATTACCAGCAAATGAAAGTTTTGCTTTTGAAATATTCAATATCTTGTTTGTCGCAAAATCGGAGTTGTCAACATCGTCTGAAACCACTTTGAATTGAATATTTGTAATTGTTATTCCGTTTTTCGTTAATAAAAGTTTGCCGATTTCCGGTACTTTTGATTCTGCATTATATGTTGCCGAAAATGAAGGAATTGATGTGAAAATGGCAATTAATAATGTTAAAATAATCTTTTTCATTTCTTTTCTTTCCTTTCAAAAAAAATTGGGTTATTTTTGTATCAAAAATATTGTACCATAAACTTGTCATATTTATTTTCGACAAATATAATTTGTTGTATAATAAAACAAAAAAGGAGTCTTTATGGACAAACTTAAAACTATGTTTAGGGCTTTTAAGTACAGAAATTTTAGGCTGTTTTTCCCCGGATTGGCAATTTGCCAGATTGGAATTTGGATTCAAAATATTGCTATTAGTTGGCTTGTTTATGATTTAACAAAATCACCTTTTATGATGGGTACGGTAATGTTCTTTAATGCGATACCTCTTTTTGCGGTTACTCCGTTTGCGGGCGTGATTGCAGATAAATTTAATCGACATAAATTACTGTTTGCCGTACAAATTTTGTTTGCTCTGCAAGCACTTTTGATTACTTTCTTTACAATGACAGGACTGGTAAATATTCCTATTATCATTGCTCTTGGTGTGCTTTTGAATTGTATTGCCGCTATTGATGCCCCTCTTAGGCAATCTACGTTTGTCTTGTTGGTTGATGATAAAAAAGATTTACAAAATGCAATTTCTTTAAATTCTTCTTGTTTTAATATGGCAAGATTTGTCGGTCCTGCAATCGGTGGATTGTTGATTGCTTACACAAATATCGGAATTTGTTTTTTAATCAACTTTTTATGTATTTTGCCAAACATTTTTCTTGTAAAAAAAATGAAAATAGTTGATGTGAAATCTGAATCAGTAAAAAATACTTCGGTTTTACAAAGTTTAAAAGAAGAATTTTCTTATACTTTAAAACATCCGGCAATTTCTGAATCACAATTATATATGGCAATATTTTGCTTTTTACTACTTGCTTATCCAATGTTAATGCCGGTTTATACTTCCGAAATTTTGCATGCAAATGCTGATGTTCTGGGCTTTATGCTCGGTGCGACCGGAGTTGGTTCTTTGATAGCGTCCTTGCTCTTGGCAATCAAAATGACAACTAATGGTATGCGTAGAATAATGTTTGGGGGTTGCGTAGCCATCTGTGTTGCATACTTGTTGTTGGGTTGTATAAATAATGAAATAATTGCAATATTTTTAATGTTTATTGCCGGTTTTGGTATGACTTGTTTTCTTGTTCCGCAAAATATGCTACTGCAAAATATCGTTGCTGATGATAAACGAGGTCGGGTTATGAGTATGAATGCGCTCTGTTATGGAGGTACAATATCTCTGAGTAGTTTTGTTGCCGGTTCTGTCGCTGAAATGATTGGTATTGCTCATACTTTTATATTTTTAGGCGGTCTGATGTTGGTTATAAGTTGCTATTTAAGCTATCGGTTGTCAAGGTTTGACTATAATAAACAAATAGATTAATTTGACCTGCAATAAATGGTTTACAGTGCGACGGAACAAGTTGACACTCTCTTGAATGTGCCGTGCTTGTTTGTTTTTGTTTTTTGAAAAAGAAGAAAAATTTTTGGCAAAAAATTAACTTAAAGAAACCTCAAAAAAGGTTGTTTTTTTAATATGTTCACGCTATCTTTTAGTTATAAAAACTACATTTATTAGGAAGTATTAAAGGAGGATCTAATAATATGGCAGGAAAAACAATAACTGTTGACGGTAACTACGCTGCAGCGCATGTTGCGTATGCTCTTAGCGAAGTATCGGCAATTTACCCCATTACTCCTTCATCTACAATGGGTGAATGGGTTGATGAATGGGCATCACAACACAAGAAAAACATCTGGGGCAAAGAAGTTAAAGTTGCGGAAATGCAATCAGAAGCAGGTGCGGCAGGTGCTGTACACGGTTCTTTGGCTGCAGGTTCATTGACTTCAACTTATACTGCTTCGCAAGGTTTATTGTTGATGATTCCGGTTATGCATAAAGTTGCAGGTGAAATGCTCCCTCATGTAATTCACGTTTCTGCTCGTGCTTTAGCGGCTCAATCATTGGCAATTTTTGGTGACCATACTGATGTTATGGGTTGCAGAAATACAGGTTATGCAATGCTCGCTGCAAACTCTGTTCAAGAAGAAATGGATATGGCTTTGGTTGCTCACTTGGCAACTTACAAGGCAAAAGTTCCTTTCTTGCAATTCTTTGATGGTTTCAGAACTTCTCACGAAATTCATAAAATTGAAGAAATTGCTTATGAAGATATAGCAAAGTTAGTTGAACCTAAGTATATCGAAGAATTTAGAGCAAGAGCATTAAGACCTGAAGCTCCGATTTGTAAAGTCGGTGCTCAAAATACTGACGTATATTTCCAAGGTCGTGAAACAGTTAATAAGTATTATGATGCTGTTCCTGACATTGTTCAAGAATATATGGATAAAGTTGCAGAAGTAACAGGCAGACAATATCATCCGTTTGATTACGTCGGAGCACCAGATGCTACTGATGTTATCATTGCTATCGGTTCAGGTTGCGAAACTATCGAAGAAACTATCGATTATTTGAACGCAACAAAAGGTACTAAATACGGTTTGGTTAAAGTAAGATTGTACAGACCGTTTGACGTAAAACGTTTCAACGAAGCACTTCCTGCATCAGTTAAACGTATTGCGGTTCTTGACAGAACAAAAGAACCTGGTTCAATTGGTGAACCTTTATACTTAGATGTAGTTGCTGCACTTGCAGGAAAAGACATCAGAATTATTGGCGGTCGTTATGGTTTATCTTCAAAAGAATTTACGCCGTCAATGGTTTACGCTATTTACAAACATAGTGAAAACAATGG